>CAZPLZ010000302.1:0-1514 GCA_964587525.1 uncultured bacterium | reverse complement strand
CTTCAGGAAACTGGCTTGAGCTCCCCAGAGTTGAACGGCTCCAAAGCAAGCCGCCAGTGCTGTCGTATTTTCTAATCAGCCAGTGCAATTTGTTATTGTCGTTTCCATGTCCAACCACAATGATGTTTCCGCTCCCATCAACTGCAACTCCATTTGCGCGGTCATCCGTTCCTCCGGCAACATTGGAGCTGTAGGTGCGGCTCCAAAGCAGATTCCCCGTGGTGTCGTACTTTTGGATGAGCCAGTTGCGATCCTGGCCGAGATCGTCCCGTTCTTCAAAGCCCGCTACGACGACGTTCCCGCTCAGATCCACTGCCACTGTCGTGGCTTCATCCCAGGCATTCGCGGGACTGTTGTATGTACGCGACCAAGTAAGTGAAGGTGGGCAAGAAGCCTTTACAGATACAGAGCCCGTGAGGCCGACAAATACCCATGCTATCAGGCAACCTGCTAATCGACGAGTTTGCACACTGAAAATTGTCACATTAGATATCTTTAGCCGACTCTATTTAGAGTTTACAAAGGATTCGAGCACATTACCACCAATTTAAATCTGCTCGTCGAAATTTCTTAACACGTATTCAAGCCAACTGGCCGCCCAAGATAACCCTGCTACAACAGCTTTATCGCGAGCAACCAACAACGCATGCTGGCTGTCAAATAGTCCGGAGTTGTAAGTCCCGACAGCGTTGGTCATGCGCCCGCCAATCCCCGGGCCAGCGCCTTGATGTACGCCGCGTTGCACCCGCAGCAGCCACCCAGATACCGGACGCCTTCGGCCCTCGCCTCCCGCGCGAACGTGGTGAAGGCGCTGCGGGGAACTTGGATGGACTCCAGATCGTTGGGGAACTCCGGCATCCCGGTGAAGTACGGCCGCTCCTCGGACGTCCGAAAGGCTGCCGGCTGGGCCGCCAGGTACACGCCCGCGGGAAGCCCTTTGCGTAATTCCCTGAGGACCGGAAGCATGCGCGCCGGTTCCTGCTCGCAGTTGACCCCCACCGCCCGCGCGCCCTCACCGGCCAGGATGCGGGCGCACTCCGCCACCGGGACGCCATCAGAAGACTGAGCCGTTGAGGGCCTCAGGCTCATCGTGGCGATAACGGGCAGTCCGTTCCGGCCCGCCTCCTCCAGGGCGAGGCGCATCTCGTCCACCCGGAAAAATGTCTCGAGGATGAGAAAATTCACCTTCGCATCTGCAAGAAAGGCAATCTGTTCCTTGAACAATCCCCGCACCTGAGAGGCCGAAGGCCCCTCCCGCTCGAAGAGCTGCGTCCTGGACACCGAACCCGCCACCAGCACCTGGTCCCCCGCCACATCCCGCGCGATCTTCACGGCCGCCCGGTTGATGGCCTCGGTTTCCTTCCCGTATCCGGCGCGCTCCAGCTTGGCGCGGGTCGCGAAAAACGTGAGCGCCTGGAGCACCTGTGATCCAGCCCTGAGAAACTCCTCGTGCAACTCCCTGAGAGCGGCCGGATGTTCAATCGCCACCTCGGGAGTGAATGTCCCGCTTCCCT
>CAZPLZ010000301.1:0-1550 GCA_964587525.1 uncultured bacterium | reverse complement strand
CGGGAAGGTAATGGTATCGGGCGAGTAGAACACGCCCAGCCAAACCCCCAGGCGGATGCCCGCGGCGGCAATGATAGTCAGTGTCAGGTTGGCCCCCGGACCGGCGGCGGCCATCCAGGCGGCGCGGCGCGGGTAGCGTTCCGCCCAGAGGGGGTCATAGGGCGCGCTCGCCCACCCCATCATCCAGCCTGCCATCGCATAGGAAGCCAGCGGGACGAGAATCGTCCCAAACGGTTCGCGCTGCATGTGGGGAAAGGGGCTGAGCGTAACCTGTCCGGCTTCATACGCGGTGATGTCGCCGCCCAGCAGCGCGGCCCAGGCGTGCGCGCCTTCGTGGCAGGTAAGGGACAGCAAAAAGACCACGTACCAGACCACCCCCATCAGCAGCATTTCTGGAGTAATTTCCGGCATCAGGCGTCCCAGCCTTATGCTGGGGCCGGGGGAGTGGGTTGCGCTCCCCGGCGGAAGATTTTGTTGAAGGCGAACCGGAAAAACCGGAACAGGGTTACCAGCACCAGCACACAGAGGACGAGCAGCACCAGCACAATCCCCAGCGTGAGGTAGGGGTGGGCCGCCGCCATCCAGGCCAGAAAGATGGCCAGCCCGTCTTCCAGCAGGCTCAGCAGCCAGTTGTTGAACGGTTCCGGGCTGGCGTTGACCGCTACCCGGGTGGTGGCTTTGGTCCCGTGCGAGGTGAGCGCAATCCCGCCGGCCAGCAGACTCGCGCCCCACCGCCACGCCTCGGGGACCTCCCCCATGGCGCTGAAGGCCAGCACCGCGGCCGCCGTGGGCCGAATGAAAGTGTGAACGGCGTCCCACAGATTGTCCACGTAGGGGATCTTGTCGGCAAAGAATTCCACCAGGTAAAGAAAGATGGCAAGTCCCAGCACTGCCGGGTGGGCCAGCACTTCCAGTCCGGCGGGGAGTTGCACCACACCGAACCGCTGCAACAGACCGAGAGTCGCACAGGTGGCGTAGAGGTTGAGTCCGGAGGCGAAGGAGGCCCCCAAGGCCAGGCTGAGCGCATCCCAGGGCATAGAGTCCAGTCCTCGCGGCGCGCCCTAAAGCCCCAGGACACTTAGGGGCTGACGCGCGAATCTAAACCGGATAATATCACAGGGTAGGGTAGGCCAAAGGATGCTCATGCGAAATCCCGTTTTGGCAGGTGTGCTGGTGTTGTCGATAGCGGCAGGAGCGGCGGCGCAGGTGCGCCAGATTGAGCCGGGCACCAGCGGCACGGTCAACGTCACCTACGACCACCCGGACGACGCGGCGGTGGCCGAGCGGCTGCGCGACCTGGTCTTTCGGGTCAAGCCGGTGGCCGACGCGCTGAACCCGGTCGAGGTAATTAACCTCGCCATCGTCCACACCCAGCGCGAACTCGATTTGCAACTCGGCCCCCAACAGGCCGGGCGCCTGGCCGGCGCCAGCTACGTCCGCGGCGTGCTCTTCCTTTCGCCGTTTACCTGGCCCACCAACCCCACCGACGAGGCCCTGGAAGCGCAGATGGAAGCCGCCGTCGTCCGTCTGGCGCTGCTGCGGATGGCTGG
>CAZPLZ010000300.1:0-1553 GCA_964587525.1 uncultured bacterium | reverse complement strand
AACGGGAAACCTGACGGGCGCTGTTGGGCCAAAGGCACCCGCCGCGGCGGGCTCGGTGTCAAAAAAGTATGCCGTCGTGGAAACATTAAATTAGGACAGGATCGCGAATTCCACGGCGCTTCTCCGAACGGTGTTACAATTGTTTGACTTATGCGTGGGGTACGCACAGTACTGCTCTCTCTTCCGCTGCTGTTTGCGGTGGCGCTCCCTGCCCCGGCGGAAATGCCGGCAACGGATACCACCCGGCAAGCGGTCTATCCGCTCAACCTGAGCGGCACCGCCCAGCAGATCTTCCAGCGGTTGGCGCGGCGGTACAAGGTCACGATTCGAATGGGCAGCGCCATCCGGCGGGGCCGTTTGCGCCTGCGGATGAAGGAGGCCGACCTGGAGTCCGCCCTGCAGGCCGCCACCGCGCTGGCCGGCGCTTTCTGGTTGCGGCAGGAAGACGGCAGCATCCTGATTCTGGATGACACGCCCGAGAACCGCACGCGGTATGAGCAGCAGTTCCTGCAAACCTTCACCTTCCAGGGCTACACCCACGAAGAGCAGACCGAGGTGCTGCGCCTGCTCCAGGAGATGATCGAGCCCCGCTACATGGCGCAGGACCTCCGCACCAGTTCCGTCATCCTGCGCGACACCAAGCACCGGCTGGAAATCGCGGCTACCCTGATGGAACAGTGGACCGTCCAACGGAGCCAGGTGGTCGTGGACGTGCTGGTGCTGGAGATCGATTCGAACCAGGCGCGCAGTCTGGGGATACTCCCGCCCGACCTGGCGGTACTGGTCCATGTGGGCGCGGGCATCCTGCCTACCGACAACGCCCTGGAATTCCTGCGGGCGGTGCAAAGACTGGTGGACCAGGGGGTGTTGCCGGCGGTGCTGCTCAGCGACCGGTTTGACCTCGCGGAGGGAATCGGCTTCGTGGGAATCGGAGGCGGGCGCAGTCAATACCTGGTCAACCTCCCGGGCACGAGCGTTACTTTCTCTGAGTTCCTGAGCCTTACGAAGAACCTGCGCCGTGTCACCCTGCGCAGCAACGGCGGAGAAGAAGCCACCTTCTTTGCCGGAGAGCGGTTTCCGGTGGCGTTCACGACTTTTTCTTCCATTTTTATTCCGCAGGTGGTGCAGGACCTTATCGACCAGGGGCTTTTCCGCCCGCCCGTGCCCGCCATCCAGTATGAAGATTTGGGGCTGAAGCTGACCGTGCTTCCGCGCGTACACGGCCACCGCGAAGTCAGCATGAAAGTTACGATTGAGACCACGCGGCTGGCGGGCCAGAGCGTGAACTCCATCCCCATCCTGGCCAAACGTATGATGGAACAACAGGTGCGGCTGAAAGCGGGCGAGTCGCTGGTGCTGGCCGGGTTGCGCGGGCACGAGAGCACTCCGTCGCGGACCGGCCTGCCGGTGCTGGGGTCGATTCCGCTGCTGGGCCGGTTGTTCTCGCGCAAAACGACCAGCACCCGCGCAACCGAGTTTCTGGTGCTGCTCACCCCGCACATCATCCGCCATGTTGAACGGGATGCCAGCCTGACCCGGGCTATCTACCTGGG
>CAZPLZ010000299.1:0-1556 GCA_964587525.1 uncultured bacterium | reverse complement strand
CCAGCATGCCATCTCACTGACCGTGGGGCTGGCTCCGAAGGCAAAGAAGAAAGAGACCATTCGTCCATCGGTGGCGGCAGCACCAAAACGAGAAGAAGAAATCATCTACTTCTGTCCACCGTGTGGTGAAAAGGCGCAGATCAAGGTTGAGGTCCAGTTGGAGTCCACCTTTGCGGCGACCCTGCTTGATAGAGAAGCGAGGTTCACTCTCCTCAAACTTGTGGAACCGGGGATCGTGAAACCTGGGGTGTACACCGTGGAGTGGGATGGCATGTTGAATTATGGAATCCCCGCCTCCCTTGATTTCACTTATATCATCCGGATCGTGGCGAACGAACAGGCCCGGGTTGTGAAAGTCGTTCCGAAAGAAACGCGATGACCTCCCGCAGAGATGATCCCAAATGTCGATTGGTCAATACATGAAAGGTCTTGTCACATTGAGATTTTTGGCAGGTGGGCGGGGACGAATTGATTAAGCGCAGGGTTGTCGTCATCGGTGGCGGGCTGGCGGGACTCTCGGCCGCCTGGCACCTCAGCCGGGCCGGCCTGGAAACCATCGTCCTGGAGCGCAAATCTATTCTGGGGGGGCGCGCGGGGTCGGCGCCGGATGAGGAAACTGGTGAACCCCTCGACACCGGCCAGCACATCTTTATGGGCTGCTACCGGGCTACCCTGACCTGGTTTACCAAGCTTGGCACCCAGGGGCGGGTGAAGTTCCAGCCGCGGCTTGAAGTGCCGTACCGCCGGGCGGGCGGAGAGCGATTGGCGTTCCGTGCTTTAAAACTTCCGGCGCCACTTCACTTGCTGGGCGGGCTGTGGACCATGAAAGGGATGACGTTTGTGGAGAAACTCCGGCTGCTGCGGCTGTCCCGCGCATGCCGGCCCACCGTGGAGTTGGACCGGCTGACCGTCCGTCAATGGATCTCAATATTGGGTGTCCCCGCGCCGATAAGGGAATTTGTCCTGGAACCGCTGGCTATTGCGGCAATCAACGAACTGCCGGAGGTGGCATCGGCACTACCGCTGGTGGTCACATTGCGGGAGCTGATGCGGGCCGGCAATAAGGGCAGTGTGATCGGGTTTGCTGCCACGGGTCTGGGGGATACGTACGCCGGTGAGGCGCGCCGCCAGATCGAGGAGGCCGGAGGCCAAGTGCGGCCTGGTGTTTGGGCCTCCAGGATCCTGGCCGGGGCCGACGGAACCGTCGCAGGCGTCAAGCTGGCCGATGGCAGCGAGATGGAGGCGGATGCGGTGGTGTGCGCCGTGCCACCGTGGGATCTGGTGCCGCTGATCTCTTCTATTCCAGCGTTGGCGCCGCTGGCCGGCGCGGCGAGCCGGTTCCAGCCTTCACCAATCGTCTCGGTCCACTTATGGATGGACCGGCCCGTGCATCCGGAAACGTTCAGCGGGCTGGCTGGGTCGAAGTTTCATTGGCTGTTCAACTGCACGGCACAACATGGGTTGGGGAAGGTGGGGGCCGAGCACCTGTGCCTGGTGAAGAGTGGCGCCCGGGACCTGCTTGGCATCAAACCGGACGCCCTGGCCGAGGCGGCTGC
>CAZPLZ010000298.1:0-1562 GCA_964587525.1 uncultured bacterium | reverse complement strand
TCCCATGCGAGCTCATCAAGCTCCCGGCCCACGCGGATCAGGAGGAGGCGGCCCGGCTGTTTGACCGGTTCGGACTCTCCGCTGCACCCGTCGTGGACGATGCCGGGCATCTGATCGGGACCCTCACGGCCGACGACATCATGGACGTCATCAAAAAAGAGGCGTCAGAGGACATCGCCAAACTGGCCGGGACCAGCGCGGATGAACTTCAGAGCCGCTCGGTCTTCCATATTGTCCGTCTGCGAATGCCCTGGCTCCTGGTCACGGTCGCGGGCGGCGCTCTCGTCAGTGTGATCATTCGAAACTTCGAGGAGATGCTCCAGCAATGGCTGGCGCTAGCCTCATTCATCCCCATCATCGCCGCGATGGGCGGCAACGTGGGCACCCAGTCCTCCACCATCGTGGTGCGCGGGCTCGCCACCGGAGAAATCCAAGAAGCGTGGTTTCTGCGCACCGCCTGGCGCGAGTGCCGGGCCGGGGTGGTGCTGGGCCTTGTGTATGGTGTGCTGGCCGCATTCACCGCCTACGCGATCTACGGCAGCATCCTGCCAAAAGACTTCGCGCTCGTGGTGGGATTTGCCATGTTCGTGTCCATGACCGTGGCGGCAACGATGGGCGCCATGTTCCCCTTCGTGCTCAAGCGCTGCGGCGCGGACCCGGCGAACGCCACCGGGCCGTTCATCACCACCAGCACCGATCTTTTCACCATCTCCTTATATTTGACCGTCGCCTCGGCGATCCTCGTCTAGACCTTAACGCATGCGTTTGAATTTTTATTTCAAAGGACACGGCCTGGGGAATGACTATCTCGTGCTGAAGGCCAGGCGGTTCAGGTTCGCCTTGACCCCACGAGCAATCCGGCTCCTCTGCCACCGCCACCTTGGCGTGGGGAGCGATGGTCTCCTCCTCCACGAGCCATGCGCTCAAGCGGACGCGCGCATGCGGGTCTTCAACCCCAACGGCAGCGAGGCTCAGAAGAGCGGGAATGGGGCTCGCATTTTCGCGCTCTACCTCAAGCGTTACGGTCTGCCCGGACGGCAACGCTACAGAATCGAAACCGCAGGCGGCATGATTCAGGCGCGGTTCACCGGCGGTCTCATCACGGTGGATATGGGGAAAGCCACCTTCGACAGCCGCGCCCTGCCCATGCGGGGCCCGCGGCGGGAAGCTGTCCGGGAGCGGCTGCGTGTGGGGGGGACGACACTCACGTTCACCGGGGTCTCGGTTGGCAACCCCCACGCGGTTTTCTACATGAAAACGCTGAACCCTGACCGGTTACGCAGGCTGGGGCCGCTCATCGAGCGACACCCCCTCTTTCCCGAGCGCACCAATGTGCAGTTCGCTCGCGTGGTACGGCCGAACCTGGTGAAGGCGATTATCTGGGAGCGAGGCGCGGGAGAGACTCAAGCGTCCGGCTCCAGCGCCTGCGCCGTGGCTATTGCAGGATATAAGCTGGACTTGCTCGGCCCGAACATGACGGTCTTAATGCCCGGCGGTCAACTCAAGATCGGCATCCGCCCCGACTGGCAACTCACCATGACCGGGCCCGCCGTCGAAGTAGC
>CAZPLZ010000297.1:0-1627 GCA_964587525.1 uncultured bacterium | reverse complement strand
CCCAGCACCTCATCACAAACGGCGGGAACCCGGCTGCTGATTCGAGATGGGCAGACCGGCGTCATCGGCGGTATGCTCACCGATGATGTGGATAAGAGCGTGAACCGGGTTCCTATCCTTGGCCATCTTCCTTGGTTTCTCGGGGGCGCCCTTTTTAGATCAGAGAAAACGATAACGGTCACGCGGGAACTGGTGCTCTTCCTAACCCCAACCATCATAGAAGCAATCTAGCACTTGCTCCGATATCTAACTGGGGGGGAGTCGCACGGGCAGTGTCTGGTTGCTGTCGTTGATGGCTGTCCCGCTGGCTTGCCGCTGACCGCTGCGGCCATCAACGTGGACCTCAAGCGCCGCCAGCAGGGGTACGGGCGCGGCGGCCGCATGCGGATCGAATCAGACGAGGTGCAGATCACCTCTGGCGTGCGCGGGGGGTACACGCTGGGAAGCCCTATCACGTTTATTATTCAAAACCGGGATTGGGTGAACTGGGGACGCATCATGGCGGTCGAATCCTCTTCCCCCGTTCCTCCCGTTACCACGCCCCGGCCGGGCCACGCGGATCTCCCGGGCGCTTTGAAGTACGGGCAGCACGATATCCGCAACGTGCTGGAGCGGGCCAGCGCCCGGGAGACGGCGGCGCGGGTCGCCGTGGGGGCACTTGCCAAGCGGTTGCTAACCCAGTTCGGGGTGGATCTCCTCGGTCATGTCATCGCGATCGGTCCCGTTGCGGCCAGGCGGCTCCCTTCATCCATTAAGGCGCTGCGGCGCGTCTGCGAGGACTCCCCGGTGCGGTGCGCAGACCCTCTGGCGGCCCGGGCGCAGGTGCGCCTCATCGAGCGTGCCATCAAGGACAAAGATACGATCGGCGGCGTGGTGGAGGTGCGCGCGGCTGGCCTCCCGCCGGGACTCGGCAGCCACATGCACTGGGATCGCAAGCTGGACGGCCGGCTGGCTGGTGCGGTGATGAGCATTCAGGCGTTCAAGGGCGTTTCGATCGGTGATGCGTTTACCCTGGTGCGGGACTTTGGATCGCGCGCCCACGATGAAATTTATTACAGCCCGGGCCGTGGCTTTTACCGGAAGACCAACCGGGCCGGCGGGCTGGAAGGCGGCATGACCAACGGCGAGGATCTGGTGGTGCGGGCGGCGGTGAAACCGGTGTCCACCCTCATGCGCCCGCTGGCGTCGGTCGATCTGGTCTCCAAGAAGCCGGTGAAAGCCCTGCGCGAGCGCTCCGATGTGTGCATGGTGCCGGCGGCCGCGGTGGTTGCGGAAGCCGTGGTGGCGATCGAGCTGGCCCGCGTCTTTCAGGAAAAATTCGGCGGCGACAGCTTGCTCGAGATGAAGCGCAATTTCCGCGCCTACTTGAAAGCCCTCAAGGATTACTAACGTAGGGGGGGACGTACTTGAAATATTGAAATTCCCTGGGGGAGGAATTTCAATATTTCAAGTATGTCCCCTCCCACGTCCCCTCCCAGAGGGTAGGGTGAGGGGGGATACAATCTATTCATGGCCCGGGGCAACAACATCATTCTGATTGGGTTCATGGGGTGCGGGAAGACCACGGTGGGGAGGGTGCTGGCCCGCCGGCTGGGATGGAGGTTCGTGGATCTGGACCGGTTGACCG
>CAZPLZ010000296.1:0-1666 GCA_964587525.1 uncultured bacterium | reverse complement strand
CCTGCTCCGCGGAGCGACGGACACCACGTTTGTCCCGGTCAACGGCCGGGACCCCGTTGCGCCCCCAGGCGTGAAGTACGTGATCACACTCGACGCCGATACGCGGCTGCCGAGGGGAGCTGCCGCCCGGTTGGTCGGCACGATGGCGCATCCCCTCAATCGGCCGAAGTTCGACTTGAGGGCCGGCCGGGTCACGGAGGGGTACGCCGTGCTTCAGCCGAGGGTCGCGCCGTCGTTTCCCACCGGACACGAAGGATCGCTCTTTCAGCGCATCGTGTCGGGTCCGGGCGGCCTCGACACGTACGCGTCGGCGGTCTCCGATGTCTACCAGGACCTCTTTGGGGAGGGATCGTACACGGGGAAGGGGATTTACGACGTGGATGCCTTCGAGGCGGCCCTTGAAGGGCGGGTGCCGGAGAATACGCTGTTAAGTCATGACCTCTTTGAGGGGATCTTCGCCCGCGCCGGGCTGGTGACCGACATCGAAGTCTTCGAGGAATACCCATCGCACTATGAGGTCGCCTCGGCCCGCCAGCACCGGTGGACACGCGGCGACTGGCAATTGCTTCCGTGGATCCTTGGGAGCCCTCCCGGCGGGCGCGGCCGTCCCGTTCGCATGAGCGTGCCATTGATCGGCCGCTGGAAGATGCTCGACAATCTCCGGCGGACATTGTCGGCCCCGGCCATCTTGCTCACGTTGGTGGCCGGGTGGATGATCCCTGAAGTCTCGCCGTGGGTCATCTCGGGGTTTGTGCTTGCGACGATCGCGTTCCCACCGCTCATGCCGTTTCTGACGGAGCTGATCCCCTGGCGGCACGGGAGGTCGAAGCGCGGCTCCTTCCGCATTATCGGCCCCGAGTTGCGTCTCGCCGTTTTGAATGTGACGTTCACGGTCACCTCACTCGCCCACCAGGCCTGGATTCAAACCGATGCGATCCTGAGAACACTGGTCCGCCTGTACATCACCCGCCGCAAGCTGCTGGAATGGGTGACCGCGGCACAGGCGAAAACGGGCCCCATCCCCATGGGTGGCGCCGTGGCGCTCGCCGCCGCCCTGGGTGGCCTCGTGGCGTTCGGAAGGCCGGAAGCATGGCTCGCCGCTGCGCCGCTGATCACACTCTGGGGGCTGTCGCCCCTGATCGCCCGCTGGGTCAGCCTTCCCTCACCACTGGGAAAGACGAAGCCACCGAAGGCGGAAGACACGCGGATGTTTCGCTTGACGGCGCGCCGGACCTGGCGGTTCTTCGAGACGTTTGTCACGTCAGAGGACCACGCCCTCCCTCCCGACAATTTTCAGGAAGACCCCAAACCGGTCGCGGCTCACCGTAGCTCACCCACCAACTTCGGATTGTATCTGCTGTCCACGATCACCGCTCGCGACTTCGGGTGGACCGGCACCCAAGAAACGGTCGAACGGCTCGAAGCCACACTGGGAACGATGAACAACCTGGAGCGCTTCCGTGGCCATTTCTATAACTGGTATGACACGGTGAGCCTTAGGCCCCTCGAGCCACGGTATATCTCGTCGGTGGACAGCGGGAATCTTGCCGGGCACCTCGTGGCGCTGAGGACCGCGGTGCGGGAGATGCTGGACCGGCCGTGGCTCGTAGAGAATCCCTCTCTCCTCTCTTCCTTGATCCCTCTCCCCCCTCGGGGGGGAGAGGGC
>CAZPLZ010000295.1:0-1766 GCA_964587525.1 uncultured bacterium | reverse complement strand
GAGACTCATAAACCTACTGGCGGCGTGCGAGCTCTAAGGCTGACGTGTACTGTGGATCACAAGGGGCAAATCGAAGTACATATTGAAGATGAGGAATAGCTTCCTGGTATTTCCCTTGCCTGGTTAACGCTAGGCCGAGCTGTCCACGCGTAGCGGCCGAATCTGGCGCCAAAGCTAAGACACCTCGGAAATGTTTCTCCGCCGCCGCGTATTTCCCCAATCGCAATTCCATCTTTCCGCTCGCTAGCAACCCATCGATATTCACTAGACCAAGGTGCGAGCGTCCTCGCAGGGGCCTGCTGGATCGAAGCAGGAAGAGAATCGGCTGGTGCATGATTGGTTCTCTAAAGATTTTCTCAGTGACCGGTTGGATCAAGTCTTCCTCGGTGCTAGTGATGGCTCCACTGCGCATCGCCGGTAACAGATGGAACCGTAGGAGCGGGGCGGCCAAATAGGTTGGATCAGGGGTGAGGAATACCGGGGATTGCCTGGCGATCGCTTTAAGATGATCTGCCGCCTCGGCATCGATGCTGGAATACCAACTGGCGACTCGTGGGTCTTTAGCGAACCGTTCAAAGAGCCGAACCGCGGTGTGTCCGCCACCAAACGCCAGCCCGAGGATGACTGCAGCCATGCCGGCTCGTCCACCCAACCGGATGATGGCTTCCACGCCGGCTCCGGCCAGGAGTGCGGCCGGGACGAGTTGAGGCAACGCCCGCATCAGGTGGATGCCTTCTCCAGGGAGGACTTCTGGAAGCAGCGAGAGACCTCCCCATCCCAAGAGCGCAAGCCGGTGCCAAGCAGGAACCTTTTTTGAGCAGATGACCGCTATGGCACCCAGAAGCACGAGCATGAACTCCACTCGGTCAAGCCGAGGTGCACCGGGCGGAAAGTTGTACCAGTACCCCCAGCTGACCGGAGTTGATGCCACAAAATGTGAGAGACAATTCACTGCCTGTGGAATGAGTGAAGGAGTGTCCGTTCCCACCGCCATGGCTCGATGCACGCTCTCCGGGTGGAAAAAAAGAAGAACGATGCCACCCACGATTCCCACGGAGGCGAACCCCCATCCGAGCCCGTATTCTCTGTGGCCAGCTGGCTTGGCCAGGAGCCTGAGCAGGACCAGAAAACCTGCCAGGAGCGGCGTGACCAAGCTCGCGGCATACCCCAGGCAGGCCGCGAGAGAAATTGCCGCAGCCCCGGCTCCGTCACGCCAGCTTACGGGGGCAGGCCGCAGCAGGAGCCAGGCCACGGCTAAGGTCTCTCCCACGACGAGTATACTTGGCATGGCGAACCGGCTGAAGGTGATGTGCCAGAAGGAAAACGCCAGGAATGCTGCTGCTGCAAGCCCGCCGGCGGCCCCAAAGAGCAACCGGCCTACTGGATACGCCAGAAAGACCGAGGCGAGTCCGGCGAGGACCGCCGGCAGCCGGATGGCCAAGACGGTGTCGCCCAAGAGTGTAGTGGTGAACGCCTCAGTGCCGCACCAGAGGGGCCAGCGAGGATATGGAAACTGGGGAGTGCTTGGCAGTCGTTCGTCGGTTCGCAGTGCCACTCCTTGCAGAGCCTCGATCGCCTCATCGACCCACACCCCTGGAGGGATTTCGTCGAGCCGACAACCTCGCAGGAGAGTCGCTGCCAACACAATGCCAATAAGGACCCCCCTACTGACGTTTGCAGGAATTGGAATAGGCGGTGCACCCAACAGATCCCTCAACCTGTTCGAGAAATCATGGTGCGCGTTGTCACGTCTTATTTCATCCATG
>CAZPLZ010000294.1:0-1846 GCA_964587525.1 uncultured bacterium | reverse complement strand
CGGCAGCGTGAATTCCGGGAAGAATTCCACCCCGTCCCGGTATCCGACCAATTTGTGCGTCGCGCCGTGTTGGCCCGTCAGGATCGTGCGGCGGGCGGCGATGCAGCTCGGTGTGGTCGTGTAGGCCCGCGTGAAGTTCACGCCCGCGGCGGCCATGGCGTCCAGGTTCGGCGTCTGTAGGAGGGGATTGCCGTTGAGCGCCAGCGCGTCCCAGCGCTGCTGGTCCGTGGTGATCAACAGTAAATTCGGACGTCGGTCGCGCGCCATCAGCGATCCTGATTGTACTCTAACCGTTAACGCCTGTTATGACTCGTGATTAGAAGTTTCGGCCAACGGTTCCACACATTGAGGATGATCATTGCGAGGGTTGTTGACGATGGCCGAAACGGGATAGGTGGTCATGAATTCTTCCGGGAAGGGATGATACAAGCGCGCAAGCGCACCTACGTCCTGCATGGCTAGGTCCAGCCACAAGACATGATCGGCCGGATTCAGGATGACCGGCATCCGATCGTGAATGGATGCCATCAACGTGTTGGCCGCCGTGGTCAGGATAGCGCAGGTCTGGATCGTGTCACCTTGCGGAGGTTGATAGCGCTCCCACAATCCGGCGATGGCGAACGGCTTGCGGTCTTTCATGGCGAAGTAATGGGGGCGGGAGGGCTTCACGTTGCGCTGCCATTCATAGAAGCCATCCGCGATGATGAGGCACCGTCGTTTCGTCAGGGCGGTGCGAAAGGACGGTTTGACCGCCACCGTCTCTGAGCGGGCGATGATCATTGTGTTGCCGATCTTGGGATCCTTCGCCCATGAGGGAACGAGTCCCCAGCGCAACATGGCGAACTCCCGATCGCCGGATTCTGGGCTGACGCGAAGTGCCAGGATGGATTCCGTGGGGGCGATGTTGTAGCGCGGGGTCAGGGCTGGAACATCCCCGAGCTGATACAGCTCGGCGATCTCATCTGGAGTGGTGTATTGGGCAAATCGGCCGCACATACTAGGACTATAGGATACGTCAGGCTAGGATATCTCCATGTCTCTCCGCCGGTTTCCATATCTTTGGAATGTGTGTTTTGCCCTCTTCCTCGAGTGCACCTGGGCGTTCGGGATATGGCTGTCGCATCCGTTCACGGTCATCCCCAATTTCCTGCTGCGGCTCGGCGCCTCCACCACGCTGATCGGAGCCCTGGCCACCCTTCGGGCCACGGGATCCGGCCTGTTCGTGTTTATGGTGAGCACCCTGATCGCACACCGGAAATCCCTCGGGTCGTTTCTGGGTCATTGGCACTACATCGCGGCTCTTCCACATCTCGGTCTGGCCCTGCTGGCGTTTGGAGCGGGCAAAGCGGTATTCCCTCCGGGGATGCTCCTGATCGCTGCGATCGGGTTCAGCGTGTGTTCAAGCGTCCTCGTCGGCGGCCTGCTTCCCGCATATTTTGTCGTCCTCTCCCGGTTGACGCCAGGGGCGGTCCGGAGCAAGTTTTTTGGGATCCTGTTCGCGGTCGGGACCTTCGTCGGCCTGTTGGGGCCTTATCTGGCCAGCCGGCAGTTTGCAGGTGACCAGGATGAGTTTGCCGCCTATGGAAAGATTTTCGGGTTGTCCTTTCTTGTTTTCCTCGTTGGGAACGTCGGGTTCTATTTCCTGCGCGAGCGTCCTGTCAGGGCCAAGCCGCGCCGCACCTTGGCGCAGCAGTTGGCCTCCCTGATCAGCGCCTGGAAACAGCACGTCCGGCTGCGCCGCTATTTGCTGGCTCGCATGTGGCTGAGCGGGGGGTTGTTGGCCATCACGTACCTCGCCACCTACTCGCAGGAGGAAGCCCGGCTGAGCGAGCGTGCCATCACCTTG
>CAZPLZ010000293.1:0-1874 GCA_964587525.1 uncultured bacterium | reverse complement strand
GGCGGCGGGGATGATGACGACGCTCACCTACCTCGGGTAGACGGACGGTCAAGGTGAGACGGCGGCATCGGCGGGCCGCGATGGCGCCCACGGCGGTCCTGCCCTGGTCCTGCCCCCGCCCTGCCCCCGCCCTGCCCCCGCGATATGGACTGGCAAGCGCGGACGTGGTGCCGCTGGCAAGACGGTCGTGTTCGGTATGTTGGAACGCGACGGGCCAGTCCGCGCCGGTCCCGTTCCCAACCTGCGTCGCAGTACGCTAGAACCCCTCATCTACAACAACGTCATCCGGGGCAGTACGATCAGCACTGATGAATTCAATAGCTACGCGAGGCTCAGGGACGCGCCGTACAGGCACGGGCGCGTGAACCACAGTGCCGACGAATGGGTTAAGGGCATTCACCACGTGAATTCAATCGAGGGCTACTGGTCGCGCCTCAAGAATTCGATCAAGGGCACCCACGTTCACGTGTCGTCAAAGCACCTATGGACCTACGTTGCGGAGTTCTCGTACCGATACAACATGCGCAAGCAGCCTGCGCTTATGTTTGATCGTCTCGTGGCTTCCCTGTCGCTACCGAGGATAGCAGACGGCTGAAATCCTCTTTGTGTGACGGGTTATCCGCCTTGGTGGACGGTTCCTGTCTTGCGGTCGTACTCTCAAGCAAGACATCGTTAATTCCCTGACGGCGCGCTAGGTCTTCAATATCCTGTCGCTGACGAGCGAGTTTTTCGTTGCTCAACAAAAACTGTGCAATGCGTTGTGCCGGAATCGCCATTACCATCCCTGATGCATATTTCGCCAATTCTTCTTGCCCTTCTTTGTCTCCAAGCTGATCGCGCGTCGGAAACTGCCCCCACCGCATTCCCAATAACCACGGGCCATACATTCTATCCGAGTGCATTTCCTTCCTCGTTTTTGGCCGCATGTGCTCAGCGGTCGGAGGCAGAAACACAAATATGGGAGAACCACTAAACCCAGTCCGCGAACGCAACTCCACCAGTAAACTTTCCTGGCCCAAAATTTTCTCAGGCGGCATCATGGAGATGCACCCAAATTGAACGACGGGGCGATTTCTTTGCTTGCCTGAAACATCAATCAATCTGCCGGGCGAAAAAACCTCATCGCCGATGCCAATGGAGTAATCAAGAATTATATCATCAGTGAGAAAGCAGAGCTCTTCCTTACCTTTCGGAAGGTGAACGGGGATACATGACCAAGCGTGTTCATCCGTAGGCTCGACACGCAACACGGAAAGGTCGCTGCCCGAGGGGTCAGGTTCCCAGTCAACCTCGTCATATTCCCAAATCTCGATTCCCCCGTCCTTCCGATTGACCCGTATTACCGAGAAACCGTCTTGAATTATGTGAGAGTTGGTAACGGCGTATATGTGTCCGGAGCGCGGAAACGACTTCCAGTCAACATTGGCAAGAAACCCAGTCCCGCCAAAATCTGCCCCCTCCTCAGCCGATTTTCGGTCAGGATATAGAAAAATCACACAGCCCAGAAAAACCGGATGAATTCTAGGCAAGCGCCGCAGCCTCCATGCCCAATACGGATTTCCCTTCTCAGTATAAAACTTCTGCCAAGGACGAGGATACTCTAATCCCTCGAACTCCGGGTCCGCAGATGCATCACGGTTGGAGACCTACGCATTTTTGTCACACTTGCTCTAGTGGGATAATCGCCGACTTTTCTACCATCGCCGGGCTTCGCGAGGCTGGTTTCGCGGGATTCGCCTCGGTGCAGGCCCTGCGTGAGGCCCGATGCAAGAGCATACCCGAACAACAGGGTGTGTATTTGACGGTTGCGCAGTCGGGCCTGGCACCGAAATTTTTGCCGGAGAGCCCAGCAGGGCACACCAAGGGTAAGGACC
>CAZPLZ010000292.1:0-1914 GCA_964587525.1 uncultured bacterium | reverse complement strand
GGAAGAGGCGGAAGAACTCCTGCCGCAGCTCGAAACCTGGATCACCGAGGTCATCGACAACCGCAAGCGCGTCGTCCTGATTGAGCACGAGTTTTCCCAGGTGCAGAACCGTATCCTGCTCTACGGCGGCATCCTCCCCCAGCACTCCTACCTGGCCGACAAACGGCTGGAGCGCGACGGCTATGCCCGCGTGATGCAGGACGCGCTGGCCAGAATTACCGAAACCGGCTGCGTGGTGAAGGACCTGGAGGCGGGACTGATTGACTTTCTTACGCTCCGGGGCGATGAGCAGGTCTATCTGTGCTGGAAGCGGGGCGAGGGCCGCATTGAATACTGGCACGGCCGCCACGAAGGCTTCGCCGGGCGCAAGCGGATCGATTCTTCGCAGCCGGATGATTTCACCGGCGGCAAGCCGAACTAGAACTCATTGCGTAACTTTTTTCGTGGGGCCTCAGGAACCTCAGGGGCTAAAGCCCCTGTTTTTCTGGAGCCTTAAGTCAGGGTTAAAACCCTGACCCGCCCTGTGATGGTCAGGCTGCCGCTTCTGGGCTGTGCAAGGTGACAGGGTTAATCAACAGGATCACCCACGGGCGGAAGCCCGTGGGCTGAACTCTGGCGATGGTGCAACACGAACTAGTCCGCCGCATAGAAGCAGGCGCACAGAGATACAAAAAGAGAAGGGGCAGTTTTGTCAGAATCCCGCAAGAACCGTTTGCAGCACGAGCCCAGCGCTTACCTCAGCAGCGCCGCCCACCAGCCGGTGGACTGGTTCCCCTGGGGGCCGGAGGCGTTCGAGAAGGCCGGCAAGGAGCAGAAGCCCATCCTGCTCGATATCGGAGCGGTCTGGTGCCACTGGTGCCACGTCATGGACCGCGAGAGTTACGAGAACGAAGAGATTGCCGCGCTCATCAACCGGCACTTCGTCGCCATCAAGGTGGACCGGGACGAGAAGCCCGATATCGACACGCGCTACCAGTCCGCCGTCAGCGCTTTAACCCAGCAGGGTGGCTGGCCGCTCACCGCGTTCCTGACCCCCGGCGGCAAACCGTTTTTCGGCGGGACTTACTTTCCCCCGACCGACCAAATGGGGCGCCCCGGCTTCAAACGCATACTGGCCGGGGTGGCGGAAAATTTCCAGAAGCACCGCGAGGACATTGAAAAGTCCGCCGACAGCCTGACGGCGGCGCTGCAAAAATCGGAGCAGTTGGCTGGCGGTGGAAAGGGCTTCGATTCTCAGGCGGCGGTCAACGCCGTGCTCCGGGGCGCGGTGGCCGCCTTCGACGAGCGCAACGGCGGTTTTGGGCGGGCGCCCAAGTTCCCCCACCCGGCTGTGCTCGATCTGATGATGGAGACCTGTCAGGTCAACGGGGACAAGAAAGTCCGCGAGGTTGTCACCAGGACTTTGACCGGCATGGCGCGCGGGGGGATTTACGACCATCTGGCCGGCGGGTTCCACCGTTACTCGGTCGATGAGCGCTGGCACGTGCCGCATTTTGAAAAGATGTCCTACGACAACTCCGAACTGCTGCGGGTTTACCTGCACGGGTTTCAGCTTACCGGCGACCCGCTCTACCGCGAAGCCGCCGCCGGCATCGTTGACTGGGTGGACCGCGACCTGAGCGACACGGAGCGCGGCGGGTTCTTTGCCAGTCAGGACGCCGACATCAACCTGGAGGACGACGGCGACCACTTTACCTGGGCGCTGGACGAGGTGCGGGACTGTCTTACACCGGAAGAGGCGGAGGCTGCCATCGCCCATTTCAATATCCGCGAGCAGGGCGATATGCACCACAACCTGGCCAAAAACGTCCTGGCCCGGCAGTCGGAGCAGGGAGCAGAGGAGGGCCTGCTGGCTTCGGCGCGGGCAAAGATGCTGGCCGTCCGTCTCCAGCGTCCCATTCCTTACATCGATAA
>CAZPLZ010000291.1:0-1952 GCA_964587525.1 uncultured bacterium | reverse complement strand
TGCTGATGGAACCAGCTTGTTGCTTGACCTGATCAAGCAACAGCTTCCGGAAGGCCCCACATGGTACGACGGGGGGAGCGCTGAGGCACCGGTAGCGGATCCGGCGCTCGTGCAGGAGGTGATCCAGGAGAAACTGTTCGCCCAGCTTCATCAGGAAGTGCCATACGGCTGTGCGGTGCTGGTGGAGCAGGTGGAGCGTGAAGAAAGCTTGTTGCGGGTTGAAGCCATGATCGTGACCGAGCGGGAGAGCCACAAGCCGATCCTGATTGGCGGCGGTGGCAGCCGGCTGAAAACTATTGGGACACAGGCCAGGCTGGAGCTGGAGCGCCTGCTGGGTGTCAAGGTGTTTCTGAAGCTTTGGGTGAAGGTGGAGGAGGACTGGCGCAACCGCGAGGCGGTTCTAGCGGACCTTGGCTATGTCAGCCCGGCACGTCACTGAATATGGGCCGTTGAACTTCTTATGTCTGCCGTGTTATAGGTTAAGTGTATGGAAGCAACACGAGTTGTTCTCTATGCATCGATCGTGCTAATTCCCCTGGGGGTGGCGGTCTGTTTTTTTCATGGCGGGGTGGGGCTGGGCCTGATGGTCGTCGGCTGGATTGGAGTTCTGCTCTTCGACGGTCCAGCACACGGAACGCTTCGGTTCGGCAAAACTCTTAATCCAGAAAAACCGCCCCCACCGCAGTAATCTCCGCAATATTCGCAGAGCAAACTCACCAGGGAGGAAACTATCCAATGCTGACGACTGAAACCATTACATGCCGTCTTGACCGTCTTGAGCGGGAGAACCGCCGGTTACGGCTCGTCGGGAGTGCAGCTTTGGCGATGCTGTGCCTGATCTTTTTTGTTGGAGCCAAGTGGAGCAAGATCGCGGGCGAGGTTCGGGCAAGGACTTTTACGCTCGTGGACAAGGATGGGAAAAACCGTGCCGTCATGGCCATGGGGACTGACGGCATGCCAACCCTGGCCCTCTACGACCAGGATGGGACGCGCCACCTTGCGTTGGGTGTGACGCTGAAAAGCTACAAACGCAAGCCGGGGCTGTGGATTGCCGATCAGGACGGCGAGGTTCTTTGGCAGGGACCACGGTAACAAGAAGTCGAGGTAAAATCGAAGAAGACGATGCTGGCGTAGCTCAGGGGTAGAGCGGCGCTTTTGTAAAGCGCGGGTCGGGGGTTCGAATCCCTCCGCCAGCTAGCAGTTTTCCCAGGGAGACGACAGATGCCAGACATTGCAAAGACTCCATCAGAATCAAAAGTCCAGATGACCGAGCTCGTCCTGCTGAATGACGCTAATAGCATGGGCAACATGCTCGGCGGAAGAGTGATGCACTACATTGACATGGCGGGGTTTCTGGCCGCGAACCGGCATTGCCGCAAGCAGTGTGTCACCGTTGCGATGGAGCGCCTCGATTTCCTTCATCCAGTCCGTGTCGGGGAGGTGATCGTGCTCGACGCGCAGGTCATCTGTGTCGGCCGGACTTCCATCGATATCCGCGTCCAGGTATCTTCCGAAAATCTCCTGTCGGGTGAGCGCAAACCTACCAGCACGGCATTCCTGACGTTTGTGGCCGTTGATGAGTCTGGCCAGCCCTTACCGGTTCCCGAGTTGAAGACCGAATCCACGGAAGAGAAAAAACTTTACGAGGAGGCGCAGGCCCGCCGCAAATCGCGTGAATCACGGCGATCCTCTGGCTAGTGCCACCGATCGTCTGCGGGTGAGCGGCCGCGAGGCGCTTCAGGCCTCAATGAACCGCGTGCGGGAAGGGATCGCCGCAGCCGCGCGCCGCTCCGGCCGAGATCTCAAAGACATCACCCTTGTTGCCATCACCAAGACGGTCCCGGTTGAGACCATCAATCTGGCTGCAGAGATAGGGTTGACGGAGATGGGGGAGAACCGGGTCCAGGAAGCCCAGAGGAAAATCCCCGTCCTGCCCAAGCACCTGGTTTGGC
>CAZPLZ010000290.1:0-1969 GCA_964587525.1 uncultured bacterium | reverse complement strand
CGGCGGCCTGGGAAGAGGCCTTGGAGTTCCACAGCGAGTTGGCGCAGGCCATGCACAATCTCGGGACCCTGGCCGCGTTTGAGGAGCGGTTCGCTGACGCGATCGGGTGGTACCAGACGGCGCTGCAGCTCGATCCGGGCTCCGTGGACCTGAAGGACAATCTGGCGCGCGCGCGGGAGGCAGCCGCTGTGAAGTCCCGGCTGCGCAAGCTCACGCGCACGCGTAAGGCTGGGTCCCTCGATCCCAAAGGGTTGTGCGATCTGGGGAACGCCTATTGGTATCTGGGGCGCGGCAAAGTCGCTGAGTCTTTCTATCGACGCGCCCTGGCGCTGGACCGCGCGTACGTGCGCGCCTGGGGGAATCTGGGGTCGGCGCTGGTCAATCAGGGCCGCGTGCGAGAGGCCATCCAGGTGTACCGGCAGGCGCTGAAGGCCCGCCCTGACTACGTTGAAGCTATGGTGAATCTTGGGGCGGTCTATCAGGGGCTGGGTGATCGCGACATGGCGCTACGGTGGGTCCGGCAGGCACTTTCGCTGAAGCCCAACGACCCGCAAGCCCTGCGGCTCCTGTCCGAACTCACAACGGTGCCAGGGACTGACAAATGACAAAGGACCGGTAAGAGACATGTTTCGTCCTCTCTGTCAGATGCCAGTCCTTGGCACCTCGTGGAACAACTAAACCCTCTCCCCCTGAAGGGGGGAGAGGGTAGGGTGAGGGGGGAAAAGATCTTCTGGAAACGGCTCTATGACCGCCTGGTTAGAATGCATGGCACGCCGGAGCGGGTCGCCGCTGGGGTGGCCCTGGGGGTAGCGCTTGGCGTGGCGCCAACATTCGGACTAGGTCTGGTGCTGGCCGCAGGGCTGGCGGCGCTCTTCAAGATCAATGTGGTGGCTGCGGCGGTGGGATCCCTGGCCGGTGTGCCGGTTGTGGTTCCATTCATATGGTTAGCCAGTTGTTTCATCGGCGCATGGCTCCTGGGAATGGAATGGGAAGTCCTGTACGGCAACGTTAAGGCGGGGTCCCTCTGGAAGACTGGAGGCGAGTTACTCCTGGCGTACGCGATCGGCAACGTGATTTTGACCGTGGTGCTGACTGCGCTGGCCTATCTCATCACGCTCCAACTCCTGCGATATCATCTAAAGAAACCACCTTCTCCCCCGTCACGCCAGCCATCTTGAGATAGTCCGCCAGCGAGTGGGTTCGGCCCAGCTCCTCCAGGCGGTGGGCGTCGCTGGACAACACGAAACCACAGCCACATTCCCTGGCCAGCCTGAACAACGGCAGGAGCGGCTGACGGTGCAACGGGCCGAGTGCTTTGGCGTTGAACTCGATGGCGATCCTGCGCCTGGCCGCCTCTTCAAATAGCGCACCCACCTCGCGCTGAACCAGATTGAAGGCGTCCCCCACGTGCTCCTGCAAGTTGACAGGGAGCCGGTGATAGACTCTGGGCGGAATGAAAAACGGGTGCCCGGCTATGGACACACCAGGCGCCTGGATCAGGCTGCGAAATCCATCCACGAGGCGCGCCGCCAGCTCTTCAGGCGCTTCCGGCCAGGGCGTGGCGCCTTCCCGCACATCGGTGAAATGATACGAGGCGATCACGAAGTCAAGCTGCCGCACTTCATCGCCTCCAGCCAGCCCGCGATGCGGGGCGCAGTCAGCTTCGGCGCCCAGCAGGAGGCGGATCGGAGCGCGCAAACGCGCCAGCGGTTCGCGCAGGCTAAGCAAGCGGCTCACGGCCGGCCGGCAGCCGCGCCGAGGATCGAGCCAGAGGTGATCAGCCAGCCCCACGGTGCTCATTCCTAGGGTCTGGGCTGCCCGGACGATGGCGTCAAGGGACATCTCCTTGGCCGCGCACCAAGAGAGGTTGGTGTGGATGTGGAAGTCCGCACGCCGTTGCACCTTGACTTTATCTTAGGCAATGGCTCACCTGTTGGGTAAAGGGTGAGGTGTTTGCAGTAGCCGCGTG
>CAZPLZ010000289.1:0-1991 GCA_964587525.1 uncultured bacterium | reverse complement strand
CCGGCGCTGGTGCGGCGGCAGGCGGCCTGGGTGGCGTGTGCCGTCGCGGAGTATTTCAGGGATCGTGGCTTTCATGTCATGTTCATGATGGATTCGGTGACACGGTTTGCGATGGCGCAGCGGGAGATCGGGCTGGCGGTTGGCGAGCCGCCGACCACGCGTGGCTACACGCCCTCCGTGTTTGCGCTCCTGCCAAAATTGCTGGAGCGGGCGGGAACCACCCCGCGGCACGGGTCCATCACGGGCCTCTACACCGTGCTGGTTGAAGCTGATGACATGAACGAGCCTATTGCGGACTCGGTGCGCGCCATCCTGGACGGCCACGTGGTGCTGTCCCGCGATCTGGCTTCGCAGAACCACTACCCGGCGGTGGATATCTTGCAAAGCGTGAGCCGCCTGCAAACTGACGTGGTGGACCACAAGCACCTGGACGCGGCGGGAAAGCTGAGGGAAACGCTGGCAGTCTATCGGGATGCGCGGGACCTTGTTAACATCGGTGCCTATGTCAAAGGGAGCAACGCGAAGATTGATTACGCGCTGGAGCACCTGGACCGGGCCAACGCCTTTTTGCGTCAGGGTATGAACGAGCATACACCGTTTGAAGAAACGAGTCGCCGGCTGCAGGAGCTTCTGCCGTGATCAAGAAGTTTGCTTTCCGGCTGGATCAGGTGCTGCGGCACCGCGCCAATATGCTGGAGATGAAGGAGCGCGCGCTCGCGGACGTGGAGGTGCAGCTCGTTGCTGAGCGGAAGATTCTTTCGGACCTGTTGGACCTGCGTGCGGAGTTGCTGGCGGAGATGGCGCAGATGCAACAGCGATTGTTCGAGAGCGTGGAGCGGGACCTCTACCAGCAATACCTTAACTGGCTGGCAGATGAGCAAGAGCGGGAGCAGCGGCGGATCAAAGAATTGGAAGCGCTTCGGGATGCTAAGCGGGCCGAGTTGGTCAAGGCATCGCAGGAACACCGCATCGTTGAGCGGCTGAAGGAGCGCAAGCGCCAGGAGTACATGAACGAGGTGGCTCGCTTGGATCAGAACGTGCTGGATGAAGTGGCCACCAATGCGTTCGCCCGCGGTATTCGGCTGTACGGCACTGGTGCGAAGCCTCTCGGCGCAGGGGCGGGGAAGGAATAGCGCGTGATTCCCTCACTGCCGCTCTCGCAAGTGCAATTTCTCGCCACCCTGCTGGCAGGCGGGTCGCAGACAGATCTTCAGACGCCTTCTGAGGCCGGCGCCGGCGCACCTCGTTCAACGCCGGCTCGGTCGTTCATCGAAGTCATGATCAACCAGTTCAGGACGGCGTCGTCGCCCGATCCCCCCTTCGTCCATATCTTGCCGGCGTTGGCGGCTCAACCACCGCCCGCCGGCGAGGCTGGTCAGCAAAGCCGGCAAGATCCGGTGAGCAGTCTGGTGGAAGGAAGCGCGAGCTCCGGCCAGAAAGTGATGGACGCGACAGGGACATCGAAAGGAGCCGCACGTCCGCGTTCCACTTTCAGCCTTGCCGACCCAGCCGCATCTTCGCAGGAAACCACGGTGGAGCGGCTCCGTGCCGGCTTGCTCGCAGCGCTGGAACGGATCGGAATGCCAGCCACGTTTGCCCAGGCGAATCCTCTGTCCGTGAGCGTGCCGGTGCGGCCTGAGAACAAGGAAGCTGCACAAAGGCAGGGGCAGGAGCGGATCGTCCTGGTGACAAGACAGGCCCCCCCGCCAGCCCCAACTGCGTCTCACGCAGTGAATCAGCCCGCCGCGGCGACGCCGGCTACCCAGTCGGTGACGGACCAGCCCGCCATGATGCCGGGCTCCACGCGGGGAGTGACCCAGCCTGCTCCGACGACACTGGCTCCAGCTCAGGGGGCGATTTCACCCGCGGGGATGCAGAGCCCGGAGGTCCTGCCGGATGCACCTCAGGCCAGTCCATCAGTCCAGACGGCGTCTCCGGCTGGCCGTCTTCCAGGTCAAGTTGATTCAACCCCGGCTGATCCGGCCGTACAC
>CAZPLZ010000288.1:0-2010 GCA_964587525.1 uncultured bacterium | reverse complement strand
CACATAAGCCCACCAGCCTGTGCTTGGTTCCCGGGCCCGGTCACAGAGCCAGAGAATGAGACCGCCTCCGAGAAGGAGGAGAAGAAAGTTGACGGCCTTGGCGCCCTCGGTGCCGCCCAGAGCGAAGGCGGGCCCGTAGAGCATCTCCACGAAGGGGGGGAGATGCCACTGGCCTTGCCAGGGGACAGGGGTGAACTTGTGGACGGCGAGAAAGTGCTCGGGGGCGGCGAAGTGATAGAGCAGGGCGTCCACGGCATGGTTGGTCAGCGGCACCCGGGCACCGACGAATGCCAGCGCGATCCCCGCAGCCACGAGCCAGAGGGCAGAGCGGCTAGGGAGGGGTGGAAGCGTGAGGACAGGCTTTAGGCTTCCTCGGGCAGTTAAGACCATCATGGCCCCGGCACCGAGAAACACCAGCGGGAACCAGAGGCCGACGAGTGCCAGTCCTTCCAGGGTCATCGAGGTGAGGCCCAGGCCGAGGACCGCATGCAGGGCCACACTGGATGATGTGAGCTTGAGCCATCGCGCGAAGGCCTGTCCAACCCGCCAGGCCAGCCACGCGGCGGCGGCAAGACCCAGCAAGGTGAGCGTATGCCCGAGGCAGGCCTGGAGGAAGCCGGTCCATGACCAATCGCGCTGCACGAAAGCTAGGAAAGCCTCTCGAGCTTGCTCGTGGGTGTCCCCTTCGGCGATCCACTTCAACGAGGCATAGAGGACGAGGACACTCCAGGAAGCGGCGAGCCATCCCTTGAGGCTCCCGTTGTGCATCAACGTTCGGTTTGAGACTTGTTCAGCGTAGGCCTTCGGCGAGCACCCGCCGGGCCAAGGGAGCGGCCACGGCATGTCCTGACCCGCCGTTCTCGCACAGGATCGCTACCGCGAGCTGCGGCTTCTCCGCCGGGGCGAAACAGACGAACCAGCCATGCAGTCCCTTCTCACTGGATCCGGAGGTCCCGGTTTTCCCAGCCACGTGATACCTGATCATGCGCGCTTTCTTGCCGATGCCGGATTTGACGAAATCCATCATGTACTTGGTCAGAGCTGATGCCGTTTCTTTTTTCGTTGAAATCTGGTACACCCGCGGAGAGGTTGTGGAGATCACCGTACCGGTCACGCTGCGGATCTCCTTGACCAATTGAGGTGCCATCATGACCCCACCGTTGGCGACGGCCGCGGCGATCATCGCTGCGTGCAGCGGGGTGATGCGGAACCCTCTCCCCAGGCCGGTGAACGCTGACGCGAGCTTGAAGGGGGTGTCGGGGTTCAGCGGCGCGCGGCTGACGCTGACGGGGAGCTCCAGGTTGATACGATCCTGCTCTCCGAACCCGAAGCTTCTAAGGTATTGGGTGAGAGCGGCTGCCCCCACGAGAGGGGCCATATACGACATGGCGATGTTGCAGGAATTGTTGAAGGCGTATGCAAGGGATTTCACCCTCCCGTGCCCTCTCCAGTCCCAGAACGTCTCGTTCCCGATCATACGATAGCCACGGCATTTGAAGGGATACAGTTTGGATGTGTCCACACGTGATTCGACGAGCGCGGCCGTCGAAATAATTTTAGCGACCGACCCCGGCTCGTAGAGAGCTTCCATGGCACGATTTTTCAGCGGGTTATTCGGGTTGCCTACAATTTTCCACCACTCCTTGTTAATCCGGCTGGGCCGGTATGTGGGGTGGGACACCGACGCCAGAATCTCTCCGGTCTGCGGCTTCAGCACGACAATCGCCCCTTTCTGCCAGCCGAGCGCGGCATCCACAATCCGCTGGAGGTGCGCATCCACGGTCAGGGTGACGATATTGCCCTTGAGCTGGGCGTCAAGTGCCTTTTCTAGGCCGGCGCTTCCACGTTTGGCGGAACGGTACCCGGTGAGATGCGCGGCCCAGAAGTCGCAGGGGTACACGGGGCGGCTGTTCGCTACATTTTGGGCGGCCAGAATTTGCCCGTGCCGGTCGAGGAGGTATGGGAGACTCCCGCGGCTCTTGGCTTCCTGCGCCCGGGTAATTGCGTTCT
>CAZPLZ010000287.1:0-2014 GCA_964587525.1 uncultured bacterium | reverse complement strand
GGTCGGCACTAGAGCGAGCCGTCCACGGTGGGGACGGCGAGCGTGCCCGAGAAGTTTGCCCCTTCGCTCCGTTGGATGACTTTTCCGCTATTCCCATTCAATCGTACTTGGCGGTTTTGAGGAAATGTCGTAGACCACGCGGTTGACCCCACGCACCTCATTGATGATCCGGCTGGAAATCCGCGTCAGCAACTCCGGAGGAAGCTTGGCCCAGTCCGCCGTCATGCCGTCCTGGCTTTCCACAGCGCGGACGGCCACCGCGTTCGCGTAGGTGCGCTCGTCCCCCTGCACGCCGACACTTCTGACCGGCAACAACACCGTGAACGCCTGCCAGACCCTGTCGTAGGCCCCGGACCGCCGCAGCTCTTCCATAAGGATGGCATCCGTCTCGCGCAGCACGGCAAGTTTCTCCTCCGTGATTTCCCCCAGGAGCCGCACAGCGAGACCGGGGCCTGGAAACGGATGTCGCCACAGGAGGTGTCGGGGTAGCCCCAGCGTCTGGCCCAGCCTCCGCACCTCGTCCTTAAACAGCTCTCGGAGCGGCTCGAGAAGGGTAAAGGGCATCCGCTTGGGAAGCCCGCCCACATTGTGATGGGTCTTGATGATGGCCGAGGGCCCCCGTGTGGAGGTGGACTCGATCACATCGGGATAGAGGGTGCCCTGGGCCAGGAACTTCACGCGGCCAAAAGGCTTCACATGTTCCGCGAACACCCGGATGAATTCTCTCCCGATCCTCCGGCGCTTTTCCTCGGGATCTGTGACCCCCTTGAGGCGCTTCAGAAAATTTTTACGTGCATCCACGAAACGGATCTGCGTGCCCAGGCGCCCCTTCAGGAACCGGATGACCCCCTTCCCCTCGTCCTTGCGGAGGAGCCCGTTGTCCACGAACACACCGATCAGGTTCTTCCCAATGGCCCGCCCAACCAGCGCAGCGGTCACCGAGGAATCCACGCCGCCGGAAATGGCGCAGAGCACTCGCTCTCTCCCAACCTGCTCCCGGATGCGCACCAGCGCTTCGCGGGCAAACGCGCCCATGCTCCAGGTGGGCTTACACTCGCACACCTTAAACAGGAAGTTCTTTAATATCATCGTCCCCCGCTCGGTGTGAGCCACCTCGGGATGAAACTGCACCCCGTACACGCGGCGCTGCGCGTGCTCCATGGCTGCCTGTGGGCAATTGCCTGTACGGCCGATGCCGCGATACTTCGGGGGTAACCTGAGAATGACATCGCCGTGACTCATCCACACCCGCAATTTCTTGGGGCACCCCGCAAACAGCGGCGTGGGGCGAGAAGGCGTCAGCCATGCCGGCCCGTACTCACGCCTCTTGGCGCGCACCACCCGGCCTCCCAGCTCGTGGGCCAGGAGCTGCATGCCATAGCAAATGCCTAGCATAGGGTATGGGGTCATCCGGAGAAACACGGGCAGTTTGGGAGCGCCTCGCTCGTACACCGAGGCGGGCCCACCTGAGAGGATCACCCCCTTGGGCGCCAGTGCCTCCAGTGCCCCCAAGGTGACCGACGGCGGAAGAATTTCGCAGTACACGTTAGCCTCGCGGATGCGGCGAGCGATGAGCTGCGTCACCTGGGAGCCGAAATCGATGATCGCAATCCCGCCGATCTGACTCATTTCCCCATCCCCACGCGCTGGGATTTCTGGAACAACTTGCCCTCATGCTGGATCGAAGGCGCGATGACGATTTCGGCGCGGTGCATTGCTTTCAAGTTTCGCGCACCGCACACCCCCATGGAGTTACGCAGAGCGCCCACAAGATTCTCCGAACCGTCATCAATGCGGGGTGGCCCGAACAGGATCCCCTCCAGGGGACCAGACACCCCAACATGGATGCGGGTGCCACGGGGTAGATTGCGGTGTGAGGTCGCCATGCCCCAGTGATACCCTTTTCCAGGTGCTTCAGAAGCTCGCGCAAAGATGGAGCCGATCATCACGGCATCAGCACCGCAGGCGAACGCCTTGCACACATCCCCGCCCACGCGCATCCCGCCGTCAGTGA
>CAZPLZ010000286.1:0-2028 GCA_964587525.1 uncultured bacterium | reverse complement strand
CTAACCCATGGCGAGTGCCCGTAAGTTAAGTGACTGGCTTTCCTGGCTGGTCAAGGTTCGCGTTCTCGTTATCACTCTTCTGCTGGGTATTGAACTCGTCATCCGGCAGTTCTCCCCCTCTGCCTTTCCCGTTCGCTACTTCGTTTATCTGATCGTTGTCTGGTACGCGCTGTCGGTGTTCTATGCGATATTGGTGCGGCTCGCGCTGGACCCCTATCTGCAAGCCTATGTCCAGATCGTCGTGGACCTCGTGTTAATTACCGGCCTGGTCTATGTAACGGGATCGCTCGAAAGCTATCTGGTATTGCTATACCCGCTGGTCATAATCGTCTCCAGCATATTATTGTCCCGCGTCGGATCGTTTCTCCTTTCTGCCTTAGGGTTCATTCTGTTTGGTGTTGTGGCGAACGTCGCCTACTTTCAGCTTTTGCCCGGCCCCGCCCTGCGGACCCATGAAATCTGGCCCGTTCAGGTTCAAATGCTTTTGAACCTGTTCGCGTTCTTCGGGGTCTGGTACCTCTCCAGTACGCTGGCAGAGAGTTTGCGCCGCACCGGCGTGGCGCTGGAAGACACGGCCGGCGAGTTGGAGGAGTTGCAGGTTTTCAATGAAAACGTCATCCAGTCGATGCGCGGCGGCTTGCTGACCACCGACCTGGATACCCGTATCCTGCAGATTAACCCGGCGGCGCAGGAGGCTCTGGACGTGGTGGCCGCCCGCGTGCATGGGATGCGGCTGGCAAAGGTCGCGCCCGAGTTGGCGGTGCTGCTGGACAGCCCCGAGCAGTTCTACCGGCTCAACCGGAGCGAAATCACCATCCAGACGCCCGGCGGCGAAAAAATTCTGGGTGTGCGGCTCTCCCACCTGCGAACAGTGGAAGGGGAGGAGCGCGGGTACATCTTCAGTTTCCAGGACCTGACCGAACTCAAGCGGCTGGAGTCCACCGTGGTCCGGGAGGAACGCATGGCCTCGCTGGGCCGTATGGCGGCTGCGATCGCGCATGAAATCCGGAACCCATTGGCGGCCATCGCCGGGTCGGTGCGCGAATTGTCCCGGTACGCTGATGTGGGCGAAGATGAGCGCCGGCTGGTGGAAATTGTGACCGGAGAATCCGAACGCTTGAACCGGCTGGTCAACGATATCCTCGCTTATAGCAAGGTCAAGGTGCAGCGGCGCGAGTCGGCCGACCTGGTCGGGCTGGCCGAAGAAACCCTGTTGCTGCTCAAGCAACACCCGCAGTTTACCGGGACGATTCAGGTCAGCAAGGATTTCCCCACCGGGAAGGTGACGGCTACCGTGGATGCCGGGCAGATTAAGCAGGTGCTCTGGAACCTGTATGACAATGCGGTGCACGCCATGGAAAAGGGGGGCGTCCTGGACGTCTGCGTCAAACAACTAAACGGGGTGGCGAGAATCCAGGTGAGTGATACCGGGATCGGGCTGAACCCGGACCAGCGGGAAAAAATCTTCGAACCCTTTGAGTCCGGTTTCAACCGGGGGACCGGCCTGGGGCTTGCGATTGTCTATCAGATTGTGCAGGCTCACCAGGGCCGTGTCTGGGTGGAAGAGGGCGTAGAGTGTGGTTCCCGTTTTATTGTGGAGTTGCCGGTGGAAAAGCCGGGAAGCCCGCTGGCCTCCCCCGGGCCGTAAACCTTCTGGATCGATATGACGGAAATCCTGATTATTGACGACGAAGCTATCGGAGAAAGTCTGGCGCTGGCCCTGCGCCGGCGGGACTACTCGGTGGCGCTGGCGCGCAACGGGCAGGAGGCGCGCGACAATATCGAGAAGAAGATTTTCGACATCATTGTCAGCGACATCACTCTCCCGGACTCGAACGGCGTCGAGCTCCTCCAGTTTGCCCGCCAGATTACCCCGGACTCGGTTTTTATCCTGATGACCGGCAAGGAGCAGCCCCAGTCTTTAATCGTCGAGGCCCTCAACCTGGGCGCCGACCGTTACATCGTAAAGTCCGACCGCACCCTGGAAGAGGTGGAGTTCGTCGTCCGCCGCGCCGAGGAGTTCTTGCA
>CAZPLZ010000285.1:0-2042 GCA_964587525.1 uncultured bacterium | reverse complement strand
TGACGAGCTACCTTGAGGAGTTGACCGCCAGCACCAGGACCCGCCAGGCGTACACTCACGCGCTGGCTCGCTTCCTGCGCTTTGTGGAGGGCAAGCCGTTTGCGGCTCTCAAGCGTCCGCTGATCGTGCAGTACCGTGAGGAGCTGCTGCAACGTATGGCGGCGAGGTCCGCGAGCCTGTATCTTGCTGTGGTGCGCAACCTGTTCACATGGTTGGAGGGACATACGCAGTTTCCCAACATCGCCGGCGGCGTCAAGGGAGTCCGGGCGCCGCAGGAGCACGCGCGAGACACACTGAGCCAGGACCAGGGCCGGGCACTGCTGGCGCACTTGGAGGCGCACGCCGGCAGCGCGAGAGGCAAGCGTGATCTTGCGATCGTGACCCTGCTATTGCATACTGGCGTCCGTGCCGTGGAAGCCGTGCGAGCTAACGTCAAGGACGTTTCCAAGCATGAGGGCAAGGACGTGCTCTATGTCCAGGGTAAGGGGCACGCAGACCGTGACGCCTACGTGCTCCTGCTGCCGGCCGTGGGCACGGCCATGCAGTCGTACCTCGCGGCCCGGGCCACGCTCGACAAGGTGAAGCCGGATGATGCGCTGTTCGCCGGCCACGGCCCGCGCAACACCGAGGGGCGGCTGACCACGTTTCACGTTGAGCGAATTGTGAAGCGAGCGCTACGAGCGATCGGGCTGGATTCACCCCGCATGACCACGCACAGCCTAAGACATTCAGCGGCGACGCGTGCCTTGCACAACGGCGCCACGCTGGAAAGCGTTCAGGCCATGCTCAGACATTCAAATATCAGCACCACTCAGATTTACGCCCGCGCTGTCTCGCGGCTCAGTGACCCCGCCGAGGGCTACGTCAGGTTTTAATGAGAGTTATAGCAATCGCAAACCACAAAGGCGGAACGGGCAAGACCACGACCGCCGTAAACCTGGCCGCATGTCTGGCTGAGCGTGGCAAACGGTGTGTGATCCTGGACCTGGACCCGCAGGCGCAGGCGTCCGCGTGGCTGGGCGTCCACCAGGACGGCGCCGGCATCCTGGACGTGCTGCAAGGGGACGGAAAGCTGGCGGACCTGGTGAAGCCCTCGCCGGCGGTCAAGGGTGTGTCTGTGATCCCTGGAAATCTGGCCCTCTCCGGTGCTGAGCGCAGCCTCGCGCAAGAGCCAGGCGCCGAGCTGCTCTTAAAGCGAGCGCTGGGGAAACTGCCGGCAGAGTATCTGCTGATCGACTGTAGGCCAGGGCTAGGCATGCTCACGCTTAACGCCCTCTGTGCGGCCCATGCGGTGCTCATCCCTGTTGAAGCTCACCCGCTGGGCTCTAGCGCCCTATCTGGCTTCTTGAATTCTCTGCGCGTGATCCGAAAGCGGCTGTGTCCTGGCTTGAAGCTCGCTGGTATCCTGCCGTGCCGGGTCAAAGGGTACACCCGACTTGCCAGGGAAACGATTGCAGCCATGCGAAAGCGCTACGCCGGCGACGTGCTGCCCGTGAGCATCCGTGAATCCACCAAGGCGGCCGAGGCGCCCTCGCACGGAAAGCCGTTGACGCTTTACGCTCGCTCTCATGAAGTGACGCAGGAATACCGGAAACTGGCGGCGTTGATTCTGAAGCGGAGGTAGCAGACATGGCAAAGCGAAAACGGAAAGTATTGGGCAGCGTCCTAGACGACCAGGTGGCCGCAGGACTTGGCTTACCAACACCCATTACAACCTCGCTCGGTATTCAGCCGCGAGTGAAAACGAAAACCCCGTACAAGCGGCTCCTGCCGGCGCTGAGCGGAGAGGAACGGCAGACGTTGCGCCAGAGCATTAAAGAGCGAGGGGTGGATATCCCCGTTGTAGTGGCTGAGGACGGCACGGTGTTAGACGGTCACCACCGGCTAGCCGTGAATCCGAAAGCTCCCCGGCGCGTGCTGCTCGGGCTCAAAACGGAGCCAGAGAAGCGGGCGGCCGCCTACCGCCTGAACCTGGCCCGGCGGCATCTGACGGCAGAGCAACGGGGCAAGGTGTTGAACGGCATGAAAGTCACCGCGCTGGC
>CAZPLZ010000284.1:0-2058 GCA_964587525.1 uncultured bacterium | reverse complement strand
GACCATCAAATACTGTGGAAGCTGTTTCCTGGGATGGGAAAGCGCGAATTCATCTACCGGCGAGAGGACCGGAACGGATGGCCGTGTTATTACGTCGTTTCCGCCTGTAAGCCCGCTGTAGTTGGTGAAGACGTTTGGACTGTTCAATCCAAGGAATATGCACCCAAGGTTCGGGCTGGACGGCGATTGTCCTTTTTGCTGCGGGCAAACCCGGTGCGTTCCGAGCCGCCAGGTGAGAAGGGAAAACGCGGCGTGAGACATGATGTGGTGATGGCGGCCAAAACCCGTCTGGAGCGGGATGGTATCCCCAAAGACCAGATGAAACGGACCTCCGAACTGGCAGCCGAGGAAGGATGGAGGTGGCTGTCCACTCGGGCATCAAAACATGGATTTACAGTTGAGAAAGAACAAGTCCGCGCGGATGGATACCGTCAGCACTGGCTTTCGAAAAGGGGGCACGAGCCCATCCGGTTCAGCACCTTGGATTTCCATGGAGTGCTGACGGTGGAAGATCCTGGAAAGTTCCTTGAGACCCTCTATCAGGGTTTGGGACCCGCCAAAGGATTTGGTTGCGGCCTGCTCATGATTCGCCGCCCGTAAGGGGATGGGCCGGTCATGCATGAATTGCCGAAACTCAAGCCGTTGATGATGAAGGAACGCGTTTCCGTTCTTTTCGTCGAGAAAGGGAATTTGGATGTGTTGGATGGGGCGTTCGTGGTTGTGGACAAGAACGGCATACGTACCCATATCCCTGTCGGCGGCGTGGCCTGCCTGATGCTGGAGCCCGGCACGCGGGTTTCTCACGCGGCCGTGACTCTGGCTTCGCGCGTGGGTTGCCTGTTGGTCTGGACGGGCGAGGCAGGAGTCCGTCTTTACGCGGTGGGCCAGCCGGGTGGAGCCAGGGCAGACCGGTTGTTGTACCAGGCCAGACTGGCCTTGGATGACGAGGCCCGCTTGAAGGTGGTGCGGAAGATGTATGCTGTTCGGTTCCAGGAGGAGCCGCCGGCCAAGCGAAGCGTGGAACAGTTGCGGGGAATCGAGGGACATCGGGTGAAGCGGATGTACCAGTTGCTGGCCAGGAAGTACAAAGTGGTGTGGAAGCACAGAGAGTACGACCCGGCCCGATGGGGAAGCGGCGATACTGCTAACCGCTGTCTCTCCGCGGCGACGGCGAGTCTTTACGGGATCACGGAGGCCGCCGTACTTGCGGCAGGCTACGCGCCGGCAATCGGATTCCTTCATACTGGGAAGCCACAGTCGTTCGTGTATGACATCGCCGATCTTGTCAAGTTCGATACGGTCGTTCCGGTAGCCTTTCAAACGGCGAGCCAGAACCCTTCCAACCCGGAACAGATGGTGCGTTTACGGTGCCGGGATATTTTTCGGAGTTCAAAACTGCTCGAGAGGATGATACCCTTGATCGAGGAAGTTCTGGCGGCCGGAGAGTTGGAAGTACCCGAACTGCCTGTAGAGGCCATGCCTGTCGCCATCTTGAATTCGCCGGGAATAGGTGATGCTGGCCATCGTGCTTGAGAACGTGCCGCCCAGGCTGCGAGGCCACCTGGCCGTGTGGCTTCTGGAAATCAGGACGGGTGTCTATGTGGGAGATTACTCGGTCAGAGTCCGGGAGATGCTGTGGGAGCAGGTGACGGCTGGATTGGGGGTCGGAAATGCGGTGATGGTTTGGACCGCTCCGACGGAATCGGGGTTTGATTTCTGTACCCTAGGAGAGAATCGTCGGATACCTGTTGAGATAGACGGTATCAAGCTGGTTTCGTTCATGCCGGAAGATGCGAATAGCGAACAACAAGTGGAATGACCTGTAAGGGGTTACCGGCGTGGTCGGCTGGCAAATGGTACAGGAAAGCCATAGTTTTAAGAGCGTTCCCCGCGTGCGCGGGGATGAACCGACGCTCAGGCCGGTTGAATCGGAGCAGGTGTTGCGTTCCCCGCGTGCGCGGGGATGAACCGCCTCAGAGCAAAGATATCAGTTCAGGTGTGCAGCGTTCCCCGCGTGCGCGGGGATGAACCGGAATATCGGACGGTTCTTAGATTTCA
>CAZPLZ010000283.1:0-2117 GCA_964587525.1 uncultured bacterium | reverse complement strand
CTTTCACGGCCTTCGCGGAGACATCGAGATACTTGGGTGCCTTATCCATCAATTCGCGCAAGACATGACCAGCCATGACTAGATATTCCGGATTGGTATCGTCCTGTAGCACTATGAGAGCCCCCAAGTACATCCGCGAAAGCTCAGGGTACTTGGCGCTCAAAACCCGGTAGAGTGCCTCCTGCTGACCGGAAAGCCGCAAGGGAGTCTTCCCCCCGATTCTCTCCATCGGCTCATGATCTGCCATTGTGGATCTCGCAGGTAGAGGCCCTGGAACCAGGCTTGGCACCAAGACGAACAAGGCGGGAACTCGTGCCACCCACAGAAGTAAGAACGCACTTTCCCCAACGAGCGATTCGCCTTGCCAGTTGCTCAGTCTTGCCGCCTGGCGCGGCATACGCAATGAAAACCCTGTCCGCCAAAGCGGCTACGAATTCGTTGCGGAAGACGGCCACCTCGGTGGTCACGCGACGGTACTTTTCGGCAAATGGCGACAGGACAAGCAGGCGACCTTGCCTCAGCGGTTTATGCCACTCAGGGGGGGCTCTTAGCCGCTCAACGCTACGCGCCGGGCATATGATCAACGGTTGTTTTCCTCGCAGGAGTATACGCAGGCATTCTTTCTCCATCGGCGAGTGGAAACCGGCGATCACGGTCGTACCCTTGTCACGGAGAGAACGGACAAGGTCGTACGTCTTGAGGATAACGTCCCCCGGGCAGCGAACTGAGCAGAAGAGCGCAAGCGTTCTTCCTCTCAGCAAGCCGGTGTTTCCCAAACAGGCCACGGTCCGAGGAGCCTGGGCTCCCAGATATTTCTGAATCGGTCTCGGATATAGGGGCGTGCCACGGTACAAATAGGTCAGCCTCATATCAGCCGGAGATCCGACGTTGCGCCCAACGCGTCGGAGGCTTGCACAACTCATTCTGTACCCTCGCCAACTACATCATCCTGACCCATCCGATACTTGATGTCGTAGTTTATAACAAAGTCCAACTCTTCATCTGTGAAGCCGTAGTGTTTCGCGAGTTCGAAATCGATTCTATCTATCATCGTCTTGGCGAGAGCGACATTGATTTCTTCGTACTCAATTGTGTGCCCCTGTTTAGTCTTGATTGTCTTTCTGGTAGCATCTTCGAGAAGCTTGCCGACAAGAGTTCCGCACAACCCCGTCCAACCTGTGCGCTCCCAGTCATCCGGAACCAGAAACTTACGGATCAACAAATCGTTGATGTGTTCGCAATCGGAGAAAGCAGAATAATACCAGTAGAAGAGCGAAGAATTCAGCAAACACGTCACAAAGCCTGAGGCTGGCAGGGAAGGAAAACGGATCGTCCTGCCGTGCGGAGGCATGACGCGCTTGCCATTCCGCTTGAACGCCGGCAACCGATCAAATGCTTTCACCCAATAGCGACAAGCTTCCTGATAGTACGTCGTTCCCTTTCCGTGGTTCGCAGCCAACATTTCCACCGACAGTCTACACGGTCGCAGTTTCTCGTACAGGTCTTTCTCTATCACACAGGTGAACTTCCCTATCCTGTAGTCATCGAGACGGATGTCGTGCTCACACAATATCAGTTTCTGAATAGCAGATGGGCGTTCTTCCGTGTAGAAGCGGTTCACTCTCGAAGTCACCATCCTCTGGACAGGTCCTGGGCGAGAGAGCAGTATTGCCACAGGCATTTCCACTCCTTCAAAAACGGATTCCGGGCGTCGTGGAAAAGGTATCGCCACTAGCAGGCCTCGCTCCAGCAGCAAACGCTGAAGAGACAGAAGCCGCCCTGATGAAAGCGACGTAAGCTGAACTATCAAGCTGACGGGCGCGGCGCCAGATGCCAGATCGAGACAACGCTCAAAGACAAATGCGTAGAGATTCTTCGCAGGAAGCGTCCTATATCCCTTGGGAACATCGTATTCAACGTGCGCACTCGGATAGAGGATGTATGGTGGGTTGCCGATAACCACGTTGAACCCACCTTTGCTGATGACTCCATAGAACTCCACGAACCAGTGGAACGGCTGATGGCTTGCGCGCCACTTTTCGAAAGCGGCCTTGTCTTTGGGCTTCACGCCGTACTCGTTTGCGAGAAGGACGTCCAGTTTTGCCCGGAGGCCTGCC
>CAZPLZ010000282.1:0-2125 GCA_964587525.1 uncultured bacterium | reverse complement strand
CTGGAAGGGTTACATCCAGCCCGCCCTGCCTGCCCGCGGTGCTGGCCAGACGCGTAGCCCGCTGTGCTAGCTCACCCTCAATCTGAGTTTTGGCCTGATTGAGCTGGGCACCGACTTGTTTCCGCTCAGAGGCGGGCAAGCTCGCGATGGAGCGCAGGCGTTTGGTTAGCTCACTGCTCCGTCCCAGATACGCGACACGACAACGCTCTAAGTCGGACTCTGTCTGCGCGCCCGCAATATCGGTTTTAGCCTGCGCGAGGAACTTCTCCAGCCAGTCCTGATCCACCACCTTTAGAAATTGAGGCTTCCCGAGGCTGCCAGCGAGCCACCTTTGCCATCCAAAGCCACTCCACCTCCGACGTCAAAGCTGAACACAAGCGCGCCTAAACCTACGCCAAACGTGACCATGGAGGGGGACGCACCCGCTTTTGTGACAAATCCACCGCGCAGGGCCAACACGCTAAAAAATTTCTGCCCGATACCCAGATGCACACGGGTCTCAGAATCAGTTGTGTTAACCTCGACCTCAGCTCCCACAGAGGTTCCCACGACCGGCACCGATCCCCCCGCCCCAATCAGCAGGAGCGTGGGTATCTCCTGGGTAACATCCCCAGTTGTGATTGTCGGAATGAACGCCAGCGTATTTTGATCAAACGTCCCTTTTTCAATAACCGCGTCACTCCACTTTATCTCCGAGGCAATATTCTTCACAACGATCGATCCGCTCAGAGAACCGAGCGCCTTGACATGAAGACCAAGATCAACGCCAAACCCATTGCCGCTGGTCGCCTCCCGCCGTTCGGATTCGGATATCGGCAGCGTCGGAGACCCCAGATCAAACTCCTGCAAGGTCCTGGAGAATTCGTAGTCATGCCCGATGTAAAACTTAAGCGCACCGCCGGCAGAGATCGAAAGTCCAGGAATCAACCCAACAATCTCCCTGGCATACCCTGCGCCAATCTCGGTAAAGACCGACCTCTGATACTCACCGGCGAACTTGTAATGTTTCCCGGGCACCAGTGCCACACTGGGAAGCAGCGCAAACTCCACCGCATCGGGGGTGACATCCTTGGCCGTGACATACGCCTGGCTGAACACGCCAATCCCGATGCCCTTGACGGTCGCCGCGACGCCACCGACACCCACCACCGCGGCATTCCAGACACCTTCTTTTCTGACATCTTCAACCGCTTTTCGTTTATCCGTCTCGCTGTCCGATATGATGCCCATGATCCGGCTCAGCGACAGGGCATTGTTCCCCCCCTCAAGGCCGAACCCCAGCAGGCCAGAGCTCAGCAGCGGGGCTGCCAGGCTCCCTGGATTCCACCACATGCCCTCCGCCCCCTCGGCAAACGAGCTGTACGCTCCTCCCATGGCCGTCCCACGCGCTTCTGGACTAAACGCTGGCGCCGTGGAAGCCACCACGAGAGAGAGCATTATCAGGATATGCCCACGTTTCAAAAGATTCATACTTTAGGCCTCCCTGGACCGCTGTTGCTGACTTGCACTTCTACTTGAATTTAACATTTCCCGCGCAAATGCGTCAAAACGGGGGCTAGGCGGTGCCAAACTCCCAGGAGGCTAGGTAGCGCCGCTGCTCGCGGGTCAACTGATCAATCTTGAGATCCATGGCTTTAAGCTTCATCCGTGCGATTTCCCGATCGATATCTTGAGGCACCGGGTGCACGTTCTTCTTGAGACGCCGGCCACGCTTGGTCAGGTATTCAAGGGTCAGCGCCTGATTGGCAAAGCTCATGTCCATCACGTTCGCCGGATGGCCCTCGGCAGCGGCGAGGTTAACCAGCCGTCCCTCGCCAATCAGATTGATCCGCCGACCATTGCGCAGGGTGTACTGGGTCACCACACTGCGGATGGTCCGCTTGGTTTTCGCCAACGATTCCAGCGCAGCGAGATCAATCTCCACGTTGAAGTGTCCCGCGTTGGCAAGAATCGCGCCGTCGGACATTTTTATTATATGTTCACGCCGGATGACGGACGTGTCCCCGGTGAGCGTGAGGAACACCGAGCCTCTCCGGACCGCCTCGGCCATTGGCAGCACGGTGAACCCGTCCATGGCCGCTTCAAGGGCCCGGTGCGGATCAACCTCGGTCACGATGACCTGGAC
>CAZPLZ010000281.1:0-2162 GCA_964587525.1 uncultured bacterium | reverse complement strand
AGAGCCTCTTTCACATCGCCCGCAATGGGCACATGCACCGTCACGTTCTTGTTGATCTCAGTGGGATCGATGTCCACATGGATGAACTTGGCCTGCTTCGCAAACTCGCTGGGCTTGCCGGTCACGCGGTCGTCGAACCGGGCCCCAAGGGTGATCACGACATCCGCCTCATGGATGGCGTAGTTGGCGTACGCCCCGCCGTGCATGCCCAGCGGCCCCACGTAGAGCACATGCGAGGCCGGGAACGCGCCCACCCCCAGCAGGGTGTGCGACACGGGGATGCCGCTCGCTTCGGAAAATTTTCGAAGCTCTGCGCAGGCGCCAGCCAGCACCACGCCTTGCCCAACATACATGAGTGGCTTCTTCGCTTCGGCGATGAGGTCCATGGCCCGGTCCAATTGAGCCAGGTTGAGCTTGCGCTCCGGAACATACCCGCGCAGCTTGAAGTCGAATGAGACCGTGCGCACATCCACCGTATTGGCTTGCGCGTCCTTGGCGATGTCTATCAGCACCGGACCGGGCCGGCCGCTCGCCGCCACGTAAAACGCCTCCCGGGTCACCCGCCCCACGTCCTCCACCTTCGTCACCAGGTAGTTGTGCTTCGTGATCGGCATGGTCACCGCCTGGGTCGGCGTTTCCTGAAAGGCGTCCTTGCCGATGTTGGGGCTGGCCACCTGACCGGAGATACCCACGATGGGGGTGGAGTCCATCCGCGCATCCGCGAGAGGCGTCACCAGGTTGGTCGCACCAGGACCAGAGGTCACCAGCGCCACACCCACTTTACCTGTGGCCCTCGCGTACCCTTCCGCAGTATGCCCAGCGCAGCGCTCGTCGCCGCTTAAGATCACCTTTATCGAGGTGTCGGTCAGCTCGTCATAGAGAGGGAGGCAGGCGCCACCCGGATACCCAAAGATGTACTCGACGCCCAGCTCCTCCATCGCTTCGACCATAATGCGCGCGCCATTTTTGATATATGACTGGGCTTTGCTTCGCTTGGCCGGTTTCACCGCGGTGGACGGTGATGGCGTAGAGGGTTTTGAAGACATAAGGGTCACACCTTCCTGCATGAACGGGTCTGCGCGGCCAGGTTGTACAGGTACGAAACGGCGTGGCGGATACGCGGGAAGGCCCGGCGCATGATCCGCCAAACCGTCCCGGTCAGGGGCAGGTGCTCGAACAGCACCGCCGTCGCTTCAGACGCGGTGAAATGCCCCCCCGCAGGTGTCAAGAAACGCAAGGTGGAAAGCCGGTCCCAGCGCGTCAGCTCAGGCAAGAGCGCTTCGGCACGCGGGCTGTCCAGCGCGGCAATCTCCACCCGGCCTCTCCAGTTTAAGGCGCGCACTAACCCCGCGAATATCCGGCAGCGGCCACAGGCGTCATCATACAGAAGCACAGGTCTTTCGAACATGGTATTTCAACAATTTTACCATGTCGTTCATAATAATACCCTCGGTCATGAAGTTCGCCATCTGCAACGAGATGTTCAAGGATTGGTCGCACGAGCGGGTAGCCCACACCGTAGCCGCGCTGGGCTATCAAGGCGTTGAGCTGGCTCCCTTCACCTTGGGTCCAAAGCCTGACAAGCTGCCGGTGAAAGAACGGCACCAACTTCGGGGTGTCTTCGAGGACGCCGGTCTTAAGATTATCGGGCTACACTGGCTGCTTGCTGGAACCAAGGAGCTTTCGATCACCACTCAGAATGACTCCCACCTGTCGCAGACCGCCGAATACCTGCGTGCGCTCATCCGGCTCTGCCGGGATCTCGGCGGGGATCTCATGGTGTTCGGATCGCCCAAGCAGCGCATGATCGAGCCCGGCCAAGATCCCAAGGCGGTCCAGGATCAAGTCGTGTGGCTCTTCAAGGATCTTTCGCTTGCTGCTGGCGAAGCCGGGGTGACCATCTGCTTTGAACCGCTCGCCCCGCAGGAGACCAACTTCATCAACACCATGGCGGAAGGCGTTAAGCTCGTGGAGGCGGTGAATCACCCGGCTTTCAAACTGCACCTCGACGTCAAAGCCATGTGCGGGGCGGAGTCCAAGCCTGCCGCTGAGGTCATCCGGGAAGAAGGTGGCAAGCATCTGCATCACTTCCACGCCAACGATCCCAACCTCCTGGGCCCCGGGATGGGTGACTTAGACTTCCAGCCGGTTGCGGACGCCCT
>CAZPLZ010000280.1:0-2184 GCA_964587525.1 uncultured bacterium | reverse complement strand
TCCTCGACACCCTCCGGTTGCCGTGCTCGCAGGAGATGAGCCGGCCCTCAAGGTCCAGGGTGTGACCGTTGGCATTTCCGCTCGGCTCGCGGAAAACCGAAAGGTCGCGGTCCTCCCTCCACTCGTAGATCCTGTCCGCCGGGATATCGCTGAACAGCAGCTTGCGTTCCCGATCGAGCCAGACCGGCCCCTCGGTGAACTTCAAGTCTCCTGCGATCTTCTCCAGCCTGGAATCATCCCGCAGGAGCGCGTGAAACCGCTGGTCGCGGATGTCAACGTTCTCCACGCCGGGTTCCCGCGCCCTCGGGCCAGCGCACCCCACAGCCACAAGGCAGGCCAACCACAAGCAGGTTCCTCGCCGGACGGACAGTGTCTGGGACACCGGCCACTCCTATCTTTCCCCGAGCATCTGGTCGAACCGCATTGGACACCTCCATTCTAAACTCAACCTCTTGAAGCCATAAGCCTCATCCGCGCTTGCTAAATGATCCCTTTGATATTCGCATTGCCGCCTGAGAGGATGACGACCACCGGCCCCTTCGGCAACTTGATCTTCCCTGAACGTATCGCGGCAAAGCTTGCCGCTCCAGAAGGCTCGACAACCAGCTTCTCCTTGAGAATCAGATGCCGCGTGGCAGCGAGGATCTCCGCGTCACTGACCAACACCACCTCATCAACATATTTCCGGACATGGGCGAACGTCAACTCGCTCGAACGGACAGGTCTAAGACCATCGGCAATCGTGTCGGTTTCCGGCAACGTGACGACCTTACCCTGCTGCAGAGACCGAAACATCGTCGGCGCCCCTCTGGGCTCGACGCCAAAGACTTTGATCCGCGGCTTGGATTCTTTGAGTGCGGTTGCGATGCCGCTCGCCAATCCTCCCCCGCCGATCTGAATGACGACCGCTTTGATCTCCGGAAGATCCTTCATAATCTCAAGGGCTACCGTCCCCTGTCCTGCGATTATTTCGGGGTCATTGAAGGATGGAATCAACGCGTAGCCTCGCCTGGCGGCATCGTGTTCAGCCCGCAGTCTGATTGTTTCACTGTTCCTTCCTCCCCTGATGACCGTCGCTCCATACGCCTTGGTTCCTTTCACTTTGTGCAGAACCGCCCGGGCGGGCATGAAAATGCGAGCAGGAAGTCCGCGAAGCTTGGCGGCCAGCGCGACCGCCTGGGCATGGTTTCCACTGGAAGCTGCAACCACTCCTCTGCAGGAACGGGGCAATCGGGAAATTTTGTTGTAGGCGCCCCGGATTTTGAAGGCGCCGGTGCGCTGGAGGTTCTCGCATTTAACATACGTTTGAGGCCGGTCGAAAAATTTCAGCGGCAGGATCGGCGTCCAGATCGCCACGCTTGCGACTACCCGGTGGGCACTCCGTATATCGGCCAACGTAATCATGAGCGTAACAACCACGCCTCTCGCAAAAGGAATGTGAACGGCTCTATAACTTTCCCTGACATGAACACCTGATAGGCTATCAGATATAGATGAAACTTATCGCGCTGATAAATCTTTGCTCATCGAGGGAGGCAAGGTAGTTGGAACAATCTCTGCAGATTGTCCTTCCATTATTTATCGTCATCGGGGTAGGCTACGCACTTCGCCGCTCAGGCTTTCTGAGTAAGGCAGGCGAGGACTGGATGAATTGGCTCACCTTCTACGTCGCGCTTCCCTTGCTGCTGGTGGTGTCTATCGGAAATACCAAGTCGGAAAGTCTATCGATCGGCGGTATCACGCTCGTGTACGTTGCTGCGGCGCTGGCGGTGGTCGCCATCACCTACGCGACCTCGTCCTGGATGACCCCTGCGACCCGGGGCGCCTGGGTGGTCAGCTCTTTCCGCGGCAATCTTGCCTACGTTGGATTCCCTGTTATTGCGAGTGCTTTAGGACCAGTAGCCCTGGCCAAAGCTGCTGTCATGGTCGGTATCATCACGATTGTGGTTCAGGTCGTGTCTGTCGCGATCCTGGAGCGACTGCGAGCCCGCAAGTCATCTCTTTCACTCGCACGCCAAGCCAAGACGGTGATCCGCAACCCCATCATCGTCGGCTGCGTCATTGGCTTGGCGCTGCGCATCTTGCCTTTCAGTCTTCCGGCACCTCTCATGGACTCCATGGAGATGATCGGCAAGCTGGCCCTTCCCCTGGCTCTGCTCACGTTGGGCGCATCCATGACCGCCC
>CAZPLZ010000279.1:0-2187 GCA_964587525.1 uncultured bacterium | reverse complement strand
TTCCCTCACCCTCGGCTACCTGATATACAAGAGGCCTATGGGGAAGCTCCTGTTCCCGACCGAAGAACTCGGCGCTCCGCAACGGCCGAAGGACCGCCCCGCCCCGCTGTTCCGCTGGCCCAAGTTCTAATGGGAAACTCCGAAGACGCCCGGCTCGCAGTGGCCCGGTTACGCAGGTTCCTTCGCGCCCGCTGGGAAGAGGGGGATCAGCATCTGTTCACTGCGAAGGCACCCCCTCCGAAGCCCCCCGCCGCGCGTACCCCAGCTTCACCCCCTGCTCCGGCCCGACAACCAGCTCCCCTGCCACGTACAATAAGTACCCCAACGATGGCCACCGCACCCTCCCCCGCTCGCCGGACGCAGCCTCAACCGGCTGCGAAATCTGTCAACCGGCATCCATCCGGTATTCTCAATCCGCACGACTCTGACCAGGGTCGCTCGCTCCTCTCGTTCTATGAGCGGATCAAGGACTGCACCAAATGTCCCCTGGCTAAGGGGCGGAACAAATTTGTGTTCGGGAGCGGCAACCCCAAAGCCGAGGTGGTGTTCGTCGGCGAAGGACCCGGGGAGCAGGAAGACAAGCAGGGGCTGCCTTTTGTCGGACCGGCTGGCCATTTGCTCGACCGCCTGCTGGAAGCCATCGGCATCCCTCGCGACGATGTCTTCATCGCCAATGTCGTCAAGTGCCGGCCGCCAAACAATCGGTCCCCGCAGCTCGAGGAGATCGAGGAATGCGAACCGTACCTGTTCGAGCAAATCAAGATCATCAGGCCAAAGGTGGTGGTCGCGCTGGGGACCTATGCGGCGCAGACGCTGCTTAAGACGACGAAGTCCATCGGCCAGCTTCGGGGACGGTGGTACAAGCTGCACGATACCGATTTCCTGGCGACCTACCATCCCGCGGCCGCGTTGCGCACCGGGGAGTACAAAAAGGTCATCGAGCGCGACCTCGTTCTCCTTAAGCAACACCTCTCCAAACTCCACAGCGACCCACCGGCTGACCGGCATGCTTCGCCCATGCCTTAACCCCCCTCACCCTTTTCCCGGTCGGCTCCTGCCGACCGGGTAGGGAGCGGGGGGCGTTCATGTATGGCTCGATACGCGCGATGTCTCATCCCCCAGGCGATTGACCATGAACTGACCTACAGCATTCCCAAATCTCTCGCCGCAAACGTGACACCCGGTGTGCGAGTCCAAGTGCCGCTGCGCCGTGGCCTGGCGATTGCCCTGGTCACCGGCATTGAACCCGCTCCCCCCGCTGGCGTGACGGCCAAGCCCATCGCCGGTGTCCTGGACGCTCAGCCGTTCTACGACGGGGCCATGTTGAAATTCTTAAAGTGGGTGGGTGATTACTACCTGGCCCCAGCGGGACTGGTGCTGCGGGCCGCCTTGCCCGAACCGGCACGCCGACTGCGGAACAAGCCAATCCCCCCTCACCCTAACCCGGGCTCGAGGACTCGATCCGCAGACGACCCTCCCACAGACACCTCTCCATCCCTGACCCCCCACCAGTCCGCCGCCGTTGCGGCGATCAATCCCGCCATCGAGGCTCGGCGCTATGACCCCTTTCTGCTGCATGGAATCACAGGCAGTGGCAAGACGGAAGTGTATCTCCACGCGGCTTCTCACACACTCACGAAAGGGCAGGGGGTCCTGGTGCTCGTCCCCGAAATCACCCTGTCCTATCAGATCGTGGCCTGGTTCACCGCCAGGTTCGGCAACCGCGTGGTGGTCCTGCACAGCCGGCTCCCGGGTGCGGCGCGGGCGCAAGCTCTGGAAGAAGCCCGCCGCGGACCCAGGATCGTCGTGGGCGCACGCTCCGCTGTTTTCGCACCAGTCTTGGACCTGGGCCTCGTGATCGTGGATGAGGAACACGAAGGCGCCTACAAACAGGAGGAAGCTGTCCCGTTCTATCACGCTCGGGAGTGCGCGCTGATGCGGGGCAAACTGGCTCCATGTCCAGTCATCCTGGGATCGGCCACCCCTTCCCTGGAAACGGCCACGCGGGCCCGGGCCGGGCACATAAAACTTTTAGCGCTGCCGGAGCGGGTGGACTTAACGCCCCTCCCGCGAGTCGAGCTGGTGCCGATGGGAGGTGAGCCGCGCGGCACCGCCATCAGCGCCAGACTGGCCGAGGCGCTGCGTGAAACGCTCAACCGGGGTGAACAGGCGCTGCTCTTCCTCAAC
>CAZPLZ010000278.1:0-2290 GCA_964587525.1 uncultured bacterium | reverse complement strand
GGGCCAGACATGCTCTAATCAATGAAGCATGAGAGCCAAGAGAGTGGGGGGATTTCTCCCCACTTTCTTTTGTTCTTAACGGATTGCGGGAGAGGAAGATGGATATCGTATCGCGTGTCCGGGAAATGGCTCAACCATTAGCTCGGGCTGAGGGGGTAGAGCTTTTGAACGTGACGTTTGTGAAAGAGGGCCAGCACCGTGTGCTCCGGTTGACGATCGAGCGGGATCAGGGCCCCACTTCGGTGGCTGATTGTGAAACCATCAGCCGGGCAGTGGGAGCGGCGCTGGACGCAAGCGACTTCATCCCACACCAGTACATGTTAGAGGTGTCCTCCGCAGGCCTGACCCGGCCGCTGTGCACCCTGCCGGACTTCAAGCGGAATGTGGGCCGGCTCGTGAAGGTCGCCTTGCGGCATGACCGCTCGGGCCCGCTGGTGGGCACCCTCGCCGCCGCGGACGAATCCGGCCTCATGCTCGTGCTGGCCGATGGCAGCCGGCGCAGCCTGGCGCTGCCCGAGATAGCATCTGCACGACGTGAAATTATGTTTAACGTGGGGAGAGGGGAAAGAGAAGACCCAAAGGCCGATGGGGGAGAGGGAGAAGCAAGAGTGAGAGGTCAACGTACATGAAACCGGAGCTGATCGAGGCGCTGGAGCAGCTCCAACGCGGTAAACACATGAGCCGCGAGACGGTCCGGCAGATCCTGGAATCTGCCCTGCTGTCCGCCGCCCGCAAGGCGCTCGGGGTGACGCCCGAGCGCGTCGAGGTGACGTACGATGAGGCGACTGGCGACATGAACGTGGTCGTGAAAAAGATTGTGGCCGCAGACAAGCCTGCCAGCCCGGATGAGATTGCCCTCGCGGAAGCGAAAAAGATCAACCCCGCCGCGGCCGCCGGTGAAGAGGTGGTCATACATGTCCCCCTCGACAACCTGGGACGTATCGCGGCACAAACCGCGAAACACATCGTGCTGCAGCGCGTCCGTGAAGAGGAGCGCGTGAACCTGTACGGGGAATTCAAGGACAAAGTCGGCAAGGCCGTCACGTGTCTGGTGAAACAGCGGCGCGGCAAGCTGGTGATCCTAGACCTGGGTGACGTCGAAGCGGTGTTGCCCGGCAGCGAGCAGATTCCCAAGGAAGACTACCGGCCCGGTGAACATCTCAAGGTCTTTGTGGCCGAGGTCAGCAACACGCCACGGGGTCCTCATATTATTGCGTCCCGTAACCGTCCGGAGCTGGTCAAGTATCTCTTCGAGCAGGAAGCGCCGGAGGTGTCTCAGGGCATCGTGGAAATCAAAGCGGTGGCCCGCGAGCCCGGTTCGCGCTCCAAAGTCGCCGTGCACTCGAACGACCGCAATGTGGACCCCGTGGGGGCATGCATTGGGATGAAGGGCATGCGCGTCCAGGCGGTCGTCCAGGAGCTGCATGGCGAGAAAATGGATGTGGTGTTGTGGAACGAAGATCCCGAGGTTTTCCTCATCAATGCCCTCTCGCCCGCGAAACCGACGCGGGTCATCAAGGACGAGGAAAACAAGACCATGATTGCGGTGGCCACGGACCATAACCAGCTTGTGCACCTTATCGGCCGCGGTGGGCAAAATGCACGCCTGGCTTCCAAGCTCACCGGCTGGAAAGTGGAGGTCATGACCGAAGCGGATCTGAAAAGCGCCGGTGAAACTACCAGCAGGGCTGATGTGGCAGCGACCGAAGGCGAGGCGGCCACCAGGCCGGTGGCTGAGGCGACCACCGAGCCGGTGGCTGAGGCGGCCACCAAGCCGGCGGCTGAGGCGGCCACCAAGCCGGTGGCTGAGGCGGCCACCAAGCCGGTGGCTGAGGCGACCACCGAGCCGGCGGCTGAGGCGGCTACCGAGCCGGCGGCTGAACCCGCGGCGGAAGCAAGTAGCGCGCCAAGCCCCCCTCACCCTACCCTCTCCCCCTCAGAGGGGGAGAGGGAAGATGAAAAGACTCCCGCTCCGGAGGCGACCCCAGCAACTGCGCAGCCAGGGGCGGGGGAAAAGACATGAAATCCACGCCCCTGTTCAAGCTGGCCAAGGAGCTCGGGGTCACCAGCAAGGAAATCATGGCTTATCTCAAGGGCAAGAACCTCCCGGCGAAGCAGGCGATTAGCATCCTCACTCAGAAACAGATCGACGTGGTCCTGGAACACTACACCGGGGCCGAGGCCCCAACGTCCACGACCCTCAAGCCGGCCGCGAAGCCAGCCACCGCAGCAGAAGTAGGTGGCACACCAAGCACCCACCCCCCCCCCCCCCCCCCCCCCCCCCCCACCG
>CAZPLZ010000277.1:0-2311 GCA_964587525.1 uncultured bacterium | reverse complement strand
CCGTCTAGCACCGTGCCGTCCTCGCTCACCGTCACCGGGATGTCCACGCCCCGCGCCTTGATGCTCTCGCGCAACGTCTGCCGCTCCTCACCCTTCAGCGCCGGCAGCAGGTTTTTATACGGCGTTTTGAGCTTGCGCGGTCCCGCTGCCGCTGGACCCTGGCCAATCCAACCGAGCGCCGCGCTCGCGTCGCCGGCGAACGCGCCTAGCGCTTTACGTTTTGCCATAGGCTGTTACTTCTCAAGTGCTTACCACCACGGAGTCACCTTTCCGCAGCTCGGACAGACTGCGATCTTGCCACACAGCCGCCGCCACATGGAGTAGATAAATCCTGGACCTAGAAAACAAAGCCACAGAGCTTGTTCAACCCCGCGGCTCCCTCTCGTTTTCAGTTCTACTTCGTTCTTCCCCCCACAGTTCGAGCAGTTCAGTTGTACGTTTTTCGCCTGTACTTTTTTCGCCATGAATCTTACCTCCCCTTGAGTATCAGCGTTGCGAGCTTCCGGTACTCCTGCGTCACTTCATGAGAGCGAGCGTACAGCGTGAGCGGTTTCCTATGGCTCGGCGCTTCAGCCGCTTTCGTCGCTTCCCGGATGGTCACCGGCAGCACGTCGCCAGCATACTGCTTTCGCATGAGCGCCAGGACCTCGCGGGCCATATTGGTATGGGCGCGTACACGTACCGGCACAATGCCAGCGATTTTAAGACCAGGATTGAGACGCGCCTTTACCACCTTGAGACTTTGCATGAACACCGTCAGGGCGTTGAGGCTTAACACCGTGGTCTCGCAAGGGATCAATACCGCATCCGCCGCGGCCAGGGCGTTGAGCGTGAGGATTCCGAGCGGCTGCGGACAATCTATCAGGAGATAGTCAGCAGACAGCAGCGTTACCGGGTGTTCGTCCTTGGTGGGCATGTCGCTCACAAACGTGCCTACCTTACGGGCTAGGGCTCGCTTCAAGAGCAGCTCACGCCCCGTCTCGCGCACGAGCGCGGCGTCAGCGCCCGATAACGCCAGGGACGCAGGGAGCACGGCTACGCCTTCAACCACCGGCGAAGGCCTCACCAGGTCTGCCAGCTTCACCGCCCCGCGTAGCGCGTCCAGGATGCCGGCAGCGCCGTCCTGGTGGACACCTAGCCATGCGGACGCCTGCGCTTGCGGGTCCAGGTCCAGGAGCACGCAGCGCTTGCCACGCTCCGCGAGACATGCGGCCAGGTTCACAGCGGTGGTCGTCTTGCCCGTTCCTCCCTTGTGATTCGCCACGGCCAAAACTCTCATGACGTGAAAACCCACGCGTTCCGCATCCCACCCCGAGAAACTTTGCACGTAGACGCGCTGTGACGCTTCGACCAGGTGCCGGACGGGTCCCGATGACCCCCCCATTTTCCCGATGGGGTCTGAGCGGCTGTCCGTGCGTCGTTGGTGCCGAGGATCACGAAAACTTGACGTACTGCTCAGCGGGGTCCGTGAGGCGCGAGACCGCGTGCGCGTAGATCATCGTGGTCCCGATGTTGCGATGACGCAGCATGGCTTGCACACTCTCTAGCGTGGCCCCGTTGTGCAGTGCGCGCGTCGCGGCGGTGTGTCTCAGCGAGTGCGTGGTGATTTTCGGTGAATCCAGCCCGATCGCTCGCAGGGCGCGCTTGACAATCCTCTCCACGTGGAACGTAGTCAGGCGTTCCTCGGTGTTGCGCGGGCCGTGGCCGACGAACAGCGCATCATCCGGCTTCACCTTGTCGAGCGTGGCCCGGGCCGCGCGGTACGACTGCATGGCCGTGAGCACCGCGGGGAGCAGAACCACAAAGGCGTCCCGGCCATCCTGCCCCTTGCCCTGGACATAGAGCACGTCCCGGCTTTCATGCTTGGCTACGTCTCTGACGTTGGCTCGCACAGCTTCAACGGCACGGACGCCAGTATGCAGGAGCAGGGTGACGATCGCAAGGTCACGCTTGCCGATCACGCTGCCGGCGTGGGCTTCCAGGTGCGCCAAGAGCTTCTTACCCTGGGCCTGGTCGAGCGGCGAGCGCGCGTGCTCCTGCGACGCCCGGGCGCCCTTCACGCCGGCGGCGACATTGGGAAACACCGCCTGGGCCGAGAGCCAGGTGAACAGGTTCCGCACCGCGGCGAGGTAGAGATTCACAGATCGCGGTTTCATGCGTGCTTTCAGCTCGTCGCGGTACTCCTGGATCAGCGGGCGCTTGAGCGTCCCCAGCGGGTGCCCTGCCATAGCGCGCAGGAACCGGGCCAGAGCGTGGGTGTACGCCTGGCGGGTCCTGGTGCTGGCGGTCAACTCCTCAAGGTAGCTCGTCA
>CAZPLZ010000276.1:0-2367 GCA_964587525.1 uncultured bacterium | reverse complement strand
TTCCCCACACCGAAAAAGAAGAAGACTGGCGCGGCGATTCCCGGCGTTCGCCAGACCGAGCCCGCCAAGCGGTACGCCACGACGGCCCCCGTGCACTACGCCGAGACGCTCCTGCTCCTGTCGGGCTACCTCCACCACCCTGAGGTGATCGCGGGCAAGCCGGCCATCGTGGACATCGCCTACGGCCGCGGCCGCGTGGTGCTGCTGGGATTCCACACGCAGCACCGGGCCCAGGCGCACGGCACCTTTCGCCTGCTCTTCAACGCCCTGGTCCGGCCCGGCATGAAGAAGGCGGACCTGCCCAGCTAGGCCCGGTTGCACCACCCCATTTGATGCTTTGAAGACGCTCTCAACCCACCCGACCGGCCCCGCCATCGCACTATTGCTGCTGCTCGGCGCGGTCCCAGCCTCCGCCGCGCCGCAGGCGGACCCGGTCCAATCCCCGGCGGAGTTCCTCACCGGCATCGATGCGGACGTCCGCGAAGAAACCCAGGCGGAACGCGAAACCAAACGCCTGCACGCCCTGTTCGACAGCGAGTGGGAACGGGTCATGAAGAGGTTTCCCACCCGGGCTTCGTTGCTGGGCGATCGCCGCTACAACGACAAGTGGACCGACAACAGTCTCCAGGCGATCGAGGAGCATCACCGGGCAAACCGGCGCGTGCTGGAACGGCTCGGCAAGATCGCTCGCTCGCTCCTGCCGCCGGCCGAACAGCTCAATTACGATCTTTTCAAGAAGAAACACGAGGAAGATGTCGCGGGACATTCATTCCGCCAGTTCCTCATTCCGGTGGGGCACCGCGGCGGGATACAGACGGCCGACGAGCTCCACGAGCGGCTCCGATTCCGCACCGTGAAGGACTTCGAGGACTGGATCGCGCGACTGAACGGACTCGGCGCCCGCGTGGACCAGACGATCGCCCTCATGAAGAAGGGGATCGAGGAGAAGATCGTGCCGCCCCGCGTCATCATGGAGCGGGTGCCCAAACAGATTGCGGCGCAGATCGTTTCGAATCCTGACGAGAGTCTCTTCTACGTCCCGATCGACAACATGCCGGCCTCTTTCGACGCCCCGACGCAGGCCCGCTTGCGCGCCGCGGCTCAAAATGCCATCCGGCGCGTGGTGCTCCCCGCCTACCGAAAGCTTAAGGCGTTCTTCAACGACACCTATCTGCCGGCTTGCCGCGAGACGGTCGGCGCGTGGGACCATCCGGGCGGGCCCCGCTTTTACTTCAAGGACAAGCAGGACCTGCTGCGTGCATACCGGGATGCCGCCAAGAGGATCGATCCGGAATTGACGAAGCTGTTCAAGCGTCTTCCGCGCATGCCGTACGGCGTGCGGCCCGTGCCGGACGCGATCGCGCCCGACACCACGACCGCCTACTACAGCCGGCCGGCCGCCGACGGCAGCCGCGCCGGCTACTTCTATGTCAATCTGTACAAGCCGGAGGTGCGCCCGAAGTACGAGATCGAGGTGCTGACCGCGCACGAGGCGGTTCCGGGGCACCATTTGCAAATTGCCCTGGCGCAGGAACTCGGTGAGCTGCCTAGGTTCCGCCGCTACGGCGGCTTCACCGCCTACATCGAGGGCTGGGGCCTGTACAGCGAGTCGCTCGGCGAGGAACTCGGGCTCTACCAGGATCCCTACTCCAAATTTGGCCAGCTCACCTACGAGATGTGGCGCGCGATCCGGCTGGTGGTCGACACGGGTCTCCACGCCTTCAAGTGGAGCCGTCAGCGCGCCATCGATTACTTCAAGGAGCACGCCGCCAAGACCGAGCACGACATCGTCAACGAGATCGACCGCTACATCGGTTGGCCGGGGCAGGCGCTGGCCTACAAGATCGGCGAGCTCCGGATCCAGGCGCTCCGCCGCCGCGCGCGAGAGAAGCTCGGCGACCGCTTCGACATCCGCGACTTCCACGATGCGGTGCTCGGCAGCGGCGCCGTACCGCTCGACATCCTCGAACGCAACGTCGACGCCTACATCGCGCGAGCGGACGCGTCAACAGAGAACTGAGCTGGAGTGCGGCACCATTCTTCCAGGTCGGGATCGGCGAGCGGATGGATTTCCAAGATTAGGCGCGTCCTGATAGGCTCGCAGACTCGCCTCGGTAAAGGATGGTCACCCATAATTTAAAACACAACGCACCGGCCGTAAGAGAGAGGGGGGAGCGTCAGTCGATGGTGACGCGGAAGCAGAGGCAGCCGGTGGTCTTGATAGCGATCTCGTCTATGGTCCAGCGCAGCCAGGTCGTGTTCGCCGGAGGTGAGGTGCCGCTCCCCGAGCCGCCGATGTCGGTAAAGTCGTTCTTCGGCGGAATCGTCGAGCTGGCGGTGGTGGCATACGCCATCGAATACACCACG
>CAZPLZ010000275.1:0-2368 GCA_964587525.1 uncultured bacterium | reverse complement strand
TAATATTAAAAATTCCTCACCCGGAGAATTTCAATATTTCAAGTACGTCCCCTCTTTTTAGACGGCGGCCGGCAATAAAAGCGTCCATGGTCATGGTTGATTTTCCTTCCGGCTGAACCATGCGGATCCACAGACTGCCTTCGCCGCACGCCACCCGCCAGGCTCTCTGCGGGCTGCGCTCGAGAAGCGTGCCGGCTGGAGAGGGTAGTGTGGGGGCCGGCTCTGCGTCTCGTGCCTTCACCTGTGAGCCGCGGAAGACGAAGTGAGCCCCGGGGGTGGGCGCGAGCGCGCGGATGAGCCGGTCCAACCGAACGGCAGGGTGGTCCCAGTTCAGTTCGAGCTCTTCGGGCTTAAAGACCGGGGCGTAGGTCGCTGCGTTCTCATCCTGCTCCTTAAGAGGCACAGCGCCATGACGCAGCTTCTGAAGGGTCTCGACCAGCAGATCCGCACCCAGTGCGGCGAGCCGTTGTTCAAGGGCGCCACAGGTTTCACGTGGCTCAACGCGCACCGTTTCCTGTCTGGCTAAGGGCCCCGCGTCCAGCCGTGCGGCCAGTTTCATAATGCTGACGCCGGTTATCTCGTCGCCGGCCCAGATGGTCCGGTGGATGGGAGCCGGACCACGCCACCGGGGCAGGAGCGAGGGGTGGACATTCCACGCTCCCAGCGGGGCCATGGACAGCAACCGGTCGGGGAGCAGATGGCCGTATGCGGCGACTGCAAACACGTCGGGCCGCATGGCCTCAACGCGTTCAAGGAAGGCTGGCTCAGAGGGTTTCTCCGGTTGCAGAACCGCCAGCTTCAGTTCCTGCGCGGCTTGGGCGACCGGTGGCGGCGTTACCTGGCTCTGGCCGCGCCCTTGGGGGCGGTCCGGCTGGGTGACCACCCCGGCGAGGTTAAAGCCGTAGCGGACAAGCGTTTTAAGACTGGCCACCGCGAATTCCGGTGTCCCAAAGAAGAGCACCCTCACTCAGACTGCCGGTATTGACGCTTCAGTTGAGGAAGCTTAAAGAGCATCGCCAGGCGTTTCAGCCACGGCAGCCGGTCGATAAAGAGGACGCCGTCCAGATGGTCGATCTCGTGCTGGAGGACTCTGGCCAAAAGACCGCGCGCCTCCCACGCCACAGGGTTCCCTGAGAGGTCTTGCGCTTCCACCCGGATCTCCATGGCGCGGGGGATGGGTAACTTTAAGCCCGGGAAGCTCAGGCATCCTTCCTCGTCCGAATAGGAGCCTGAGGCTTTCACCACCCGCGGGTTGACGAGCGCGATCGCCTCGTCTTCCTTTTCCTTCTCGCCAGCGGGCAGGTTGATCACGATCACCCGGGTGGTCTCGCCGACCTGGTTAGCTGCGAGCCCGACTCCGCGCTTTGCCTGCATGATGGCGATCATCTCCTGAGCCAGGCCGCGCACCGTATCGTCCACGTTGTCCACCCGCCTCGCCTTGCGGCGCAGGGCGGGATCGCCGTAATAGCGGAGCGTACGCATCTTCCAAGTTTACGACATCACGTTGAGCGGGTCGACATCGGCGGTGATCCGGACACGCGAGCTGTGAGGCGCTTTGGCGAGGTGGGCCAGCGCGAACCGGGTGGCTTCGCGCAGATCGGCCTTCGCCGGTCCCTTGATGACCAGATGCCAGCGGTGCCGCCGGGCGACCACGGCGGGGTAGGCTGGAGCAGGGCCCAGAACAACGGTACGCGGGGGCAGGCGCTTGACAAGCGCTTTCGAAAGCTGGAGGGCCATTTCTTCCACGTCCTTCAACTGTTTCCCCACGAGCTTGAACCGGACCAGCTTACCGTAGGGCGGGTAGCCAAAAGATTTCCGCATGGCCGATTCTGCCTCGTAGTGCTTCCAGTAGTCGTGGGTGGCAGCCGCCGTAATGGCGGGATGCTCAGGCGAGAACGTCTGGATCAACACCCGTCCCTGGACATTCCGGCGTCCCGCCCGGCCCGCCACCTGAGTTAAGAGCTGAAAGGTTCGTTCCCCGGCCCGGAAATCTGGGAAATTGAGCGAAAGATCAGCTTGGATCACGCCGACCAGGGTGAGCCGGGGAAAATCCAGCCCCTTGACGATCATCTGCGTGCCGATCAGAATGTCACCTTCCCTAAAGCGTTCGAGCAATTCCTGAGGGGCCTGCCGCCGCCGGGTCGTGTCCTGATCCATCCGCACGAGGCGGGCACCGGGCAGGAGGGTGCGCACCTCGTGCTCCACTCGCTGGGTGCCGAGGCCCAGTGCCCGCATCACTTCGCCGGCGCAGCGTGGGCACTTCGTGGTCACTGGGGTGCGAGCCCCGCACCAGTGACATTTCAGGGTGGATTCTGGAACATGAAACACGAGGTTGGTGGAGCACTGTGCGCATTTGGCAGAAGCCCCA
>CAZPLZ010000274.1:0-2410 GCA_964587525.1 uncultured bacterium | reverse complement strand
TCAGCAGCGTGGGTAGTCATCAGATCCTGGTGATCAATCCTGCAACCAGCGAGGTATTGGGGACGCTTGGCAAGTTTGGTAGCGGCCCGGGTGAGTTTGATTCACCCCACGGGTTAGCTTGGGATACCTTCAACCAGCTGCTTTACATCACCGATACGGGAAACGATCGGGTGCAGGTCTTTGGGTATCAGCCACCTCCTCTGACTATCGTGCAACAGCCGGGGGATCGGCCTGATACTTTGGTGGTGCCACCACAGGCACTTCCAGGGACTCCACCCCTAGCTCCGCCGTCCGCACCCACAGCGGGACCTGGACCGACCCCGTCTCCTGCTCCGGGGCCTGGACCGACGCCAACTCCCACGCCAGAGCCAAGTCCATCGCCGACTCCAACACCAGGGCCTGGTCCATCGCCGACTCCCACGCCAGAGCCTGGTCCATCGCCGACTCCCACGCCAGAGCCAAGTCCATCGCCGACTCCAACACCAGGGCCTGGTCCATCGCCGACTCCAACACCAGGGCCTGGTCCATCGCCGACTCCAACACCAGGGCCTGGTCCATCGCCCACACCACCTCCTTCCGTGCCAACTCTGACGGTGCTGCTATCGCCGAATCCCGTGAATCCGCAGGTCGGCCAAACCTTGACGATCAGGGTGAGTACAGACCAGCCGGTCAATATGACCGTGTCGATCCACGACAAATTGACCGGTCTTTATCTAATCTTTGAATTTCCTCCGCAATACATTGGAGCGGGCCAAACGTCAGTCCCGTGGGATGTAAAGAGGGCAGATAGGACTTTAGTGGCTCCTGGTACGTACATCGTGACGGTGACCGTGACGAATGGTGTCAACGTCGTGAGCGAGACCGTGGACCTGTTCATTGTCAATCGATGGGGTCAGATGCCAGGGCCGCAACAGACGCCGGGTAATAGACGTAAGTAAGAGAAGTAAAACCCCACTCAGTGGGCTCGGCGCCGAAGTGGAACTGTCAGGGATGTGCTCCATAAATCTTATCGGGTGTATGAGAAGGATGGCTCCCAGGGGAAATTGAGCATGGCACAACGGATACGAAAGCGTCGGATTTACTTGATCGATAAACCTTCCCAGTACGCGTTCATGCTGCGATTCACCGGGGCTGTTGTGGCGGGTATCCTGTCGGCCTTTCTCGTTCTCCTCGTGTATTACGCCGGTCGTTACAGTCAGGGGAATCTGGCGATGAGATCCTATTATGTGCCTGGCTAACCCGGGGCACCCCTTGAGCAGACGACTCTCCTGGCCGTCGTCCTTCCGGCTTTGGCTCTTTCAGCATTGCTGAGTGCTGTGTTTGCGGTGGTGTTTGGCCTCGTGTATTCGCACCGGGTTGCTGGACCCTTGTATCACTTGCGGAGAGTTCTTCGGGAGATGCGGGAAGGTAAATTGAATCATGAGGTACATCTTCGGGAGGGTGATGAATTTCAGGGTTTGGCTGATGAGGCCACCCAGACCATAGCGTGAGTTCGTGAAAGGTTGGCTCGCCGCCGCTAGTCTCACTTTCTTCCTGGGCAGCACACCAGCCTTAGGCGAAGATACCTTTCTTGGCATCGCTTTCGGCGCCCGGGCCTTAGCGTTAGGTGGCGCCTACACCGCGATCTCCGATGATGCCCAGGCTGCATTGTGGAACCCTGCTGGCTTGGCGCAAGTACACCAGGTCTCGCTGAGCGGCAGCCAGAACCACTTGTCCTTCACCCAGAACGTGTTTGCGATGACCTTGACGATGCCGGTACAGCGGTGGGGCACCGCTGCGTTGGCCGTTCAGGAGTTCAATGTGGATAATCTGGCACTTACGCGGCCAGTCTTGGATGCGAACGGCAATCCTGTACTCGACCCGACGACGAATCAGCCACTCGTGGAAATCACGGGGTTCGGAGCGGAGACGGACGGTACGTTCCTGCTGGGGTACGGCGTTGCGATCTCGCCGTGGTTGATGATCGGAGGGGCCGGCAAGGTACTCGTGGGCAAAGTGGGGAAAATTCTTGGCAGTGGTTACGGGGCGAATGCCGGTTTCATCCTGCAGGTTGCCCGTCGATGGCGGATTGGATTGGTGGCGGAGGACCTTGGCAGAACCACCGTGCATTGGCAAGACGGCCTGCGGACGATCATGGAGCCGTCAGGCCGGATGGGGGTCGCATGGGCCCCTGTCACACGATGGCTCGTTTCAGCAGAAGCGCGTTCTCCACTGTTAGAAGCTGATGTGGGAGGTGTGAAGTCGGCTTTTGGTGCCGAGTGGCGGTACGCGGATTTCTTGATTTTCCGGTTAGGCGCGGACGATTTTCGTATCAGTGGTGGCGTAGGCTTCCGAATGTCGTTGGGCAAGGGGAGGTCCTTCGCCAGTGCCGATTACGCTTTTGTCACGGGAAGTCAGTTCGAGGACCGTA
>CAZPLZ010000273.1:0-2456 GCA_964587525.1 uncultured bacterium | reverse complement strand
ATACAGGCGTATAATCGCTGGCGTGAAGGGCGGATGGATGCTGATCGCCGCGACATTAGCCGCATCCCCAGCCGCCGCCGCAGACGCCTCCTCCTGGGCCGACCGGTGGGTTTGGATCTTCGGGTTTAATCTCGAACAGACGGACGAGGTGGCCAGGATTGAGCGCATCCTCGAGGACGGCGCCGCACATGGGCTCAACGGCGTGGTGCTGTCGGCGGGGCTTGACTGGCTGCCCAACCGCTCACAGAAATTTCTCAAAGGACTGGACCGCGTGGTGGAAGCCTGCCGCAAGTACCAGCTCGAGCTGATCCCCGCGGTGTTCTCCTTCGGCTACGGCGGACCGTTCCTGAGCCGGAACCGCAACCTGGCCGAAGGGATGCCGGTGAAAGACGCGCTCTTCATCGCCGCGGACGACGGGTTCGCACGGCTGGCCGGCGATCCAGCAGTTGCCATCAAGAATGGCGGGTTCGAGGAGCACAACGGCGACAGGTTCCCCGGGTACGGGTTTCAAGACACGCCAGGCACGATCAGCTTCGCCGACACGAAGGTCTTCCGAACCGGACGGTGTTCGCTGAGGCTCGAGAACTTCGCCACTGACCAATGGGGGCACGGCCGGATCAACCAGAAGATCAAGGTCCACCCCCACCGCTCATACCAGATCACCCTGTGGGTGAAGACCGAAGGGCTCAGCCCCAAAGGGTGCTTTCGCATGATCGCCTTGGCCCCGGTCGAGGGAGAGCGGGAGCTGCTCATCCGTGAATTCGGCGTTCCCGGCACGACCGGTTGGCGGCGGATCACGGCGGTGCTGAACTCGCGCGAATTCGACTCGGTCAGAGTCTACTGCGGCGTGTGGGGCGGCAAGAAGGGCAAGGTCTGGGTGGACGACTGGAAAATTGAAGAGCTTGGGGCTCAGCACGTGCTGCGCCGTCCGGGAACCCCAGTCACCGTGCGGAGTGACGACGGAAAGACGACCTATGAGGAGGGACGGGATTTCGCCAGGCTTGAGGACCTGAACATGAACCTCTGGCAGCTTGAAACGCCCGCGCCCGATCTCAAGCTGCTTCCCGCGGGGCGGATCAAGCCAGGCGCGCGGCTCAGGGTCAGCTGGTACCACCCCGTCATCATCTACCACTCACAGGTCGGCGCGTGCATGGCCGAGCCCGAAGTCTATCGAATCGCGGAACAAGGCGCCAAGGCGCTTGTTGAGCGGCTGCGACCGAAGAAAGTCCTGCTCAACATGGATGAGATCCGCACCGCCGGCACCTGTGAGGCGTGCGGTGGCAAGGACATGGCGAAACTGCTCGGCAAGTCTGTGGCCAGAGTTGCAGGTATGTTCCGCAAGCTTACTCCGGACATCGAGGTCTACGTCTGGTCCGACATGTTCGACCCCCACCACAACGCTAAGGCCCACTACTACCATGTCAAAGGCGATTACACGGGCTCCTGGAAGCACCTGCCCAAGGACCTGATCATGGCGATCTGGGGCGGCGAGGTCAACGAGAAGAGCTTTGACTTCTTCGCCAAACAGGGGTTCCACACCCTGGGCGCCTGCTACTACGATGCGGCCGATCTATCGCAAGTGAAGGACTGGATACGTTTGGGCAAGTCCCACCCCAACGTCCGCGGCTTCCTGTACACCACCTGGGAGCGCAAGTACGATCTGCTCCCCGCCTTCTGCGACCTGCTTAAGTAAGCGCCACCTCGCCTAACGGTAGGCTTCCCGTCGATGTCTCACGCGCCAGACCTTGACGACCCGCTCTTGATCATTCACCTCGTAGATAATTCGATGGTCGCCTACGCGCAGGCGCCAATCGCGCCTTGTCCCTGTGATCTTCCGTGTCCCCGCTGGCCGCGGAGCTTCAGCAAGGCCCTTGATCTTCGGAATGATGCGTTCGCGAACTACTTTGGAGAGGCGATCGAGGTCCCGCTCCGCGGAACGCTCAATCAGCAGCTCATGCACGCGTCTTGCGACTCTTTAAGTAGTCCTCCAACGTCCTGAACGACCCCTTCTTCCGGCGCATGGTCTGGAGCGCCCGGCGGTCATAGGCGTCTTCCGCAAGCTCGAGCAGGCGCCGGTACTCTCGAAGGGTCAAAATCACGGCCTTCGGACGACCGTTCTTCACAACCACCTCGGGTTCAGCCAGTATCCTCATCGTTTCCTCGTTTCCTTGCTGATTATCTTAGCACTTCTCCGCTCGCACCTCGGGCTCGCGCGGGACTACCTCACGAACATTTCCTGGGTAGGCACCTAATCCCGCTTATCAGTTGGCACGTATTTCGGAATGGTCAGACCACTTCACCTTTCCTTTCTTTTCGTCCACGGTAGGAATTTTCCCAGCTTTTATTTTCCGCTCCCATTTGCGAGCCCGTCTCCTGTCTCCCGGCTCATAGGACATATAGCGGTACAAGTACTTCAGCACGGTCTCACGCTCCCCCCGCTTGAGCAGTTCAACGGC
>CAZPLZ010000272.1:0-2535 GCA_964587525.1 uncultured bacterium | reverse complement strand
CGGTGACCCTCTCGGTGACCGCCACGGGAAGACCTGCGAAAACACCATGAAGCTGCTGCTCCTGGCCTTTGGGTTCGTGGTTCACCTCACCCCCGCAGCCGGAGTTGAAGTGCATCCCCAGGATACCTACGTCGCAGCCAGTACGTTCCTGGGAGCCACCGGCGGGGCGGTGCTGGGCATCGCGCTGGGCGGCCTCTCCCGCCCTGAAGGGGCCAGCAGGGTCTCGCCGTTTTTGCGCTGGGGCGGGGTCGGCGCCGTGTTCGGCGCCGTACTGGGCCGGCACATCGGTCTGGATCTCGTCAGCCAGGCGCAAGATGTTAATAAGGACACCCCACCTCCATCATCCCGGGAAGCCAGTGCCTGCCTAGGTGCACTCGTGGGTGAGGCGGTGGGACTCGGCTTGGGCGCCACGCTGCCTCAGTCCGTGAACAGGGATTCCAAGGAAGTCTGGGCGGGGATCGCGCTGGGAACCGTCGTAGGCTCCTCCATTGGATTTCTCATGCGGCCTTTGCCCCTCCTCGCTCCGCCGCCTCCCGTCTCCCGGCGCCAGCACGCTCAAGCCCAGGCGATGCGGCGGGTGGAGCCGCTGATCCCGCTCACCACCCAAGGTGAAGATTTCCTCCACCGGGCTGAGCCAGTGGGCCCCGGAGAGAAGCCCCATGTCGAAGCCTACTCTATTGGTGAAGTGCAGGCGCTTTCGTTTGCGCTGCTGACACCAGCGCAGGAACATCTGCTGCCGGTCGTCCCGGAGCGAATCCAGCCATTGGAACGCCCTATGCTGCTCCCCTCGCTGTCGGTTCCGCCTCAGCTCACCGCCCTCTCCAGATCCGTCCTGTATCTCGGCCTCCTGGAGGGCGCGACACTGGGCGGTGTGATCGGCGGGTCGTTGAGCGGAGATTCAGAAGCCTTCTCAGGGCGCATACTGATTGGCGGTGTGCTGGGCGCGCTGGCCGGGTTAAGCGCCGCCTCAGCTCTCTCCCGCCCCTGGCAGGAACCGGAGTCCGCCCATTACGATGTGGGTGACAGCCTCGTGCAGGGACAGCAGACCTCCGGCCTCCTGGCCGGCGGGCTTATCGGCACGGTGCTGGGCGCTGCAGTCGGCGCCACCCTTAGCAACACGAGTGAGAACTTTGACCGCACCGACATCGCCTGGTCCGCCCTGGCCGGGAACGCCACCGGCCTTCTCGCGGGCTATCTCTTCACTTCAACGAGGAAATAGCGGCTGACTCCTTGTGACCGTTGCCAGGGCGAAGCAAGCGATGGCGCGCCCAAGGCCGATCTCGCCGGTTTTCTTGGTGGTCGTGGCTTTCACATTCACCCGGGCAGGTTCGACACTCAGCGCTGACGCCAGTCGGCTGACCATCCGGTCGCGATAACGGCCGAGGCGCGGAGCCTGCAACAGCAGGGTCACGTCGGCGTTGCGTACCTTAAAGCCCCGCGCGGCAGCTTCCCGAACCACGATCCCCAGCAGCTTGAGACTTGAGACACCTTTCGTCACGCTGCGGCGCACGCCGAACCGGGTGCCGATGTCGCCGCCCCCGGTGGCACCCAGGAGCGCATCCGTCAGCGCGTGGCAGACCAGATCGGCATCCGAGTGTCCCTCCAGTCCTTTAGAGAATGGAACGCGGACCCCGCCAAGGGTCAGCGGCCGGCCCGGCACCAGTCGGTGCAGGTCGAACCCGAAACCTGCCCGCACATCTCCACTTCCAGCGATTCGGCTGGCCAGCTTCAGGTCTTCTAGGGCCGTCACCTTCGCCATGTGCTGGGACCCCGGCACCAGCGTCACTCGCACACCCAGCGCTTCCAGCGGTTGAACGTCGTCGGTCATTGAGCCCTTCCCACCCGCCTCGAGCCAGCGGGGAATCAGATCGGCCCGGATCGCCTGCGGGGTCTGCGCCAGCCACAGCCCTTCCCGGGGCACCGTGGCGGCCACGCGTTGATCCGCGCCGGCGCGTTTGACCGTGTCCCTCACTTTCAAAGCGGCAAGCGCCGCCCCATCCCGCCGCGCTACGGCTGCCACTTGCCTCGCCACGACCGGATCCACGAATGGCCGGGCGCAGTCGTGGATGAGCACAATCTCCTGGCCCAAGGGGCGCACGGCCCGCACCCCGCGCCGCACCGAGTCCTGCCGCCGCCCGCCCCCAGGAACCACGCGCACCTTCCCGTAACCGGCCTTCCGCATGAGCGCCCGCGTCCTTGTAACCCACGCCGGTTCCATGACCAGCACGATCCTTACCACCCAGGGTTGGCTCACCAACACTTCCAGGGAGTGAAGAAAGAGCGGCTTGCCGTTCAGGGGCACCCAGGCTTTGGGAACGTGCGCTCCTAGCCGCGCGCCCTTTCCAGCAGCCACGAGGACAACAGCGACTCTCAAAAGAATGAACTCGCAGGCTGCGGAAAAAATCGCTTGCCAGTTATAGAGGCGAAGGGAGAGGTTTCTCGGACACGCTCGCCGTCCCCACCGTGGACGGCTCGCTCTGGTGCCGACCTCGCGCGCGTGAACCATGGGCGCGCGTTCTCCGTCGCTGGCGCGCT
>CAZPLZ010000271.1:0-2554 GCA_964587525.1 uncultured bacterium | reverse complement strand
TGCCACCCTGCCGTCAGTCCCGGCCCGTATGTCCAGTTGTCCGTTAACGACACCGGGTGCGGCATGGACGAGGTCACCCTGTCTCATATGTTCGAGCCGTTCTTCACCACGAAAGAGCCAGGCCAGGGCACAGGACTTGGCTTGGCGACCGTGTATGGCATCGTCAAGCAAAGTGGCGGGTACGTGTGGGCGGACAGCCAGCCGGGTCACGGTACGACGTTTACGGTTTACCTGCCCCGGGTTGAGGAACGTCCTGAGGCGGAGGCGGGGAGGTCTGTCCATCTCCCGGTCTCTCGCGCTGCCCGCACGGTGCTGCTGGCTGAGGACGAGCAGATGGTCCGGGGCCTGGCGCGCTCCGTCCTGGCGTCCGAGGGGTACACCGTGCTCGAGGCGCGCCACGGGGTGGAGGCGCTGAAGATCGCCGAACGGCATGAGGGCCCGATCCACCTGCTTCTGACCGACGTTGTGATGCCGCAGGTAGGGGGGTTTGAGCTGGCGAAACGTCTGGCGGCGTCGCGGCCGGACATGAAGATCATGTTCATGTCTGGTTACACGGACCGCGCCGTGGTACAGGATGCCGCCGCCAACCTGGGGCAGGCGTTTCTGGAAAAGCCCTTCAGCGAGGAAGAGCTGCTGCACATAGTCCGGGAGGTGCTGGATGCCGGCTGACGGCGGCCGCCCCGTGCTGCTGATCGTGGAGGATGAGCCGGGCGTGCGCAGCCTGCTGGTCCGTGCACTGGAAGCGCCGGGGCGTGAAATTGTCGCGGCCGCTTCAGGCCAGCAGGCGCGGGCGGAGCTGGCCGCGCGCTCGCCCAGCGTGCTCGTGCTGGACCTGGGCCTGCCCGATGTACCGGGGGTGGATATCCTGGCGGAGGCGCTCGCGCAGGATCCAAACCGGATGGTGGTCGTGCTGACGGCACGGGCGGATGAGCGCTCGGTGGTGGAGGCCATGCGCCGCGGGGCCATGGAGTATCTCACCAAGCCGTTCGAGGCTGAAGACTTGCAGGCGGCGGTGGAGCGGGCATTTCAGAAGGCACGCCAGAGCCGTGAAGCCAGCGGGCAACCAGCGGCGGAGCGACCGCCGCTGGAAGGATTGCTCATCGGGAAATCCCCCAAGATGGTCGAGCTCTACAAGATGATCGGCATGCTCTCCGGATCCGATGTGCCGGTCCTGATTGCGGGGGAAAGCGGAACGGGGAAAGAGCTGGTGGCGCGGGCGCTGCACCTGTACGGCCCAAGGGGCGCAGGCCCGTTTGTCGCCGTGGACTGTGTGAGCCTCCCTGCGAGCTTGCTGGAAGCCGAGCTGTTCGGGTACGAGCGGGGTGCGTTCACCGGGGCTGTGGCCGCGAAGCCCGGAAAATTCGAGCTCGCCGACCAGGGTACGCTGTTTCTAGACGAGGTGGGCAACGTGCCTTTGGAGCTGCAGGCCAAACTGCTTCGCACACTGCAGGAGCGCACGTCCCAGCGCCTGGGCTCCAACCAGTCCGTGCGCTGGAACGCGCGGCTGGTGTCAGCCACGAACGCTCCTCTAAAGGAACTGGCTGGGCAGGGGAAATTCCGGGAAGACCTGCTCTTCCGGCTGTCGGGGACGGGGATTCACCTTCCGCCGCTGCGCGAGCGCCTGGAGGATCTGCCGTTGCTGGCTGAGCACTTTTTGGCTAAGGGGGAGGCGAGAAAAGCGCGGAAGAAGCTGTCGGCGGAAGCGCTCCTGACGATGCAGGCGTATCGTTGGCCAGGCAACGTGCGGGAGCTGGAGCACGCCATGAGCCGTGCGGCGGCCGTGTCCCGGTCCGTGGTCATCGGGCCGGAAGACCTGCCGGAGGAGGTGCGGGACGTTAAAAAACTCGCTGCGCTGAACCTGGTGACATCCGACGGCAAGGAAGGATTGCTGACGCTGGAGGACATGAAGCGCCGCTATGCGCGCCACGCGCTGGCGGTCTGCGGCGGGAACAAGACCGAGGCTGCCAAGCTCCTGGACATCGATCGTTCCACCCTGAACGCGCTCCTGAAAGAACCTAGCCTCTAAACACCGCGCCGGGGTTTGACCCGGCGTGTCCCTTCTCAAGTCTGCTGGAAAATCCACCGGCATTTTGCCGGCAAGTGATGGATATTTCATCGGTCATGATTCTCTTCGAGCAAAACGTCAGGAAATCAGCGCCTTATCACCCTGGCACGCCGGATGCACATCAGCTCCCCAGATGGAGGCTAGTTCAAAGCTCCATTGAATATCACAACAAAAGGAGAGACCTATGAAGATCTATAAACACTTTCTGTCTTTGCTCACTCTGGGGTTGGCCGTGACGAGCGTCCTGCCCTCAGCAGGAGAGGCTGGCGGTACCGTGAAATCGACGGGACCACGCTTTGGGGTCGTGCACATCACGGATGAGATAACGAAAAGCAAACTCGCAGAGAATGGCGCTGGGTCACTGCTCACCGCTTGGGGCTGGCAGTTTGAGTATGAATACTTGAGCACCGGCAGCGGGACGACTGGGCTGGTGGAATTTGTGCCACTGGTGCTGGGTATGGAGTCCGGTATCGCCATCCCGAGTCTGAC
>CAZPLZ010000270.1:0-2560 GCA_964587525.1 uncultured bacterium | reverse complement strand
GGGCGATTTCGATGGGGTTAGAACGCTCGATTTGAGCGATCAGGAGCGGTGATGATCGGTTTTCGATGGGGGTGTTTTCTGGTGGTCGTATGAACTCCTTTATTTCTTTGGAGTTCGTACTGGTCCAGAGAAAAACGACACGAGGGGTTCGTCCCATTGGTATGGGAGTATGCACAGTACCATCATGGATAGCTGGGCTTATAAAAAGATGGAGAATCGGCAATGCGTGGGTAGGAGTTAGAACGGTCGATCTGCTAAAAGTCTGTCTTAGAAAGCACCCCCCGTCTTTGGTGCTCGTCGGCGGCTCTGGGATTGTAAGAAAGTACGGCGTTACACGCCGGCGAACCTTGCACGGTGCTTGAGGGAACGGTTTTGCAACAGCGGTTGGGGTTGAGGAGCCGGGGGGGGTTGGGGGCGGAGCCCCCAATGTGAAGTTCGGCGAAGCCGCACCTTTAGGTGTTGTGTTAAATAGTTGGTCTGCTTTTTGTTGTCCGATCTCCAGACAACTATGGAGTCGCAGTGCCTTCCCCCGCCCTGCTGAGATCGGACAACTAACTGGGATGAAATGACGCCGGCACCGAGCCCGTGGTGTCGCTGGGGCGTCGATCAATGACCTGAAAAGTCTGTAGGAGAGAGTTTTGGAGTGCGGCAATAGAAATGTTGGATCAGTGAACGCACGCCTGCCATCGGCGTCTCTGTCTCACCCAAGGGACTCGCGGATTTTGCGAAGCCAGCTCTTGCTAACATCGTGATCTGCATCGGACTCAGCGGCGCCGGCGTCGTCTTGACCTTGCACATGATGTGGCTCGGGTCTCACTTCTACTGCAGCTACGGACGCCTCTTGCTTTTGCTGCTCTTGTTGCTGCCGGCGACGTTGCTCACGGCGCTCTTTTTTTCGTTCCTGTTCGCGTTCACCCAGGCCCAGCAGCAAGCGCCCTATCAGCGTCAACACGAGGCGTGAGGTTCGGTAAACGCGACGACGTACACCATCGAGGAAGGCCCAAGCAGTGCGGCGGCCACGGTGGATGATACCCAGACCACGCGCAATAATTTCACCCTGGTACTCGATGGGCTCCGAGCCCAGCCACCGCAAGCACGCCTCTACCGTCGCCTTGGAGTAGCCCAGCAAATGCGCCATCTCCTGGACGGAAATTTCCAACCGCAGGAGCTTGCCAGTTTTCAGCGTGGCCCCGGTGCGGAAGAAGCCCAGCACGCGACCAAAGACGCGAGGTGAGGGCAAATCTATGCGGACACGTTTGGGCAGGTTGCGGTGGATCTCCTGGGCTTGCTGCCACGCTTGGAGTCCGTATTCATCGCCGGGTTGAAGCTCCAGGGCTTTGAGTCGAGCCAGTTGCTCTACGCGGGTACTCTCACCCCACAGCCTCACAATGTGCGGTGGTTGTTCACCTACTGTGGGTCCCGTGGTGGCCGAGCCGTGCGGGCTCGGTATCGCAACTGCGGCTGATGCCAACTCATTCCTCCGATTTCCCCAGGAACAAGTTGACACGCACCCGCACGCACAGATACGTTGCCCTTGTTCTTGGGGTGCCCTCGTTCCTTCGGGGATAAAAAAGCCTGAGACTCGCTCGGCTGACTGCGGCAAACAGATTTCAGTCGAGAGAGAGCCCGCCACTGGCGGGCTTTTTCATTTGTTCGTCTTGCGTCTCCTTCGCGGCGCCTTCTTTGGCGGTCTGCCTTCGCGACCTTTCTCCTTGCGCCGCTTCTCCCGTTCGTCTCTGAAGGCTTTGATAGTGCTACGCCAGAACAGTGCGTACCCTGCCGAAGTTTTTGAATCGGGAATGAGCTGACCGCTCTTGATGTAGTGACGGATGCCAGCGCCAGTGATGCCTAAAATCTTTCCGGCATCCGACGCCATTAGCATCTCCTCTGTCTCGGCCATTGCCAACATCCTCTACCCTTTACGTTTCATGTGGGAAATAAATACCTCAAGCCATAGGGGTGAAGGCAAGCAAAAACAACATGTTGACACCGCCTGACGATCTTCTGTTCGGAGCATCAAAAATAGCTGGGAGCCTTATTCCATGCGCCCCAGCGCAACATCGGGCCACCTCATCCAGCCCCCCTGCCGAAAAAAAAGATTGTGCGAAGAAGCACAGCGACACACGCCCGGCGAAAGGCACGACGCTCGAGTCGACGTGTCGCCGGTGGCGCGCGGCTCGCTAAATTGAATCACTCGGACGTTACTCGTAGGAGGAGTCTGACAATTTTTTTCTGAGCCGCATTGGTCAGTATCCTGCTTTACACGTCGGGGTCGGCTGACGTTCCAAAAACTGCGCGCCGCTGGTATGACGGGAGAAGAGCTGGCGACATGAACACCGACGCGATCACGGCGAGCCCGGACATCCAGGGCGGGCACGCGGTTATCCGAGGAACGCGGGTCCCTGTCCACGTCCTGGTCAGCGCGCTGGCGGACGGGGCCAGCATCCCCGAGGTCTGCGACGCCTACGGCGTGACCGAGGAGCACGTCCGCTCGGCGCTCGCCTACGCGGCGGCTGCGCTCCAGGAGGAGCGGGTCGTTGCGCTTCCTGATCGATGAGAA
>CAZPLZ010000269.1:0-2602 GCA_964587525.1 uncultured bacterium | reverse complement strand
CTGCCCACCCCAAGGGCCAGCATCATGTACCCGAGCTGGCTGATGGTGGAGTAGGCCAGCACGCGCTTGATGTCATCCTGGACCAGGGCGATCGTGGCGGCAAAGATCGCGGTCAGGCCTCCGATCCAAGCAATCGTCGTCATGACGTCCGGCGACACCGAAAAGATGAAAAAGAGGCGGGCCACCAGATAGACGCCGGCCGCCACCATGGTCGCCGCGTGGATCAGCGCGGAGACCGGGGTGGGGCCTTCCATCGCGTCCGGCAGCCAGACATGCAGGGGAATCTGCGCGCTCTTCCCGATCGCCCCGCAGAACAAGAGGAGGGCCACCAGAGCGATCCATTGGGAACTCCAACCCGCGGTGACCACTTTGTCCTGAATCTGCATGAAGTCAAATGTACCAGCCGCCGTGCACAGCATGATCAGGCCGATGAGGAACCCTAGATCGCCCAGGCGGGTTGTGACGAACGCTTTCTTGGCGGCGAAAGCCGGCGCGTCACGGTCATACCAGAACCCGATCAATAAATAGGAGCAGATCCCGACCAGCTCCCAGAAGATGTACATCTGCAGGAAATTGTTGGCCAGGACGAGTCCCAGCATGGAGGCGCTGAACAAGGACATGTAGGCGTAATACCGGGAGAGCCCTCTCTCGCCGGCCATGTACCCAAGGGAGTAAATCTGCACCATGAGCGCTACGGAGGTAACCACCACCAGCATCACGGCTGAGAGCGGATCCAGCAGCAGGCCGATGTTAATCGCCAGGGTGTCGGTCCTAAACCAGATGAATTGTGCGATCTGTGGAACCCCGGCGCCAGCGTTAAGCTGATAGGCCAGCGCCCCCAAGGAAAAACAAAACGACAAAAAGATCGCCACAATGGAGACGGCAGCGGAGAGCCGCCACCAGGGCCGGGTGATGAGCCCGATGATGGCAAACGCAAGCAACGGCGCCCCAGGCACACACCACAGGTAGCCGAGCGCGGGAGAGGCCGTTTCTACCACTTCAGAAGGTGGTACTGATCAAGCTGGGCTGTCTTGAGCGAACGGAACAGTGCGAGAACCAGTGCCAGCCCAACGATGGCTTCCGCCGCGGCAACCGCAATGATAAAGATCGCAAAGACCTGGCCGGAGACAGCCTGCTCGGCGGGGTGCAGCCGGGCGAAGCTCACGAAGTTCAGTGCGGCTGCGCTGAGCATCAGCTCGATGGCGATCAGCACCGCAATAGCATGCCGGCGCGCCAGCGCGCCATAGATGCCGATGCCGAACAGGAGCGCGGCGACGATGGCGTAAGCCTTGACGCTCAGCACGTCAACATCCTGCTTTCAATCTGCCCCCCTCACCCTCCCCTCTCCCCCCTTGGGGGAGAGGGAGAAGGGAGAGGGGGTTCTTCCCTCGCAATCAACAGGGCGCCAATCAGCGCCACCAGCAACAGGAGGGAAACCGCCTCGAAAGGTATGAGGTACCGGTTCAGCAGCGAGATACCCAGGTCGCGTGCTGCCACATCCGCCCGGGGTGAATCCTTCAGCGATGAATTCCAGAGCAACAACGCAAGGACCGCGGCCAGTCCCCCACCCACGAGCACCGCCCAGAAAGTTAGCCGCGGGTTCACGGTCACCCGAAGCGCTGGCCCCCCCCGCTCGGTCAGCATGATCGCGAACACGATCAGCACCGAGATCCCGCCGACATAGACCAGGACCTGCACAATAGCTAAAAATTGGGCCTGCTGCAGCAAAAACAGGCCGGCGATGCCGACCAGGCTCAACATCAGCCCCAGCGCGGCCCGGAAAAGATTAACGGCGGCCACCGCGATCACGGCACCCGCCAGTGCCATCAGGCTGAGCGCCCCAAAAATTACCTCAACCGGCATCGGTCATCACTCGCGGGCGGTTGATTCGCGTAAACTCGCTGTACAGGATTGAAGAAAACACCACATAACCGGTCAGAAGCAGGACCAGATTGACCAGTATGGCCGGAAACAAGCCCATACTTAACTTCAGGTGGTACCAGCACGCCGCCGCCAGGACCACCAACAAGCTCATGGGAAACAGAAATTTCCAGGCAAACGCCAGCAACTGGTCTATACGGAACCGGGGCAGGGTGCCGCGGAACCAAATCAGGAGAAAGAAGATGGCGTAGGTCTTGATCATGAACCAGGCCCACGACGGCAGAAAGCCCGGGCCCTGCCAGCCGCCTAGGAACACGGTGACCGCCAGCGCGCCAGCGGCGAAAGCGCTGAGAAACTCAGCCATCTGGAAGAGGGCGAATTTGAAACCGGTGTATTCCGTGTGAAAGCCCCCCGTCAGCTCGGACTCGGCCTCAGCCATGTCAAAAGGCGTCCGGTTGGATTCCGCGGTCGCAGCAAGGATGAAGATGACCATCGCCACCGCCCCCCATGGCGTCCAGCCATACCACCCTGTCAACCAGCCCAGGGCGCCGTCATCAACCTGCGCGCCCACGATTTCGCCGGTTGACATAGACCCAGCGATCATGACCACCGCCACCAGCACCATGACTTGCGGGATCTCGTATGACAGGATCTGTGCCGCCGCCCGCATGCTTCCCAGAACCGAGTACTTGCTCCGCGCCCCCCAGCCGGCCGCGATGAC
>CAZPLZ010000268.1:0-2614 GCA_964587525.1 uncultured bacterium | reverse complement strand
TATGTCGGCCCCGGCGACACCCCTAACATCGCCATTGCCATGCTGCTCCTGCACAAGGTCACCGGTGACATCAAGTACCTCGCCGCCGCGGTCAGGGCACTCCGTTATTCGATCACCCAACAGTGCGTCCCCGGCCAGAAGTGCCCATACGGTGAAGATCTCAACATTCATTGGGGCTTTTGGTCCTGGGAACCGCCTTACGATTACACGCTGTCCTCTGATCAGTCCACCCACCACGTCCGCGCCTACTGGTTCTTCATCGACTACTTCCTCTCCCTGCCCGAGAAGGTCCAGAAGGCCGTGGCGGACCAAGCCGGTCTCCCCGATCCCTCGCTGCCGCATCTGCCCGAGGGAATGCTCGCTTCGCTAGCCTAGAAAAGCAAGGCCCCGCCTCGTCATGAAACGTTGGACCACCCGCTGGACCCTCGCTGGCCTGGCCCTGGCCGGAGCCTTAACCTTTGCCTACCCCGTAAGCCTTATGCGCGGTGCGAAGCCTCTTGGCCAAGCGGCGGCCGCGGCCAGCTCAAGTAAAGTCCGCGTCGTGTACTGGGAAAAATGGACAGGGTTCGAGAAGGACGGCATGGAGGCTATCGTTAAGGAGTTCAACGACTCGCAGGACCGCATTGAGGTTGAATACCTCTCCATCTCCCAGGTGAACCAGAAAACCTTGATCGCCACGGCGGGAGGCCGGCCGCCGGACGTGGCCGGGTTGTGGGATGGCGACGTGGTGGTGTTTGCCGACAAGAACGCGCTGATCCCGCTGGATGATTTCCTGAAGGACTCGGGGCTGGGGCCCGATCAGTACATCCCCCTGTACTGGGATATGTGCACGTACCGCGGCCGGGTCTGGGCGCTGCCGTCCACCCCAGCCACCATCGCGCTGCACTGGAACAAGGACATGTTCGCAAGGGCCGGGTTGGACCCTGAACGGCCGCCAAAGACCTTTGCGGAGCTCGACGCCTATTCCAGGAGGCTGACACGAACGGATCCGAAGACGGGGCAGATCACGGAGATGGGGTTTCTGCCCTCGCATCCTGGCTGGTGGCACCACGCCTGGGGTGGCTTCTTCGGTGGCACGCTCTGGGATGGGGGAAAGAACATTCTGATTGACACGCCGCCGTACCGCAAGGCGTTTGAATGGATCCAGTCTTACGCCAGAGAGTATGGTGTTTCCGCCCTGCAGACCTTCCGGTCCTCGTTTGGGAACTTCAACTCGCCGCAAGATCCGTTCCTGTCCGGGCAGGTGGCCATGGTGATCCAGGGCGTGTGGATGAACAATTACATCTTTCAGCATGCGCCGAACCTCAACTGGGGTGCGGCCCCCTTTCCGGTGGTCAATCCCGGGGATGAACCGGCCACATTCGCCGTGTCCGACATGCTGATGATCCCACGCGGCGCCAAACATCCCCGGGAGGCCTTTGAGTTTATCAAGTACGTGAACCAGCAAGGGCCCATGGAGCGCCTCTGCCTTGCGCACCGCAAGAACTCGCCGCTGCGCAACGTGAGCGAGGAATTCTACGTCAAGCACAAAAACCCCTACATCAGGATGTTCCAGAAACTGGCGTGGAGCAAGAACGCTTTCTCCTACCCAAAGATGAGCGTGTGGAATGAATACGGCGGCGAGATCTGGAACGCCTTCGACCGGGTGTGGCTCATGCAGACAACGCCTGAGGAAGCGCTTGCGAGTGTCAAGAAGCGGATCCAAAAAAGGTGGAACCGCGAACTAAAACGCCAGGGGCTCGTGAAGGCGGCCAAACCTTCGCTGGCCCTGAAGCTCGCGCCATTCGCCGTGGCTTTTGCCATCATCCTGGCCGTGATCGGGATCGCGGCGGCCCGCGAGTTCAAGCTCCGCCGGGCAGGTTCGGTGAAGGCCCGGCGTGGGTTCGCCGGCGCGCTGGGGAAAGGGATAGGATTTTCGTCCCCCTGGCTGGTGGGACTTTCGGTGTTCGTGCTGTACCCGATCGCGGCCTCCCTCATCTACAGTTTCTGCGACTACTCGGTGCTCTCCGAGCCCCGGTGGGTGGGCTTGAGCAATTTCAAGGACATCGCTGCCGACGAGGTGTTCTGGAAGTCGCTGAAAGTGACACTCACATTCGCTGTCTTCGCGTTGCCCCTTTCCTTGCTCATCGCCCTGGTCGTCGCCCTCCTGCTGCATACCAACGTGCGGGGGGTCGGCATCTACCGCACGCTGTTCTTCCTGCCCTCGGTCACCCCCCTGGTGGCGTCCGCCATCATCTGGCTGTGGATCTTCAATTCCCAGTTCGGCGTGCTCAATTACGTTCTCAAGTTCATTTCCTTCGGCTTGATCCAGCCGATCCCCTGGCTCAGTGACAGCCGGTATGCCTTGCCCGCGCTGATCCTCATGGGATTCTGGGCCGTGGGGCACACGATGGTCATCCTCCTGGCCGCCCTGCAGGACGTGCCCGTTTCCTTGTACGAGGCGGCCGACATAGATGGCGCCACCTGGTGGCACAAGATCTGGCACGTGACCCTCCCGCTGATCTCTCCGGTCATCTTCTTCATCACGATCATGGGCATCATCGGGGTCTTGCAGGTGTTCGTGGTGCCGTACATCATGACCGGGGGGGGGCCGGCGCGGTCCACCCTGTTCTAT
>CAZPLZ010000267.1:0-2617 GCA_964587525.1 uncultured bacterium | reverse complement strand
GCCGGCCGAGCGAGGAGCGAGGCCGCGCGAGCCTCGGCTGTGCCGAGGCGAGGCGTCGGAAGATAACGATGGCACTTCTTCAGCGGCCTGTTAGGAGCGGGCTGACAGATTAGGGGAGGTTTCATGGCTAAAGTTATAGGGATCGATCTCGGAACAACGAACTCGGTGGCAGCCTATGTGGAGCGGGGGGAGCCAGTGGTCATCCCGAACGCGGAGGGGAGCCGGCTGACCCCGTCGGTGGTCGCGTTCACCAAGGCGGACGAGCGCCTGGTGGGGCAGGTGGCCAAGCGGCAAGCGGTGACCAACTCGGAGCGTACAATCTTCTCGATCAAGCGGTTCATGGGCCGCAAGCTGGACGATGAGACCATCGAGCACGACCGTAAGCTGGTGCCGTACCCGCTCGCGGGCGCAACAAACGGGGATGTCCGTGTCTCCATCGACGGTCGTGAGTACTCGCCGCCGGAGATCTCGGCGATGGTGCTGCAGAAGCTGAAGACCGATGCGGAAGCTTATCTGAGCGATAAGGTAACCGAGGCGGTCATTACGGTCCCGGCCTACTTCAACGATGCGCAGCGGCAGGCCACGAAGGACGCGGGAGAGATCGCGGGCCTGAAGGTCTTAAGGATCATCAATGAGCCAACCGCCTCGGCCCTGGCCTACGGCCTGGACAAGAAGAAAAATGAGAAGATCGCCGTGTACGATCTGGGCGGTGGGACGTACGACATATCCATTCTGGAAATTGGGGACGGTGTCTTCGAGGTGAAGGCCACGAACGGTGACACGCACCTGGGTGGCGATGACTTCGATCAGAAGATGATCGACTGGCTGGCCGAGGAGTTCCGGAAAGAGCAGGGGATTGATCTGCGTACGGACAGTATGGCGTTGCAGCGGCTGAAAGAGGCCGCGGAAAAAGCCAAGTGCGAGTTGTCGTCCGTGCTGGAGACCGAGGTGAACCTGCCGTTCATCACGGCAGACGCATCCGGACCCAAGCACCTGGTGATGCGGCTGACCCGTGCCAAGCTGGAGTCCCTCACGCGCGAGCTGGTGGACCGCTCCCTGGCTCCCATGGAGCGGGCGCTGGCCGATGCGGATCTCAAGGTTTCCGATATCAACGAGGTGGTTTTGGTCGGCGGCATGACGCGCATGCCGATCGTGCAGGAGGCTGTCAAGAAATTCTTCAAGCGTGATCCGCACAGGGGCGTCAACCCGGACGAGGTTGTGGCGGTGGGGGCGGCCATCCAGGCTGGGGCGCTGAAGGGCGACGTCAAGGATGTGCTGCTCCTGGATGTGACCCCGCTCTCGCTGGGCATCGAGACGCTCGGCGGAGTCTTCACCCGCATCATTGATCGGAACACCACGATTCCGACCAAAAAATCACAAGTCTTTTCAACGGCCAGTGATAGCCAGCCGGCCGTGACGGTGAAGGTCCTCCAGGGCGAGCGTGAGATGGCCACCGACGATATGCCGCTGGGTGAGTTTAACCTGGAGGGGATCCCCCCGGCTCCGCGGGGCGTTCCGCAGATCGAGGTCACGTTCGACATTGACGCCAACGGGATCGTACACGTCAGTGCCAAGGACCAGGGGACCGGCAAGGAGCAGAAAATTACCGTTACGGGTTCGTCGGGCTTGAGCCGGGAGGAGATTGGCAAGAAGATCAAAGAAGCCGAGGAGCACGCGGTGGCCGACGGGGAAAAGCGGGAAGCCGCGGAGGTGCGCAATCAGGCTGACACGCTGGTGTACGCCACCGAGCGCGCGCTCAGCGAGCACGGCGACAAGGTGGATGCCGAAACGCGCAAGCAGATCGAGGATGCGAGCAACGATCTGAAAGAAGCCATCAAGAGCAACGACACCGCACGCATCAAAAAAGCCAGCGAGACGCTGGGCAAGGCGTCCATGAAGCTGGGCGAGGCGATGTACGCCAAGGCTGGCAAGGGGGCTCAAGAGGACCAGGGCGCCGAAGGTGCCGAGACCAAGAGCGCCGCGGGCGAAGGCGGTGAGCAGGTCGTGGATGCGGAGTTCAAGCCGGAAGACGGCAAGGACAAAAGCTCCTGAGAGAGGGGTATAAACTCGGGACTCCCGGCAAGCGGGGCCTCAGGCTCCGCTTGCTGTGTCTTGGGGGGATTTTTTTGGACCATGGCTAAACGGGATTATTACGAGGTGCTGGGGATCCCACGGGGTGCTGGCGACGAGGAGGTCAAGAGAGCCTACCGTACGCTGGCCAAGAAGCATCATCCCGATGCGAACCCTGGGGATAAAAACGCTGAGCAGAAGTTCAAGGAGCTCAATGAGGCCTACGAGGTGTTGAGCGACTCGCAGAAGCGCCGTGCGTATGACACGTTCGGCCACCAGGCCACAGGCGCCGGCATGGGGGCGGGTGGGTTTGGTGGGTTCGAAGGGGTTGGCGAGGGATTCTCAAACATGAGCGAGATGTTCGAGGATCTCCTCGGCGGGTTCTTCGGGAGGTCAGCGCGCGAAGGGCGTCGCTCACATCGGCCTGGGGACGATCTCCGGTTTGACCTGGACCTGACCCTTGAGGAGGCTGCAGCGGGAGGCGAGCGGAGGATCTCCTTCGAGCGGACCGAGCGATGCAACACGTGTGAGGGGAGCGGCGCCAAGC
>CAZPLZ010000266.1:0-2694 GCA_964587525.1 uncultured bacterium | reverse complement strand
GATCCACATCAGGCAGATCGTCCCGGTCGTCAGCGTGAGAATGAGAAGCATCTGGATGCTCAGGCTCCACTCCAGCAACACCGGGCCGTGCATGCTGGAAGGCGGGAGACTTTGCAGGTATTGTGTGACGCCTATAGCCTGGACAATGCACAGCAGCACCGTGCCATACCGGGTCCACTGGGTGATCTTGCGCCGGCCTGACTCCCCCTCCTTGGAGAGGCGTTCCAGAGTCGGGACGACAGTTGTCATGAGCTGCATGATGATGGAGGTCGAGATGTACGGCATGATCCCCAAGGCGAACACCGAAAACCGGGACAAGGCGCCTCCGGAAAACAGGTCCATGAGCCCAAACACGCCGCCCTCACCGATGCGCAAGATCTCTTGCAAGGCTTTGGCATTCACACCCGGTGAGGGGACGTGGCAACCGACACGATACACGAACAGCGCGCCCAGCGTAATAAAAATCCGCATGCGGAGATCGGGAAGAGCAAAAAGGTTCCGAACAGATTCAAACATACATTACAGGAGGGTGCAGGTTCCCCCTGCCGACGTGACTTTCTTCTTAGCGGACTGAGAGAAGGCGTGGGCCGAGATCTTCAACGGCTTGGCCAGAGTGCCGTCCCCCAGGATCTTCACCGCTGGCTTGGCTGTCGAAAGCAGGCCACACTCTATGAGTGCTGCCGGCGTCACGTCCGCGTTTGCCGCAAACGCTCGCTCGAGCGCCGCCACGTTGACAAGTTGGTAGCGGGTCTTGAACGGCGAGACAAACCCACGTTTCGGGATCTTGAGCATGAGCGGAAGATCACCACCTCTAAATCCCGGGCGACGCTTTGCGCCCGTGCGTGAGAACTGGCCCTTTTGGCCCCGCCCCGACGTCTTCCCATGCCCAGAGGAGTCTCCTCGTCCCAGATATCGGCCGCGATGCGTAGAACCCCGCGCAGGACAAAGGTCGCCTGGATGCATACCCTTAAGCCCTCACGTCTCGCCGGAGCTTCCGCCCCGGCGTGAGGCGCCCGCCCCGACCCGCTGCCGGCGCAGCTCCCGGGACGTGTGCCACGTGCTCAACTTTTCAAACGCGTCAAAGGAAGCCCTGATGGCGTTGTGGGCATTGGTGCTGCCAAAAGATTTGGACAGCACATCATGGACCCCGGCCAGCTCAAGCACGACACGCACGCCGCCCCCGGCGATCAGTCCGGTACCCGGAGCCGCCGGCCGGAACACCACCTTGCTGGCGCCGTGCTGTCCGGTAACTGGATAGGTCAGCGTGGTGCCGTGCGTGGGAACGTGGATCAGATTTTTCTTGGCTTTCTCGATTGCCTTCTGGATGGCGTCAGGAACTTCATTCGCCTTGCCGAGGGCCACACCCACCAAGCCCTTGCCGTCACCAACCGCGACCAGCGCACTGAAATGAAACCGCTTGCCGCCTTTCACGACCTTGGCGACACGCTTCACCACAACGACCTTCTCCTTGAGTTCAAGTTGGGTGGCGTCAATGCCTGCCATCTTAATTCTTCTCTTCACTCCCTCTCCCGCATACGGGAGAGGGCCGGGGTGAGGGTAGATATGTGACCATCTAAAACTCCAATCCCGCCTTGCGGGCTGATTCCGCAACCGCCGCAACGCAGCCGTGATAGGCGAACCCTGACCGATCGAAACAGACCTGTTTGATACCCAGTTCAGCCGCCCGCTTCGCAATCAGCGCGCCAACCTGTGATGCAGCTTCCCGGTTGCCGCCTGCTTTAAGCTTTCCTTTCAACTCCTTGGATTGTGAGCTCACGGCCGCGATGGTCCGTCCAGCCCCGTCATCCACCAACTGAGCATAGATGTGCTTGAGACTGCGGTACACGGAGAGCCGTGGCCGCCCCGAGACGCCTTGAAGTTTGGCGCGAACACGACGGTGGCGAATCCGCCGCCGGCTCGCCCGATCCACTGGCCGCATCGATCATCGACTCCCTGGGCTGCTGGCCGCCACCGCGGACTTGCCGGGTTTCCGGCGCACCACTTCCCCGGCATAGCGAACCCCCTTTCCCTTGTACACATCAGCCTTCTTGAGCCGGCGGATCTTCGCCGCCAGCTCGCCGACCAGAGCCTTATCACAGCCGGCGAGTACAATCTGGTGCCGCTCCTCGCCACGCGCACCGCCTTCAACCCTTGTGACCGTGGCCGTCACCCCCTCCGGCAAGTCGATGGAAACCGGGTGCGAGAACCCCAACGTCATGTTCAGCTTGTTGCCCTGCACGTGAGGCCGGTACCCCGCGCCCATGATCTCAATTTTCCTTTCAAAACCTGTGACGACGCCATCCACCATGTTCTTGATCAACGCACGGGTGAGTCCATGTCGTGACTTCAGCTCGCGCTCTTTCAGTCGGACGTCAGCATCCACAGTCACGTTCAACTGGCCGTCCTGCTGTGACACCTTCACCCCGGCTGGAACTTTCATGGTCAGCTTACCCCTGGGGCCTTCGACACGCACCTCACCGGCAGCGAGTTCGCCCTTCACGCCAGGGGGAAGTTGAACCGGCATACGGCCAACGCGTGACATCTTATTCTCCCTTTGTGACCACTGTTACCAGACCTGGCAGAGCAGTTCGCCACCAGCTTTGCGGGCGAACGCCTGGGCACCAGTCAGCACCCCGTGCGAAGTGGACACCAACACCACCTCGATCTGACGCAGGTACGGTTTGATCTCTTCCA
>CAZPLZ010000265.1:0-2724 GCA_964587525.1 uncultured bacterium | reverse complement strand
CCGCTCCGCCGCCTCCACCGCCGGTGGCTGAGGAAGCGATGATGCCCCCGCCTCCGATCCTAGCCGAGCAGGAGCCGACGGCGGCGCTCGAACGGCAGCGCCGGCAGCAGATCCGGCAGCACGTGACGCGGATGGCCCGGCAGCGGCCGGAGATGGTCGCGCAGATCATCAAGCGCTGGCTCCTCGAGGAGAAACCCTGATGCAACACTTGAGACATGGAGGCACGCCATGGCCGTAGGCATGAACGCAGAGCAGAAGGCGGCGATTCTTCTGATCACGCTGGGACCCGATATGTCCTCGCAGGTCATGAAGCATCTGAAGGAGGAGCAGGTCGAGTCGTTGATGTTGCAGGTTGCTAACATGCGTAAAGTCACGCCGGCCGAAAAGGAGTTCGTCCTGGAAGATTGCTATCAGATGGCGCAGGCCGAGGACGCGCTGATGCAGGGTGGTGTTGATTACGCGAAGGACCTGCTGGAGAGAAGCCTGGGGAGCCACAAGGCGGTGGAGATCTTAAACCGCCTGCAGGGCGCTTTGCAGACGGTTCCCTTCGATTTTATTAAACGCGCCGATCCCCACCAGATTTTGAACTTCATTCAGAACGAGCATCCGCAGACCATCGCCCTCATCCTGGCGCACCTGGGTGCGGACAGCGCGGCTGGTATTCTGCGGCAGCTCCCCCAAGAAGTGCAGGTGGATGTAACGCGGCGCATCGCGATCATGGACCGCGCCACGCCAGACGTCATCATGGAGGTGGAGCGGGTGTTGGAGCGGAAGATCTCATCCGTGTTCACCCAGGAATACGCTGCAGCGGGTGGCGTCAGGGCGGTGGCTGAGATCTTAAACCGCATGGACCGCTCCACTGAAAAAGTGGTCATGGAGAAGCTGGAGGAAGAGACACCCGACCTTGCCGATGAGATCAAGCGGCTCATGTTCGTGTTCGATGACATCATGCTCATCGATGACCGCGCGGTTCAGCAGGTGGTCAGAGGGGTGGAGCAGAAAGACATCGTGCTGGCGCTGAAAGGGGCGAGCGAGCAAGTCAGGAACAAGATCCTCAAGAACATGTCCACGCGCGCGAAGCAGCTTGTGCAGGAGGAGATGGAGATCATGGGACCCGTCCGCCTCAAGCAGGCTGAGGAAGCCCAGCAGAAGATCGTCAATCTGATCCGCCGCCTCGAGGAGCAGGGCGAGATCACCGTGGCGCGGGGCGGTGAATCGGAGGTCCTCGTTTGATGGCGGACGCGGCGCACAGCCCGTCAACTCCGGTGAAACGGTCGGTGGTCGTGTCGGATGGCACATACCGGATCGAGCCGCAGGTGTTGTGGCTGCGCCCGTCCTCCGGGGTGACGCTGGAGCCTGTGACCGAGCTGCCGGGGCCCCTGGTGGAGGACACAGCCGAGCTGGAGCCGGTGGAGGCGGGGCCTTCGCCCGAGGAGATCGCGCGGCAGGAAGCTGAGCGGATCCTTGAGGCGGCCCGGCAGGAGGTCGAAGAGCTCAAGCGGCAGGCCCGTGAGCAGGGGTACGCCGATGGGGTCAAAGAAGGGAGTGAGCAGGGCCGGACGCAGGGCCGAGAAGAGGGGCAAGCGGAGCTTAAGGAGACGCTGGACCGCTGGCTCACACAGGGCGATGCCCTGACCGAAGCCTGGCGCAGGAGATTTGATGGCCTCGAGGCGGAAGTCAAGACCCTGGCTGTTGCCATCGCTGAAAAAATCGTGCAGGCGCATCTGGCTGCTGCTCCGAAGACAGTTCTGGGCGTGATCAAGGATGCGCTGCGGCATGCGGTGGAGGCCGAGCGAGTGACCGTGCTGGTCAATGCTAAGGACATCGGGCTCGTCAAAAGTGCGAAGGAGGGACTTGCCGCCCTGCTGAAGGGCACGGAGCAGTTCGAGGTTGTGGAATCGGAGAAGGTGGAGCCGGGAAGCTGCGTGGTGCAGACCAAAACTCAGGTGATCGACGCGACGTGTAAATCGCGCCTCGAAAACTTAAGGGACACCATGCAGGGAGCAACAGGTGAGCGTTCAGATTAAGGAGTTGCTGCGTCACGACGAGCTTAAGGCACGCTTAGGCGAGAGCAAGCTCGCGGTGCGCCGTGCCGACCCGGTGCGTGTGAACGGGCGGGTGACCCAGGCGGTCGGGCTGGTCATCGAGGGATCGGCGCGGGTGTCCGGACTGGGCGAGATTTGCCGGATTACGGCTGGGTCGGACAGGCCCGATGTGCTGGCCGAGGTGGTCGGGTTCCGCGAGGGGCGTGTGTTGCTGATGCCGTTGGCGGACATGCAGGGCGTGGGACCGGAGAGTGAGATCATCCCCACCGGAAAGCCGCTGGAAATCGCCGTGGGGCGCGCCTTGCTGGGCCGGGTGCTGGACGGGCTGGGCCGGCCGCAGGATGGCCTGGGTCCGCTGCAGTGGGAAACCAAGGTGCCGGTGCATCAGGTGCCGCCCGATGCGCTTCAGCGCCAGCGGATCAGTGAGGTACTGGCGACGGGGGTGCGCTCCATCGATGGGCTCTTGACATGTGGAAAGGGACAGCGCCTGGGGATTTTCGCGGGAAGTGGCGTGGGCAAGAGTGTGCTTCTGGGCATGATCGCCCGGTACACGAAAGCCGATGTCAACGTGATCGCGCTGGTGGGCGAGCGCGGGCGGGAGGTGCGAGATTTCATTGAGCGCGACTTACAAGACGGGCTGGCTCGCTCGGTCGTGGTGGCATCCACCTCCGACCAGCCA
>CAZPLZ010000264.1:0-2730 GCA_964587525.1 uncultured bacterium | reverse complement strand
GCGTACGCTGTTCGTGGGGAGGTTCGGCTGGCTGACCCAGGCGGATGGGCGGGCTGTGGAACGCGCGCTACGCGAGATGGATTTGGTGGGCCTGGCGCACCGCCGGGTGGAGGAACTTTCCGGCGGGGAGCGCAAGCGGGTGCAGATCGCCCGGGCGCTGGCTCAGGAAGCCCGGATGTTGATTCTCGACGAGCCGACGGCGCACCTGGACATCGCCTATGCCATCGAGCTCTTCACGTTGCTGCGCCGTCTCGTCGCTGCCGGCCGCACCGTGGTCGTGGCTTCGCACGAGCTCTGGGTCCTGGCACGGTTCTGCGACCGGCTCCTGCTGTTAAGCCGCGGGCGGCTGGTGCTGGACGGTTCCCCGGCCCAGGTACTCGGCAGCCGGGCTTGTGCCCGCGCGTTCGGCGTGCGCCTGAAGCTCATCCGCACCCAGGGCATTCTCTCCCCGATTGTGATGACGCGTTAGTTCTTCTGTTTCGGCAGGGTGAGGGGGGATGGGTACACCTGTTGCAGACGCTGTTTCCACCGGCCTGCCGATTGACCCTCGGGTGCGATGCGCAGAGCCTCACGATAGAGCTGGATGGCTTTGTCCGTTTGACCTCGCCGGAGTAGCAACTCTGCCGAAAGACCCACAACGAACGCGAGGTTTTCCCGGTGCATGGGTGCGAGCTTTTTGTTGCCTTCGCTGGAAATAGAAAGCAGCACTTCTCGAGCTTCCGCGAGGAGGCGTTCAGCGACTTCAAATTGTCCCTGGGCCATCGCCTTCAGCGCTTTGCGCAAGCTCAGCACGCCCTGGTTGACCACAATCTCGGCCCGGAATTTCGGGTATATTTCAGAGGCCTTTTTGAGCGCCTCTTCCGCTTCCTCGAGCTGTCCAGTATCCAGGGCGGCAAAGCCAAAGGAAGGAAGGTTAAAGTCATCCACCATTTCCCGATCCACGAAGGGTTTGAGGTAGCGATAGGCTTGGGCCCAGTTTTGGGTGAGCGAGTAGGCGTAGCCGAGCTCGTTCCAGGCGTGCCCCACGTCTGGCAGGGTATTCAAAACTTTGTGGCCCTCCGCAATGGCTTCCTTGAATCGCTGGGCGTTTCTGTGGACGATTCCGTTGCGGAAGGCGGACTCCGCGCCGGGAACAAAGAAGGTGAAATCTGGGGGAGGGAGGAGGGGTTGCGACCGGATCTGAAAGAGATAAAAGCCGCCGTTGAGGAAGTCGCAGTGATCCGGGCTTTTCAGCAGGGTCACATAGCGTTTGCAGTACTCCGTGTACAGCCGGAGCATGCGTTGGTCCCACGGGAATGCGAAGTGGCGTGTTGCAACCCACTCCGCACGCACGAAATTGTACAACATGTAGGTTGCGCCAAGCTGTTTGACCCGTTTGGCGATCTCCTCTACGCTGCGGGATGCCTTGACGATTTTCCACACGAGCGGTGTTTCGCCATGGACACCGGCGTAGAGCAGGCGACCCGAGAGCGGGTAGGTTCGTGGTGTGCACACACTTAAGAACCGCGCCGGGGCATGATCCTTTGTGAGGCGGATGGCTTCCTCGTACGTGGTCAGCTCTTGGTGAAGGGTTTGTGCCGGTGACCCCAGGGCGCCTTTCCATGGGAGTGGGTGAAGACGTGGGGTGACGGCGAGCTGCAACAGGGCCAGACTGGCCAGGATCCAACGGATGGCTTTTCCCACCGGTGACGGGAAGCGACCCGCCTCTTCTGCGGTCAGGAGGCAGAGGACCCAGGCTGTGGACAGCATGTACCGGGGGATGTGTCCCAGCGCCAGAATGCTGACACTCCCGATCACGCAGGCCCAGATCGCCGTGCGGCGCCTCCCCAGGAGAGCCAGCCCGGGCAGCGTCAGTGCCAGGAGCAGGTGCTCAAGGCGCATGTAACGCCACCAGGCTCCAGGAATGTCCGCGAGCTTAAAGGTGTCCGAGGCCATGAGAGGCCATGAGCGGCCTTGCGCATTCAAGCCACACCGCAGTGTTGCTCGCGTCCCAGCTGAAGGTGGGGATCCAGGCTGAGGCAAACGGATAGATCGGGTTCGCGGTGGCTAGGAACGACTTGGCCAGCCAGGGAACGAGCGGAAGCAGCATGCAGACGGCGAGTCCCGCCCATCGTTTGAACGGCGGTGGATGGAAAAGCCACCACACCAGCACGAAGGGAGCTGCGACTGGCTTCGCCGAGAGGCCCAGGCCAAACAGCGTCGCGGAGAGCAACCAAGCCCGCTGGCGATGCAACACGATGGCGGCCACGATCAACGCTGCGGCTGCGACGTCGTTCTTACTAATTGGCAGAAGCCAGCAGAGGTGAAGCAGGGGGAGGGTGAACAGGGGCCCCAGCCAGGCCGATGCCTGATCGCCACGCTTGATACATTGTGATGCGAACAGCACGCTGACGGCCAGGAAAAATGAGGCATTTACCCACTTGGTCAAGTGGTCCGCTCCGAAGGCCAGCGGAAGCGCGAAGGTCATCTCGATCGGAATAGGGTAGTGGACGAATTTCACCGCATGTTCGAGAAGGGCCCGGTGCGCTTGAAGGAACTGCCAGGGAACGCCGAGGTGATAGATATAACAGTCGGGGTCGAGTTCTGGCACCAGCACATGGATAAGCAAGGGGATCGTGCCAACCGCCAGAACGGCCAGCCCCCACGTTCCTGCCCGTCCCCATGCGGCTAACGCCTCAAACAGCATGAGCCGAGCGGGGAGCAGTGCGCGGCTTGCGCACAGTAAGGCGA
>CAZPLZ010000263.1:0-2813 GCA_964587525.1 uncultured bacterium | reverse complement strand
ATCTGCATTTTCTCTTACACCGATGATGAGGTATCCACCATCTTGAACGTTCGAAAGCGCCAAAATATCTTTTGCGTAACGTTGTTCATTCCATGGGCAAGATTCCTTGAAATCTACTCGCTGAGTTTCAGTCCCGCCGTTTAGAATTTTCTCCAGGCCGTCCGTATCCAAATCTTCCTCCTCCTAGATACTATGCACTCTTACCTGGGATTTAGGCTAGTTGTTGCCAACTTTTATGCCAACTTTTTGGTCAGGTTGTAGCATTCTATAACATGGCATATCATCCGGGTGTACCCTGGCATCCCGCCAATCATGTCACCCCTCCCAGAAAAACAAATCCCGCACGGCTTTTTCGGTTCCGTGCGGGATTGAGGACTCTCTCCGGTTAGGCCCTCATCGAATGAAACCTGCGGAGGGCGAGAGTCGAACTCGCATGGGCGTTAGCCCACTAGCTCCTGAGGCTAGCGTGTCTGCCATTTCACCACCTCCGCGTCCGATCAAACCAAGTTTATCAATTCTGCTTTTTTGCGTCGAGCGGACTCACAGCGGGCTCCCCTTCCCCAAAAGCAAAGCCCGCGCAGATGTTTCGCTCTGCGCGGGCCTGTACCAAGCTCTCCGGTTACGGTCTCAACCGGAGCGAAAACGGTCAAAATGGCGGTGCAAAGCTCCGGAGGCTGACGTTCATTTATGGCTCAGCATGCGGCTAAGACACCCAATCTCTTAAGTTGGGTGTTCACATTAGAGGCCGTTGTAAAAACCCGCAACGGCCTCTCAGCATGAGATGCGATGCGGTTTAGTTTGTTCGCCTGAGAAGAAGGGCCCAGTCCGCGCCGGGATCGGCGGGCGGGCGGCCGAGCGAAACCTTTCCCCCGCCTTGCACCTTCACCGACGCTCCTTCGAAACGGCCAGTTCGGGGGTTGTACCAGCGTTTCTCGTAGGTTCCCGCCGGCACCTCAAGCTCACCGCCCGGCTCAGCCCGGGGCAGGTAGACGGCGTAGACCCTTCCCTTTTTCGCAAGCACCTGCCCGCCGCCGTACTTCCCGGATTCTCCCGAAAGCAGCGCGTCTTCAGGCTTCATCTCCCAGAACGGCAGGTTCTCCTCGAGGAACTTCCGGGCGTACCACGTGTAGTCCCACATGGCCTCGTAGAGCCGGAAGTCCTCGGTGTTCAACATCGTCTCCAGGATGTATTCCACCTGCCCGCCGGAAAGATAGATCGGCCATAGCACCGCCTTGCGCAGGCGCGACCAGCCACTCAGATGAGGCCATTTCTTCCCACGGTGCTCGCCGTCCTTCCGGCCCAGCCGGTCGAACTCGTCCACCGACACCGGCACCGGCCGGCCGAGCTCGTTCGACCGCTTCCGGAACGCCTCGACGAGATCCCCGTACGAAAGCTTCCCGGGGTGGTACTGGATCGAGGTGATGCTGAACCGCGAATCGCCGAAGAAGGGCATCCACGACTGTAGCGGCGGTTTCTGGTTGTGCACCGTGATGGAGTGATCGTACGGATCCACGGACTGGAGGTGCCCCGCGAACCGCTTCATCCGGTCGGGCCCGAAGTTGAGGTTGAGGTCGTACTCCTCGGAGAGGTTCCATTGCAGCGCGTTGTGGTGCGCGAAGCGCGCGACCAGCTCGCGATGGAAGAGTTTCCGCTCCGTGCCTAACTCCGCGTCGTCCAGCTCCTTCTTGTTCGGCGTCTCGGCCTCGTTGAGGACGACGTGCAGGGCGATTCCCTTGCGCTGGGCGTGCGCGAAGACGATCTCCCACTGACGGAGTTTCTCGACGTCGTAATGGAGGTTGTCGTTCGCGGGATGACCACCCCTCCTGGGCTTCCCCGCGAACGGCCACACGTCCTGCCCGTCTCCCCCGATGTTCATGGGGAGGAAGTAGATTGAATTGACATGCCGGGACGCGAGGTAGTTGAGCGCGCCGATGATTCCCCTTCCCTTGCCGTTCCCCCAGTCCGGGTCGCCGGGCGTCCAGTCGCGGACGTGTGGGGCGTATCGGTGCAGCCCGAACTTCCCGGCGGTCGTATTGGCGAACCCATGGTACGCAAGGAAGTTCTCGGGCGAGTCCGCACCGCCCCGCATCCAGTGGGGACCATCGCGAAACTTGAGGTAGTGGCCACCGACGTACTCGAGCCGGCCCCACTTCAGGAACCCCGGCGCGTCCGGGTCGCGAGCCGCGACGGTGAAAGCACCCTCCTTCCCGTGGAAGGCGGCGGGCTCCCCCACGTCGGCCTCGTCACTCAAGGCCGCCCGGGGGCCCCGTCGAAACGCCACCCCATAGCTCCACCGGCCCACCTCGTCCGGCGTAAACCGGACCTTCCAGGCGTTACCGCCGTCGAAGAACCCAGGGACGATCCGTTCCTTGCGAGACGGCGAGGTGAAGGCGACGCGCAGACGGTAGTCGAGGAAGGGGTTCGGGGCGTTGTCCGTTTCGGTGTGGCGCGGCCCCTCGAACGTCAGCTCCAGCAGATGCCACTTCTTGACGGTCAGTTCCTGCGCGGCCACCTGGTGCGTCGAGCATGCCAGGAATAACGTGAAGGGCAAAAGTGCTAAAAAGCTGGGAGCAACCATGCCAACTACTATGCCAAATTCTTGGCCTCTCCATACCAATACATACCCATAGATACCCAATCACTCCGGAGTTCCCTACTGTCCCAATTCAGATCGCTGCTCTGACTCCTCCCAACAAAAACAGAACCCGCATGGATTTCCTTTCTCCATGCGGGTCTGTGGTCCCCTTCGCAGTTGTGCCCGCACCGCTCCCCGCCGGACTGGACCAAATCACGCGGTTGCCTGAGCCAGCTCG
>CAZPLZ010000262.1:0-2875 GCA_964587525.1 uncultured bacterium | reverse complement strand
AACCAGTGCGCGCGGGTAATCAGCGTACGCAGACTCCCGACGAAAAATAGTGCTGCGCCGGTAGCCAGGCTGGAAATTAAAAATATGTTGTCGGCGGGCAGGACGAAGAACGGCAGCAGCGGGACCGCTCCGGCGGCAATGAAGGCTCCGAAGATGGCGGCGGCGTGGCCGAGCGTGTGCTAGCGGGTTTCCGTCCGTTGGCCGTGGACGCTTTCCCGGTAGTCCTGCCCGGACTTCCCGCCCAGGTAGCTGCCCGCGCCCATGGCAAAGCCGTCGGCGAGCAGGTTGGCCACGCCGAGGATGATGACCACGCGCAGGCTCAACTCCGCGCCGCTGGCGCCGCTGACTACGGCGAAGGTGGTGATGATGCCGTCGTTGGCGCCGAACACCAGGTCGCCGATGTGGTGCGCCCACGAAGGCCAGAAGCCCAGCGATTCGTGCGGGTCGTGTGGTTCCGGTTGCGCTGCCATCGGTTTGTTCCTCCCTGTCGTAGCCGGTAGGGCTACTGTAACTTGCCGCTCCGGTGGCTACAAACCGGGGATATTATCGAGTCCGTTGACTTGCCCGTGGGCGGCGCGTAGGATAGCGGACAGCGGTGGGGGGATAGTTAGTGGGGCAGACATTCTTGCCTGCGTCAATTAGTTATTTGACCCGCCCCCGGGGGATTGTACCACCCGCCGCATGAACTTCCCGGAGTAGTGAAGTTGCGGCTTCTGTTCTTGGGGCCAACGGTCAGGACTGTGTCGTAACTGTGTCAAACGCAGCCTAACGGTGGGTACCTCCTTTGGATTCAGCTAAATCGAAGAGTTCGTGTACGATAAGGAAGGAGCGGTCCATGCACGCAGAGAGGGAAACGATGATGAAAACGAAATGGATGTTCCTTGCGTCCAGAACGGTAGCCCTGGTCCTCGCAAGCATTCTGCTCCTTGCAGGCACGGGAGTCGGAGGCGAAATCAGGGTCATGACCTCCGGCGGTTTCACCGCCCCGTATAATGCAGTCATCCCGGAGTATGAACGCGCAACCCAGAACAAGATCGTAACTTCATACGGAGCCTCGATGGGGAACGCACCGGACTCTATTCCGATGCGGCTTGAGCGTGGTGAGCCCGTAGACGTCGTGATACTGGCCAGCACCGCGCTGGACGAACTGATCAAGCAGGGCAAGGTTGTTCCCGGAAGCCGCGTCGACCTCGCGCGATCCCGCATCGGCATGGCCGTGCGGGCAGGAGCGCCCAAGCCGGACATCAGTACCGTGGACGCGCTCGTACGCACACTCCTGCAAGCCAAATCAATCGCATATTCCGCCAGCGCCAGCGGCGTCTATCTCTCCACCGAGCTGTTTCCGCGTCTGGGGATCGCCAACCAGATCAAGGGTAAGAGTCAGAGAATCGTAAGCGAGCGAGTCGGCACCGTGGTCGCGCGTGGAGATGCCGAGATCGGTTTCCAGCAGATCAGCGAGCTACTTCCCATCCCAGGCATAGATTATGTCGGACCGCTGCCGCCTGAGGTCCAGAGAGTCACTGTGTTCTCCGTCGGCGTCGCCGTCGGAGCCAAGAACCCGGATGCGGCCAGAGCACTCATCAAATTCCTGGCGTCGTCGGCCACCGCCCCCGCCATCAGGAAGAGTGGCCTGGAGCCGGTTACATCCCGTGGTGGCCCTGGCTGTAGATAACATCCCCTTCGATGAACATGTGGGAGGCCGATCCGTTGATTTCCCTGCTGGGTGGGGCGTAGGATGGCGGGTAACAGGTGGGTTCCCATGGTCAATCAAGAGCCTGGAACGGAAAAACGAAACCAAGACTTCCGCCGGGTTCCCGCTCAGACGGATTCAAGCAGAAAACGATCTCGTGCCTTTGCCATTACCAGCCTGTCTTTGGGGCTGCTATCCGTCCCACTTGCCGTCCTGTCTATATGGATCCTATCCTTCCCGCCTGCCCTGGTGTTAATTGGAAATCCCTTCGCGATCTTGGGAATCATCTTCGGAATCCTCCAGCTCAGAAAACGCCGATCAGCCAGAGTCTTGGCATATAGCGGTATTCTTTGTTCGGTTCTTGCATTAGGAGTGTCGTCCCTGGTGGATTATAGGGGATTCGTTGCTCCGCCAACTTACGTCGATGAACTTACAAGGATGGGCTACGACCGCACCGTGATCGACAATCCCATACCCGTCGAACTGTTTCGGGCTGTCGATCAGCCTTCTGCACAGTGGATCTTCTCGGGAGTATATGGAGGCTTAGGCTGGTATCACGACGACCAGCAGGGAGAGATTCCCATTGAAATGCCACCAATTACCTCTCGGGAGCCAACCGAACCCGTCTCCTTCGATCCTGGTAATGAGATGTTTGGGTTTTTCATATGGGTGCCTGGGGTCTATGAGTGGTATACAGAATCAACCAGAAACGACGATGGGAAATCACACGTGAAAATCTACCCGATGATCATCAAGGGTCGTAAAATTCCCAATTCCTATTTGCTTTGCTGGGAGGACTACCCACTTAACCTCGGTTCGAGTGCATATGTTGATTTTACAGACTTCATCGTCCGCGTGGATGGAGTACAGCCAGCGCGGTAAAGAGCACCCGAAATGTAGCGGCTGACGACTTGGGCTGCTTCCTACTCGGCAAGAAGGTAGCCGGGGGCTAAGAAAGGAGGAGGCGCAGCGATGGAAATTTTGGCGCCTGAAAGCTCCGTGCCTGAGGACACTCCAGGGCAGAAAAGGAGACCAGGAGTGGCGCTTGTTCTCTCACTCCTGCTGCCGGGTCTTGGCCAGTTGTACTGCGGCAAGTGGAAGCGTGCAACCGGGATCTTCATCTCGTTTGCGTGGAGTTTCCTGGCTGCCGTCTCTACATCAGTTTCGATTTCACCTTCTGCTTCT
>CAZPLZ010000261.1:0-2938 GCA_964587525.1 uncultured bacterium | reverse complement strand
GCCGGCATCGCGGGGGTCACTGGATACACAGGCCAGGAGTTGCTGCGGATCCTGCTCGCGCACCCGTATGTGAAGCTGACCTACCTGGCCTCCAGTGGCAAGAGCGACCCGGCGCAGGTTCTCAAGCACTTCGGGAGGCTCCCGGTTCCGGTCACGCCGTTTGATCCGGACGAGTGCGCACGGTTGTGCCGGACCGTGTTCCTCAGTTTGCCGCACCATGTCTCCATGGAGTGTGTGCCCCGGCTGTATCATCTGCGGCTCAAGATCCTCGATCTCAGCGCGGCGTTCCGGCTGAAAGATGCACGGTGCTATCCAAGCTATTACGAGTTCACGCACACCGCGCCAAATCTGCTCAAGCTCAGCGTCTATGGGCTTCCCGAGCTTCACCACCGGCGCCTTAAAGACGCAGCCCTGATCGCCGTGCCTGGCTGCTACTCCACCGGCGCTCTCATCCCGCTGGCGCCGCTGGCCAGGAAGGGGTGGCTTGCGGGTCAGGTCATCATCGACTCAAAATCTGGCATCACGGGCGCCGGCCGGGATACGCGCCCGGACCTCATGTTCACGGAGATGAGCGAGAACCTTAAAGCCTACGGGTTGTTCAGCCACCGGCATGGCCCAGAGATCAGCCAGGAGCTGGCAGCGGTGACCCGGAGACCACCTCCGTTCATCTTCACGCCGCATCTGATCCCCATGAACCGGGGCATTCTCACCACAGCCTACGTCACGTTGAGGAAGAAGGCCACCCACGGGGCCATCCTGAACGTCCTCAAGGACTTCTACCGGCATGCGCCGTTTGTCCGGGTCCTGGATGATGGCATGCCCGAGATCCGGCACGTCAAGGGTACCAATTACTGCTCAGTCGGCGTCGCGGTGCGCGGGCGGAGCGCGATTTTGATCTCGGCCATCGACAACCTGGGCAAGGGGGCGGCCGGCCAGGCCGTGCAGGCTTTTAACATCCAGCACGGGTTTGCGGAGGAGACTGGGCTGACGACACCTGCCGGCGCTCCCTGAGCGGAACGTGATCGACCCCAAATTGCTCCGGGAAAACCCAGAGCAGCTCCGCTCGCTGCTGAAATCCCGCAATTCGACCATGGACTGCGATGCGCTCATCAAAGCCGATGCGGATCGCCGGGCGCTCCAGACCCAGGTGGATGAACTGCGCGCCAAAAAGAATACTTGCGCTGAACAGTACGGGAAACTCAAAAAAAGCGGCGCCGGAGAATCACCGGAAGGAACCGCGCTCATGGACACAATGCGGAAAACTGACACAGCATTGAAAGACCTTGAGCAGCGACAAACAGTCGCCGATGCCACCTACATGAACTTGCTCCTCCTTGTCCCGAACCTTCCCGACGCCAGTGTCCCCGTTGGAACCTCCAGTGACCACAACGTAGAGATCCGCCGCTGGGGGACGCCACGGCAATTCTCATTCACGCCAAAATCACACTGGGAAATCGGGGAAGCCCTGGGCCTCCTGGATCTGCCTCGCGCCGCCAGGATGTCCGGAGCGCGTTTCCCGCTCTTTCTAGGGCTGGGCGCCCGGCTGATGCGGGCCCTGATTCAATGTATGCTGGACATGCATACCAATCAGCACGGGTACACGGAAGTCTCCCCGCCGCTTCTGGTGAAACCGGAGAGTCTTCAGAGTACCGGTCAGCTCCCCCTGCTGGCAGACGACATGTACAAGACGCAACCACCAGACAATCTGTGGCTTATTCCGACCGGAGAGGTTCCGCTTGTGAACATCCACCGGGAAGAAATTCTGGACGGAGCGCGCCTCCCCATCAAATATGTCGGATACACACCCTGCTTCAGACAGGAGGCGGGATCGTACGGCAAGGACATCCGCGGCCTGATTCGCCAGCATCAGTTCGACAAGGTAGAGATGGTGCAATTCGTCAAGCCGGAGGATTCGCTGGCTGCCCTGGAGGAAATGACCGCCCATGCCGAAGCGGTCCTCCAGGCGCTGGAGCTTCCCTACCAGATCATGCTCTTGAGCACTGGGCAGACGTCGCTGGCCTCCATGAAAACCTATGACCCCGAAGTGTGGATGCCCGGGCAGAACACGCACAGGGAGGTTTCGTCCTGCAGCACCTGCGGAGATTTCCAGGCTCGCCGCGCTCAGATCAGGTTCCGCCGGAACGCCAAATCCAAACCCGAGTTGGTCCATACATTGAACGGCTCAGGCCTGGCCGTGGGCCGCACCTTCGCGGCATTGCTAGAGAACTTTCAGAACGCCGACGGCAGCGTGACCATCCCCGAGCGCCTCCGCCCCTACATGAACGGCCTCGATAGTTTGACGCTTTGACAGTAAGACATCATAATGGTCAAGGAGAAGGAAGCGACAATGCACTCTAAAGCCACGGTGTACCTCGATCCCAAGATTCACAGAGCCGTCAAAATCAAAGCAGCTCATACCGACCGGAACATCTCTGAACTGGTCAACGAGGCGTTACGACTTTCCTTGCGGGAAGACGCCCTAGATCTGGAAGCAGTTAAAAAACGGGCCCGGGAACCCGTGAAAAGTCTTGAGACGGTCATTAAAAACCTGAAACGTGAAGGCCGAATATAAAGTTGTTCTGAGACTGAGTGCACAAAAAGAGCTGCGGACCATACAAAAAAATGAACTCAGGCGAATCCTCGAAAGACTCAAGAGCTTAAAAACCCAGCCAAGGCCTTGGGGGATCAAGAAACTTACTGAGACCGGGACTTTACGAATCAGACAGGGGGACTGGCGGATCGTCTATGACATCAATGACGACACTTGTGTCGTCACAATCATCAAGATTGGCCACCGACGGGAAGTCTATCGGTAATGTGTCACATAAAAAATCGGAGAGGCAGGGATTCGAACCCTGGATCCAGGTTTTAGCCCGGATAACTGCTTAGCAGGCAGCTGCCTTCAGCCGCTCGGCCACCTCTCCATGCAAGAAAGACA
>CAZPLZ010000260.1:0-2974 GCA_964587525.1 uncultured bacterium | reverse complement strand
GTGACATCGCTCTTGGGCCCGGTCAGAAGTTTCCCGGGGCTGGCGCCTGCGCACCCCGACGGGGTCATCGTCCAGCCGATGCAGGGATCCTCAAACCCGCAGCCCGGGCACCACACGTCCAATTCCGTCGCCGGCACCGTGTCCCAGATGTTGACATTCCACCAGGTTTTGGTCGGCGAGAGATTCCTGATAAAGATGGAGTAGGTGATCTCGTCCGGGGGCTGCCCCAGGCTCGAGGAGAACAAGATGTCGTTGTCAGCGACCTTCCAGAACATGAACCGGCGCACGACCGTTTCCGCGGCGGGCGTCACGGTGGTGTTGCATCCGGCCGGGGCGTTGTCCCAGAAGACCTGGGCTCGGTTGGCCAGCCTTTCGTTTTCTGGGACAGCCTGATCGAAGAGGCCCGAGCCGAAGTCGAAGGGCTCGTTGCCCCAGTCCACCGTGACAGAAAATGACACCTCCCGGGTGGCGCCGCCAGTGGCGATGGGATCGACGGCGGCCATGGTCCAGCGCAGCCGTTTGGGCGGGCCAGGGTCAGGGTCCCATCCGGGGTCGGGAGGGGTGGAGGCGGAGCCCGCGATGTAATGGGTGTAATCCGGTAGCGTGTCGAGGATGGTGACCGGGGTGATCGCGGTGCCGGGCATCCCGTAGGTGATTGTGTAGGTGATGGTGTCACCCGGCGTAGCCTCCGCCCGATCCACGGTCTTATTCACCCACCGGATGACATCGAAGTTACCGCCGCGGGTCACATCCGTCTTCCACCAGGGGACCGCGCAAGTCTGATTGTCGTACACACTGCCGGGCAAGGCAGGGTTGAGGAGCTCGTTGCTGGGGAACCCGAGATTGATGGTGGCTCCTGGGGTGGGACAGGAGGCGATGTCCGCCCAGATCTCCATCCAGAAACCCCTGATGAAGTCGGGGCAAGGGCACAACTCTGCGCAAAAGGCGAAATCGGGGCTGGTGCCCGCCCATGTCCAAGCCGGGTAGGTTCCGGAATCCAACGGGTAGTAGCCGTCGAAGGTCATGGTCAAGATGCCGGTATCCGGGTCTGCGCCGGCCTTTGGGCACCACATGCGCAAATACACGTCGGTGATGTCCACGCCCGGCTGGGCGGTCCCGAAGTTGACAATGGTCACACCCATGATGTTCTCCGGCGAGCCGGCCGTCAGGTCGTCGATAGTGACACCAAAGGTTCCCATGAACACCTGGGTCCAGTTGGGGAAGATGACCCGGGAGGGCGCGCCGCCCCAGTAGGTGATCCCGGTGATACATCGTTCGGCCCGGGTTGGGGCGGGAAAGGCCAACGAGAGCAACAGGCCCGGAAGGGCGCAACCCAGGACACACCACCAGCCGGGCATTTTCCTGGCGCCGCGCTTTCTTGGCATCCTGGACCCCAACTTTTCCAGTGTTATTGCGACCCCCTCAAGATTGTGGCATACCTCCCCCCTCCATATTATAGAGGGTCACTGCGGTCCAACTCATCCGGCCAGCAGCACCAGCCCAAAGATATTGATGTGCTAGATTGCAGAACGTGAGCTCGCAGACTCGCCCCCCTCACCCTGCCCTCTCTCCCCTTGGGGGGAGAGGGTGGCACTGGCCATGAACAGGAAGGCTTTTGGCTGGGTGGGCTTGGCTCTGCTGCTGGGGGCTTTGGGCTACCTCATCGGCACGAGGCTCTGGGAGCAGAAGAGGTTCAGGAGTCCAAAGGAGGAAGCGCAGCATCTGCTTGCGGAGCGCCGGCGCCTGGACCGGACCCTCTGGGCCAGGGAAGTGCTGGCGCAACAGTACGAGGGGGCGGCGATTGCCCTGTGGGACAAGTTAAGGTCCGAAAAAAACAAATGGTCCGTGCTGGAGAACCTTGCCTTTGCAGAGCTTCAACTTGGCAGGCCGGTTAAGACCGAGGAGCTGGGCTGGGGCATCCGGCGGACCCGCTATGCGGGCTCAGGGCCTGTCCTGAAGGAGGCCGAGTGGAAAGATTGGCTCAAGACCTTGAAAGATCAAGGCTTCGTGTTTGTCCAGGGTGAACTTCACCATAAGAGATTCGACCCTTCGGGTCAGGCTATCCCCCCTCACCCTAACCCTCTCCCCCCGAAGGGGGGAGAGGGTAGGGAGAGGGGGGCGAGGTCGGTTTTTTCAATTGTTGGACATCTGCGAAAGCCCCTCGCTTCAGGCCAGCGTGAGCGCAAGCTCATGGTGGAAGGGCAGGTGGTGGTGGAGTGGAGCTCTTCCCAAGACGCGAAAGGGAACTTCATGCCGCGCTCCATCAAGGCGTTGTTCATCAACCTCACCGAGTGGGAGGGGCCGAAGGTGATGAGAGAAGTCTTTCTGATTGATCCAGGCGATCCCCACCAGCCGAACCATCCGGTGCAGCCGCTGATCGTCTATGACCTGGACCGGGACGGGGATCCTGACATCCTGGTGCCCCGGTTCAACGAACTGTACCGCAACCAGGGTGACGGCCGCTTTACGAAGGCCCGGCTGTTCCGTGACCAGTTCCCGATGTCCCTCACCACGGTCCTCGCAGCCGTGGCGGCGGACTTCAACGGCGACGGGGCGGTGGATGTCTTGCTCTTTAGGAAAATGGCCCAGCCCATGCTCTATTGGGGAAGAACGGATGGGTCGTTTGCGACGCCGGCGACGGTCGTGACCATTCCGGGCGCGGCCTGGAGGCACCCGGAGGTGCTCACCGCCGGGGACATTGACGGGGACGGCGACCTGGATGTCTGGATCGGCCAGTACAAAGCGCCGTACCTGGAGGGGAATTTTCCCACCCCCTATTACGATGCCCATGACGGGTATCCGTCCTATCTGCTCGTCAATCAGGGCGGGGGGCGGTTTACGGATGAAACAGAAAAGGCGGGCTTGGCGTCCAAAAGGTTCCGGCGGACCTACAGCGCCTCCCTGGTGGATCTGGATGGGGACTTAATGAGGCTCGCATAATATAGTAATACCCCCCGTTGTCGTTGTAGACTGA
>CAZPLZ010000259.1:0-2987 GCA_964587525.1 uncultured bacterium | reverse complement strand
GGCACCGGATCCTCGTTGGCCAGGTACGTGCGGATCCGAAGGCTCCTCAACGCCAGTGACAACGCGAGCTGAGAGCCCAGCGCGTCACCGTCTGGCCGCTGATGCACGGTGAGGAAGACCGAGCGCGCTGACTTCAGCGCGTTCGCGATCGCCTCGAACGGCAACGGCGCTGGCATCAACGGGCCTCGCGCTTTAACGTGTTTAATAAGTTAGTGATGTGCTGGCTCTTCGCGAGGCCGCCGTCATACAGAAACTTGAGTTCCGGGATGTTTTTCATATGGAGGCGGGGCATGAGCTCGTGGCGGATGAAGCCCGCGGCGTGCTGCATCCCCGCGATCAGCTCATCGCGCTTTTGATCCGCCAGCAGCGTGGAAACGTGCACTTTGGCGTGCGAAAGACCTCGGGACACCTCAACGTGGAGAATGGTGAAATCCCTCTCACTGATCCGCGGGTCGTGAACGAGACGTCGGATGATGTCGGTGATCTCCTCACGAAGCAGGTCGGCCACGCGCAACAGACGCCGGTTTGCCATGACACCCCCCTTGTACGCTTTTCGATTTTAGAGGATTTGGGTCGAAGAATCGAGAAGGTGGATGGTGTGCTGGCCCTCCACGTGCCGGAGGATCTCGTCCAGCGTGTGATGGACTTGAGGCGTTGAAGTGTTGACGGACGCAACGGCGAGGGTGGCGCGCTGCCAGGCGTCCTGATGGCCGACCTCCGTCACGGACACGTTCCAGTCGCGGCGGAGGCGTTGGATGAGCGGACGCACCAGCGAGCGCTTGTCCTTGAGCGAGTGCGCGTCCGGAAGAAACAGCTCCAGTGTCAACAGGCCGACCACCACCGTGGATGGACGTTAGACCCGGAGCTTCTCCTGCACGAGCGTTTGCGTGAACAGCTCGAGGGTATCGCCAACCTTAAGGTCGCTGAAACTCTCGAGTGAAACGCCGCATTCGTACCCGGCCGTCACTTCCCGGGCGTCTTCCTTGAACCGCCTCAGGGAGCTTAGGGAGCCCTCGAACAGAGTTGAGCCGTTGCGCATGACCCGGAGTTTCTCGCCCCGCACCGCCTTGCCGGAAACCACGAAGCAGCCGGCCACGGGGCCGCGCGGTGTCCGGAAGGTCGCGCGGACCTCGAGGCGTCCAAGCGGGGCTTCTTCAATCTTCGGACTGAGCAAGCCCTCCATCGCTTTTTTGAGCTCGTCGATGACCTCGTAGATGATGTTGTACTTTTTTACCTCCACGCCTTCCTGCCGTGCCGCCGGCTCGGCCTGCGACTCCAGGTCCACGTGGAAGCCAATGGTCACCGCGTCAGAGGCGGCGGCCAGCGCGATGTCGGAGGCGTTGATGGGCCCCACGCCCTGATGAATGATGACGAGCCTCACCTGATCGTTGGCCAATCGCCCGATCGAGGTACTCAACGCTTCCAGAGAGCCCTGGACATCGGCCTTAAGGATCAGGCGCAACTCCTTGACTTCACCGGTCGCAATGCTCTGCGAGACGTCCTGGAGCGTAATGTGACGGCGCAACTGCCGTTTCTCTTGCTCAATGGCGCGATGGCGCTCCGTCGCTGCGCGCGCGGTGCGCTCATCTTCCATCACTCGGAGTGAGGCACCCGCCTCCGTCACCTGGGAGAGGCCGAACAGTTCAACCGGCGTGGCCGGGCCGGCTTCCCGCACGTGTTCCCCCTTGTCGTTGAGCATCAGGCGGACACGGCCCGAGGCACTCCCACACGTGATGATGTCGCCGACCCGCAGGGTGCCTTTTGAGATCAGCACGGTGGCCACCGGCCCTCGGGTCTTATGCATCCGAGCCTCCAGCACCGTCCCTTCGGCTGGGCACGAAGGGTCCGCTTTCAACTCCAGCAGCTCGGCTTCTAAGAGCAGCATCTCCAGCAGCTTGTCCAGGCCGGTTTTTTTCGTGGCTGACACTTCAACCATGATGGTTTTTCCACCCCACTCCTCGGGGGTCAGGTCACGACTGCTGAGTTCCTGCTTCACCCGTTGAGTATTGACCTCGGGTTTGTCGATCTTGTTGATGGCCACCACGATAGGCACGTTCGCCGCCCGCGCGTGATCAATGGCCTCGATGGTCTGGGGCATCACCCCGTCGTCGGCGGCCACGACCAGCACGACCACATCGGTGGCCTTGGCGCCTCGCGCCCGTAGCGCGGTGAAGGCCTCGTGGCCCGGGGTGTCGAGAAACACCACCTCGCCCCGGCCTGGCAGGGTGACTTTGAACGCGCTGATATGCTGCGTGATGCCACCGGCCTCTCCTGCGGCGACATTTGTCTTCCGGATGGCGTCCAGCAGGGTCGTCTTCCCATGGTCAACATGGCCCATGATCGTCACCACCGGCGCTCGCGGCTTGAGATTGGCCTTGTTCACGCTGCTCTCCGGGCTGGAGGCCGCCGAGATGGAAGTCGCCTCGGCCACCGAGAAATTGAATTTCTCGGCGATCTTTCTCACGACCCCGATGCCCACGCGCTGGTTCAACGTGATGAGATGTTTATCCTGCAGCATTTCCTTAATGATGTCGGAGACGCGTAGGCCCATGGCCTTGGCCAGCTCCGCCAGCGGGACCGGGGCGGTGTAGGGGTACGTGCGCTGCACCGGGGGCGCGGGTGGCGGTGGGGGAGCGGCCGGCGGCGAAACCGGGGGTGGTTCAGAGGCTGCTGCAACTTTACCTGTTGCTTCAGTGGGACTCTTATCTTCCCTCTCCCCCCTTTGGGTCTTCTCTTCACCCTCTCCCCCTTTGGGGGAGAGGGGAGGGTGAGGGGGGCTTGGCGCGCTAGCTGGAGTCGTCGCTGGAGCGGGACTCTTCTCATCCCTCTCCCCCCTTTGGGTCGTCGCCAGCTTTTCGGCCGCCACCACATTGCCGGTTGTCTCAGAGGCACTTTCCTCCTTCTTTTCCCTCTCCCCCCTTTGGGGGGAGAGGGTAGGGTGAGGGGGGTGGGTGCTTGGTGTGCCACCTACTTCTGCTGCGGTGGCT
>CAZPLZ010000258.1:0-3021 GCA_964587525.1 uncultured bacterium | reverse complement strand
GGCAGCATCCTGGTAGAACACACCTTCCTTTCCATCCAGCAAATCGGCATCCAGGAGTGAAGCAGGCCCATCCACCGGCAGGAGTTTCGCCAATACGAGCGGCCCGAACGCTTGCGCGCCGGCCAACCCAAGTCCGTTGAGAATCAGGTAAACCTGCTGGCAAAACTGCGCAATGGACTCCGGGCTTCCGTCCGGAAACGGAAGAGACGGAACAACCGGCGTTACTTGAGCCATCCCGCATCACCCGTTTAAATATCGACGAACGCGCCCAACGCCGCGATTCCCGTAGCGCTGAGTGCCGAGACGCCGGTGGCGGCCAGTGCGGCCAGCGCCGTCAGGTAACTGGAATCGAAGTATGTGCTGGTCACGTTTAATGCATCGAAGACCGTGGTGCCCAGCGTGAAGCCCGCCCCGGAGGCCAACGACACATGCACCGCACCGAACACCGCCTCATCCGCCGGTGGGGCCGGGATCACGGCGGTTGTGGCGTGGTCAACGCCCTTGGTGAACGAGATGGTGCCGCTCGCGTTCACATGCAGCAGGTACCAGCACTTTTCGTCCACGGTCTGCGCGGTCGCCGCCGGGGTCACGATCTCGGTTTGGGCCGCCAGGTTCTTGGGCACACCCGCGACGATGAACGAGAAGGCCGCGGCCGTCAGCAGGTTGTCCTTGTTGATTCCGTGAATGGCCAACCCCGCCTCGCCGAACGATCGGTTCAGCAGGAGCGACAGCAGGGCATCCACCCGCGTGCGGTTGATCTCGACCTCGGCGAGAATCGCGTTGGAGCGGGTACGGCCGGTCACCTGCTCCGCCGAAATGGCATCCACCCTCACCTGCAGCGTGTCCCGCTGGCGGAAAATATGGCGCTTCAGAACGTTGTCCATGGGCACACCTCTTCATAGTGCGAAGATGTCACCGCGGGGGCGCCGCACCCCATCGGCGGTTAGAAACTCAGCGAATCGTCGCCCGTATCCGGCCAGGAAAGGTCGCGGTACGTATCGGTGATCCCCGCGGCCGACAGGTTCGTCGTCGCCGGCGTGAATTTCGTGGACGCATCGGTTTCCACCACGATGTCTCCGACCGGGGACTCACCGGCAGGCACGGCCGGCACGTCCGGATCGGCGTCCGCAGCCGGAACGATCGCGCTCTGCGTGGTTTTGAAAGTGCCTGACGGATTGATCGAAACCAGGAACGTACACTTCTCTGCCGTGTCCGAGTCCGGATTAATGTCCGCGTGGCCGGACGTGAAGGCGATGCCGTTGATCAGGTACGTCAGGGTGTTGGCGGTTTTGTATTTACTGGCCGTGCTTCCGATGGCCAGCCCCGCCGCGGTGAGCCCTTTATCCAGGGCCGCACGGGCCAACAACCGCAGGACTTCGCTGTTTAGAAAAACCCTGCTCATCTCGGTTCTCCATCAAGTAGGATTGTTTTCAGTTCGCCATCCGCCGCGATGGGTTGGTTTACACGGTGGCAGCGACTTCCAGGCGAGCCATCCACGCATCGTTGAGGATCGCCGCCGTCTGCCAAGACTTCCATCCGATGGTTCCGCGCTGAGCCAGCGGGTCGGAGGCTGCCGGTTGCGGGTTGACCACCATCAGGTGCACCGCTCCGGACCCGCGCAGAGGGACAACCGCGTAGGCGTCCTTCCCCACGATCAGGATGGGGTAAACGTCGTTGTTGTTGCTCAGCGTGGATTCGAACGCGCCGGTATCCGGGGCACCGGCAGCGGTCCAGGGCAGGATGATCGTGCTCTTCACGAACCGGACGTGCTCGACGGCGCCAATCTCGTTTTCCATCGCCTTCTCGGTCCCGTAGCTGGCAGCCGAGATGAACCCGGTCATGTCCCGGATGTCGCTTTCCAGGTCAGGATGCACCAAACCGATGTACGCGGCCTCGATGTTGTGCGTGTCGTACTTCACGCTCGACTTCAGCACGCTTGAAATGAACCGGCAGTTCTGGCGCTGCAACGCTTTGGTCACCCGGCGAATATCAGCCCGGGAAACCGCGTTGTTCACCGAGGAACGGCCTGCCACGCTGTTTGCATAAAAAACGTTGGTTCCGGCTTTGAGGACATTGAACCGGACGGTTTCCAGCGTCTGCGCCGCCTGCTCACCAAGCACCGGCATATTTTCCTTCAGTACCGGGTCTTCGTGCAGCTCAATCACCTTGTCGGTGATTTCGACGTAATCACCGTATTGGGAAAGGGTGGCCTGTACGTCCGTGTGGGTCAGCCTCGACCCCGCGGGGGTGACCCCTTCAGTCAACGCCGTGAGGGCCAGGGCCAGCGCGTTGTACCGCCGGAACTTCACGGTGTCGGTCTTGTTCCTGGGAATCGGCTTGAGCTGGCCGAATTTTTCGATCGTCAGGTAAGGCACCCCCCGCTTCAGGAACTCGGTGGAGGCCCACGCGGCGGTGCGGGGCGCGATGTCCCCATAGATCGTGTTGGGCATGATTGAATCTCCTCAGCTTCTGGTTACTTTTCCGCCGCGAACACATTGAACGCCTGCTCGAATTCGTCTCCGGGCTGGGCATTCTCTGGGGTCATGAGCGGAATGGTGGTGCCGTTTGATCGGACAGCCTCCGCAGCCACAAGCTGGTCCGCGCTTCCCGGCCGTTGGGTTTTGCCTTTGGCCGGGTCCTCTGCGGGATTGCTCCCGCCATTGGACTCTCGATCCAGGATTTCCTGGAAATCTTTGATGCCCCGCTCGGATTTGTACCGGCTGAGCATGGCGACCACTTCATGGTGTTGGCCATCGCGGACGATCCGCTCCATGGCATCGCCATCACGCTTGTTCAACCCCAAAATCCACTCGTGAAGATCCTGGGGGTTTTGCTCGATCAACATAAAATCCGGATGGTATTGTTGGACGAAAATCTGGTGGTTCGCGCGGGCGCTTTCGACGGATTGCCGCTCGAACTGTGCCCTGGTCCTTTCCTCGGAGTCGTCGAGCTTTTGGTCGATCTTGCGGTCAATCACCAGGGCAACGTCTCCCAGGTCGGTACTAACGGACTCCTCGGCCT
>CAZPLZ010000257.1:0-3063 GCA_964587525.1 uncultured bacterium | reverse complement strand
GCAAGGTGGCAACCAAGGCGAGCGTGAAAAAAGAAGAGGGCCAGGAACGTGTGGACTACTTTGCGGTCAAGGAAATTGACAACACCAAGCGAGGCCAGGCCATCGCGCGCCGGATTCTGCCGACCAAGGGCACTCCTGGCAAGTCTATCCGGGGCGAGGAGATCCCGGCGCGGGACGGCCAGCCAAGCGGCGTCACCATCGGGCAGGGGGTGGAGCACGCGCTGGGCAACGAGCACATTCTGGTGGCCGCGGCGGACGGCGTGGTCAAGTTTATCGACAACACGCTCGCCGTGATGGCGCTGTACGAGATCAACGGGGATGTGGATCTGTCCACGGGATCCATTGATTTCGTGGGGAGCGTGGTCGTCCGCGGGAATGTCCAGCCCGGCTTAAAAATCACGGCCAAGGATGATGTGACCGTGGACGGGGTGGTGGACGACGCCGAAATCACAGCGGGGGGCAGCGTGATGATCAAGGGCGGCGTGCTGGGACAGGGAGGCAAAGCCAAGATCGTGGCGGGCGGTAATGTGAGTGCCAAATACATCCGGAATGCGGTGATCGAGGCCAAGGGCAATTTGGTTTCCGAGGAAGGCCTCCTGCACTGCCCTAAGGTCAGCGCGTATTCCATCAAGCTCACCGGAAAGCGAGGCATGATCGTGGGTGGCGAGATCAGGGCGGAGGAGAGTATCACGGCCAGCACCATCGGCTCCAGCACCATGGCCACGCCCACCTCGCTGATGGTGGGTGTGAACGTCGCGCGTAAAAATGAGATCACGGCGCTCACGGAGCAAGTCAAGAAGATGGAGGAGGATCTCGACAAGTCCCAGAAGGGTATTGCGATGCTCAAGCATGTTCAGGAGAAGGGCGGCGTGCTCCCGCCGGATAAAAAGGAGACGCTGGCCAAGCTCACCCGCGTGCAATTCAAACTCATGAACGACGTAAAGCCTCTGCAGGAGCAGCTGCAGAAGCTTATGGCCGAAGAGGAAGAGCAGCGGAAGCACCAGAAGGCGAAGATCTCGGTGATGGGCACGGTGCATCCGGGGGTCAGGGTGACGGTTGGCAGCTCGAGGAAACATATCGTGGATGAGCTGCGGTACTGCACCTTGACCGAGAAGGGGGCGGAAGTCAAAGTGGGGCCGTTAAGGTAATGCGGCCCGTCGAGATGCAGGCACCAGTCGTGCAAGCGCTCAACGTGCAGCACCAGCAGCAACAGCAGGTGGCCCAGCCCCAGGTGAGCCAGCAGGCGTTCGCCGCAGCGCTGGAACGGACGGCCAGCCTGCGCCCGTCGCAGGTTCAGGCGCCGCAATTTGAGCCTGGAGCGGAACGACCCGAGGTGTTGGGGGAGGAGCGAGGCGAAAACCCGCGGCGGCGCAGCCCAAGACGCACGCGTGGGAGGCGGCCGTCGTCAGAACCGCAAGGGGAGCCTTCCCCCACGAGGGGCGGCTCGAGGATCGATCTCGTCGTCTAACACCAAAGACTCAAAAACATGACCCTTCGACTCGCTTCGCCCTTCGGCTCGCTGCGCTCGCTCAGGGTCACGGTGAGCGACTGAAAGGAGTCGAATCGTGAGTGCGTTTGATTATTTCCAGCTCCTCGTCAATCTCGTCTTCCTGTTCCTGATCCTCCTGCTGCTGGTTGGGCGTGGCTGGAGGGGCAGCGCGGCTGGGAGCGATGAACAGGAATCCTACCGGGAAATGATGTCCACCCTGTCCGTCCTCATCAAGGAGATGAAGGAAACCTCGGCCGATCTGCAGGAGCGTCTTAGCGAAAAGCAGCTTGAGGTGCAACGGGCCATTGCGGCTTCGGACGAGCGGATTGAGAAGCTGAAGGAGATGACCGAGAAAGCTCCACTCACTCCTCCCCCTTCTCCTTTCACCCCTCTCCCCCCGGAGGGGGGAGAGGGGAGGGTGAGGGGGGAGAATGAAGCTTCTCCGCAACCTACGTCTGTGGCCGGCAACGCGGACTCAAGTGAGGCACGGCAGGAGAAGTACCGGCAGGTCCTGGATTTTTCCCAAAAGGGCTTTAGCGCCCTCGACATCGCCAAGTTGATCAAGTTGCCGCGGGGCGAGGTGGAACTTCTCATCCGGACCAAAGGGAAACAGGTGTGATGGGCTGCGTGTTCTCTCTTTACCCTCTCCCCCAAGGGGGGAGAGGGTAGGGTGAGGGGGGCCTGATGCCCATCTTCAATGCCCAGGGACTTCCCGTTAAGCTGCTGCTTCAGCCGGACAAAAATTTTTCTGATCTGGCGGCCCAGCTCACCCTGGGCCAGAGGTTGCGAGGCCGGATCACCGAAGTCTTGGCTGATGGCAAGGCGATCGTGAATTTCCGCGGCATTCCGGTGACGGCGGAGTTGAAGGGGGTCACCGTCCAGCGGGGTGAGGTGATCTCCGTGGCTGTTCAGGAGTTGAAAGACACCCCCACCTTCCGGCTGCTTTCGGAGGAGGCACCCCCCTTATCGCCCGCGGAGGCAGGTCGTGGGAGCACTGACGATGCGACCGTGGCCTCTGTGCAGATCCCCCTGGTTCAGGGCACCGCGCTGCGGGGGGGTACCATCCAGGTTTCATGGCGCCGGGGGAAGGGCAGGCAGAAGCGGGATCGCCGCCACCCCGCGAACATCCACTTAAGTCTTGACACCCGGGAGCTGGGCGCTATCCGCGTTCAGATACATGTTCTAGAACCGGCGCTGAAGCTTATGTTCCGTGTGTTGAACGCCGAGGTGCAGGCCTTCATCAATCAGGAATTGCCAGAGCTGTTACAGCGGCTCCGCGGTTACAAATTCCACGTGGTTCAGTGCTCTCTCGATCTTCAACTGGAGGAGACGCCGGTTTCCCCGCCCTCCTCTGTGGATGTGAAAGCCTGATGGCGGACGAACCCCGTCGCGGCCCACGCGGCGCCATTGCGATGCGGTACGACCTTGCCCGGGACCGTGCGCCCAAGGTGGTGGCCAAAGGCAAGGGCGCCATCGCGGAGCGCATTCTCGAGCTGGCGAAGCAGCACGGGGTGCCGGTCCACGAAGACCCGGAGCTCCTCGAGACCCTGGCGCGTCTGGACGTGCAGGAGGAG
>CAZPLZ010000256.1:0-3073 GCA_964587525.1 uncultured bacterium | reverse complement strand
TAAAAGGCCGTTCAATCGCTCCAGCAGCGGCAACAGCTCCGGCTTGGGGACCAGATCGATTTTGTTAACCACCAGCAGCACCGGGACTTTCGTGCGCCCCAGGAGCTTGGTGAGCCTCTCCTCCGATTCCGGCTTGACGGCATCCACCACGTACAGGATGATGTCGGATTCTCTAGCGGCGGACATCACGGTGCGACCCATGAGCTCACCAAGCCGGTTCCCGGACTCGCAGTAACCTGGTGTGTCCACAAAGATGATCTGGCAGCCGGGTTCGGTCCGCACACCCAGAATCCGCCGCCGGGTCGTCTGCGGTTTAGAGGAGACGCCCGACACCTTGTGCCCAGTCAGGATGTTGACCAGCGTGGATTTACCAACGTTCGGCACCCCCAACACCGCCACAAACCCGGACTTGTGATTCACTTGTATTTATCACGGAGGGCGGTGGCGACGTGTGGCGGGACCAAGCCATGAATGTCACCCCCAAACCGCGCAATTTCCTTAACGATGCTGGAGCTCAAGTACGTATACGGCTCCGCCGGTGTCAGAAAGACCGTTTCAGCCGTTTGATCCAGCCGGCGGTTCATCAATGCCATCTGGAACTCGTATTCAAAATCAGAGACCGCGCGCAGGCCGCGGAGGATAAGATGCGCCTTCATGCGTTTGAGAAAGTTCACCAGCAGGCCATCGAACATGACCACCCGGACTTGGCGGTACCCTCTTACCGTCCGCCGGACCTGCGTCACCCGCTCCTCGGTCGTGAACAGCGGGTGTTTGAGGGGATTCCCCAGCACCCCCACGATCAAACGGTCCGCGATGGTCAGCCCGCGGCGAATGAGGTCCACATGCCCGTACGTAATCGGGTCAAAGCTTCCCGGATACACCGCAATTCGCATCTAGTCCTCCTTTTCGTACAATTCGCGAGCTCTTGAGACTCGCCCGTAAAACCCGACCTGGGATGCGCCGTACGTCTTGATCCGTTGAAGGATCAACCCGGCGTGGTTGGTGGGCAGATGCCGCGCACGCGGACCCCTCAACACCGCGAGGCCCTCAGCAGCAAGGAGCCGCGCCACCAGGCTCAGCAGCTCCACGGCCCGATTCGCACCAAACGGCGGATCCAAAAATATCACGTCAAATTCACTCCCGCTTTCTGCCAAAGCGCTCATGGCGGATTCCGCGTCCTGCTTCATCAATCGCGCGTTTCCTTCAAGACCCAGCCTCGATATATTATCCCGGATCGCGCGAGCCGCAGGTCCCCACGATTCCACCAACACCGCTTCCGCCGCGCCCCGCGAGATGGCCTCCAGTCCAAAGCTTCCGGATCCGGCATAGACATCCAGAACCCGGGTGCCGGGTAGCCGGGCGGAGAGGATATCAAACAACGATTTCTTGATGCGAGCCAGAGGAGGCCTGGTAACCATTCCTGCCGGGATCGTGAGCTTCCGGCCTCTTAAGCCTCCCGAACCGATCCTCACAGCCATACGCCCCAACACATCAGCTTGCCCGGATGAGACCCCAGGTGTCCGCGAGACGGGTGGAGAGAGCTTGGCGAAGCCGCTTCCCTTCCGGCGTGGACAGCTTCGGATCACGCTTCAGCAACACCTCCGCCTCGCGACGGGCAGCTTCAAGCTCCGCCACGTCCAGCAGGAGATCAAGATATTCCACGTCCAAGGCGCCGTGTTGCTTCACGCCGAATAGCTCTCCCGGACCGCGGAGCTTGAGATCCTTATCGGCCAATTCGAACCCGCTCAGGGTGTTGACCATCACGGTCAACCGCTGGCGAGCCTCAGCCGTGATTTGACCGGTGGTCACTAAAAAACAGGAGGAGGGTTTGGGGCCGCGGCCGACCCGGCCGCGGAGCTGATGCAACTGCGCCAGGCCGAACCGGTTGGCATGCTCGATCAGCATGACGGTGGCATCGGGCATGTCGATGCCCACCTCAACCACGGTCGTGGACACGAGCAGCGCAATCTCCCCGCTTGTAAACGAGTGCATCACCGCTTCCTTCTCACCGGTTGCCATCTGCCCATGAATGAGCCCAAGTCTGAAACGCGGAAACACGTGCTTGAGCCGCTCAAATTCCTTGGTCGCGTTGCGCAGCTCCATGTGTTCGCTCTCCTCGACCAGCGGAAACACCGCGAACGCCTGCTCGCCCTGGGCCAGGCGGTCTGCCACAAATTTATAGGCCCCCGCCCGTTGGGCCGCGCCGTGCATCCACGCGGTGGTGATCCCCCCGCGTCCCGGCGGCATCTCATCGAGCAACGAAAGTGTCGTGTCACCGTACTGGGTGAGGATCAGCGCGCGTGGGAGCGGGGTCGCGGTCATCATCAAAAGGTCCGGGTGCTTCCCTTTCGCTTCCAGCTTGGCCCGCTGCCGGACACCGAATTTATGCCGCTCGTCGATCACGACCAGCCCCAGGCGGGGAATTTCCACGTCCGGCTCGATCAACGCATGCGTCCCGACCACCAGATCGAAGTAGCCGCCGGTAAGGCCAGCGTGCAACTGCTTCTTTTCAGTCTTGGACTGGCCGCTCACCAGCAAACCCACCCGGATCCCCGCCGGTTCAAACAGCCGGCGGAATGTGTGGAAATGCTGCTCGGCCAGAATCTCGGTGGGCACCATGACCGCACTCTGGTACCCGGAGTCAGCCGCAGCGGCCACTGCCGCCGCCGCCACGACGGTTTTGCCGGATCCGACATCCCCCTGCAGCAGACGGTTCATCGGATACGCGAGGGCCAGATCGGATTTCAGATCCTCAATCGTGCGGCGCTGCGCCCCGGTCAATGTAAACGGCAGGTTGGACAGAACCTTCCCCAGCTTCGCGCCGTTTAGCGTGTACTGCCGCTGCTTCCGAATCTGAGAGATGGCAATGCGGCTTAAGCCCAGCTGCACCTGTAATAAATAGAGCTGCTCAAAGACCAGCCGCCGCCTGGATTGTTCCCACTCCGCCCACCTGGCCGGACGGTGGGCCTGCCGGAGCGCCTCGTGCAATCCCGTGAGATTGAACTTGGCCCGCACAGCTTCAGGAAGGGGGTCCACGAGCGAGGGCAACCCCGCCCTCAAGCCCTGCTCCGCA
>CAZPLZ010000255.1:0-3104 GCA_964587525.1 uncultured bacterium | reverse complement strand
GCGCTCGAAGGCGTGCACGTGGCCGTCCATCAGCGGATGCAGCCCGTTGCCCTCGCAGGCTTGATTGGTGATCGGCCTCGGAGGTGAGAGGGGCTGAATTCGCGGTTACCACTCGGGCCGCAGCCAGAAATCGACCGTGGAAGATTCGCATTCGGCTCTCGAGGGGCCGAAATGGCGATACCGATACCGATTTCGAGTCCCGATCAGCGAGGAACGAGATGCGACCCGGCGAGGTTCGACTCTCGCCTTTTCGCTTGTCGGCTGTCGGTCTCGGTATCGAGTATCGATTGGCGTCGCTGCTCCCTTGTTGGTGCCCCTCGCGTGCGCCCGACCAGGGCGAGACGCCCGCGAGGGGCACCAACAAGGGAGCAGCTATGTTACACCTTCGGCGGCGGTCAGAAACTGATCCACTTGCGGCGGTTTCGGTGATCCACCTGCGGTTGCGCTGAATGCCTGTCGCGGCGGTCACACAAGATCCACCGAGGCCCTGTAAGTTATTGATATTGCTGACTAATTCAGGGTAGGGCCGTTCTGTGCAACCCGTCCGACGTCCCCCGGTTGCCACGTGGCAACTGCGCCATCTCCTCGCCTGCCCCCAGAGGGGCCGTTAGCGGCGAGCCAGTCAGCGCTAGCGTAGCAAGTCATTCGGGGGGAATGCAAGATGGATCTCGAGCCCGCCCGGAACTGGATCCCGATCTCGCCGGCGCCAAAGGTTACACACCGACACTCGCATCTACCGAAAGAGCCTGGAGCTGATTCGGCTCAGCACACATGTCATCCACGGGTTGCCCCGGGGCCACGCTCACCTCGCTGACCAGCTCCGGCGAGCAGCCTCCAGCATCACGTTGAATTTTTCCGAGGGCGCAGGCAAAAGCTCCGCACGGGATCGGCGTCGCTACTTCCATACCGCCCGAGGCTCAGCCAACGAAGTTGTCGCAATCCTCGATGTTGCGTTGGCCTTCAAAGCACTCGACATCAAGCTTCACGACGAGGCCGCCGATATAGCCGACCACCTGGCGGCGATGCTCTCGCGGTTTCGTTGAGCGCATCAAAGGGGATCGTGCCGTGCACAGCACGATCCCCTCAGCTTGACCGATGAGGTATCAACGCCTCATCGATTGGCGGGGAAGGGCTTCCACGCCGTAAACCGCAAACCACAAGCCGGGAGGCTACATGAAGAACAAGGAGCCCGCCAAGAGGCGCGTACTGAAATTCTTAGCGAAACAAACGAAAGGTGGGGCCAAGGGTTGGACGCACCAAGACGCTCCGGACCTACGCCAGCAGGGCAAGGTCGAGCATCCGATGGGCTCGATCCTGTGGGCGCTGGAGCTGGGTCTGACCTCAAACCAGCCGACGTTGCGCGACGTGGAGGAAATGACCGGAGGTCTCGGCCCGTGGACACGGACGCTCGTGCCAGCGGCCATCTCCGACACCACGCTAGATACGGAGGCCCAACGCCTGGATGCCGACGACTTGTTGGACAAGCTCGTGTATCGAGTGCGCGGCTTTCACCGCAGTAAAATGCTTGGACCGGTGGGACTACCCTGTGGCGTGATGACGGTGGACGGCAAAAACTTGGCGACGCTCAATCACGATGCAGACGGTACAGGCCACAAGCGTTCGAAGAAGAATGAGAAATGGCATTTGAGCAAGGACGAGGAAAACAAGCGAGGAAAGTCATACTTTCTAATGCCGGCTCTTCGAGCGACACTCACCTCGGCCGAGGCCAAGCCGTGCGTCTACCAGCTGCCGTTGCCACCAGGTGTCGGGGAGTCGACGATGTTTCCGGAGATGTTTGCCGGCCTCAGACGTGCGTACGGTCATGGCGACATGTTTCGTATCATCGATGGCGATGCGGGACTGACGTCGCTGGGCAACGCCAACCTCGTTGTCGATGAGGGCTACGACTATCTCTGGGGGCTCAAGGGTAATCAGCCGGAGCTTTTTGCCGAAGCTCGAGCATTGCTTTTGCCGCTGACCCAGACCCAGGAGCCTGAGCTGGAAACGCCCTGGGAGGTTCGCAATGGTAAAGCGATCCGTCGTCGCCTTTGGCGAACCGACGAGATGGCCGGCATGGAAAACAGCGTGGGTACGTGGACGCACCTACGTCAGACTTGGTTGGTGCGCCAGGAAACCCGACACTCCAACGGCACGATTGAAACCGAGGACCGGTTCTTCATAACGTCCTTGGCATGGGACTTCCTGACACCCGAACAGATCCTACTTCTCGTGCGCAATCATTGGGGAGTCGAGATTGCGTTCAACAGTCTAGATCTACAGTGGCGAGAAGATGCGGGGCCTTGGTGCACTCAAGGTACGGCGATCTGGGGCCTGGGGCTGCTGCGGCTGATGGCCTACAACACCGCTCAGATCCTGCGTCGGCGTCGGCTCCGAAAAAAAAGCAAGGATGCGACCTGGGCGGCGCCCATGAGCTGGCGCTTCCTTTTCAAGATCATCGAGAAATCCTTTGAGCTCGATGCAGAGGCTCTCTGCACCGGCTGACTGAGCCCTTCCCCGCCGGTCGAGCAGAACATAGGCCCTAAGATGGCACACCGCTGGCGACGGAAAGGCCGTAGCCTCGTCGAGTTGTGGGAGAAATCGCGGGCAGTCGGTCAGCGACCTGTCGCCGGCCTGCCGAGCCTCGATTTCCATCCGTCGCCGATCGGGCCTGGGATGACTGGCGCAGAGGGTTGTCAACGGGGCCGCCTTGGGCTAGGAAGCCGCGCTCAGGCAACACATGCAACAATGTTGAGTACCCAAAGCACCCCACTAGCTAGAACACCCAATTTCCTCACGGCTGCCAAGAGCAGCTCAACGGACTGCCGTGCGCGGCAGTGTTTCAAGGATGTGAACATGAACAGAGAGAATGGAATCGTAAAGTGGTTCAACGATAGCAAGGGCTTCGGCTTCATCACCCCCGCTAACGGTGATGAGGATGTCTTCGTGCACTTCTCGGCCATCGCTGGCGACGGCTTCAAGTCGCTGGCCGAAGGCCAGCCGGTAGAGTTCGATGTCGTGCGGGGCGAGAAGGGCCTACAAGCCCAGGCCGTATGCCAGGCGTCCTAATCTCGGTCGCGTAGTAGCCTCCGCGGGCAACCCACCCG
>CAZPLZ010000254.1:0-3138 GCA_964587525.1 uncultured bacterium | reverse complement strand
CACAAACTCAAATGAAGTCCGGGTGTAATAATCAAACCCGCGGACGAGCCTTATATCCTTGAGATAAGCGATCCCCAATGCCGTCAGATGGCCGAGAAACGCCTGGTGGTGTGCCCGGCATTCCTCACATGCTGAGTCGAGAATACCAGGAGGATCGTGAGTCTGCTGGCGGCAGCTGCTATTTTTGCAATCCAAGATGCGGAGCACATTGTGCGCAAGGCGATAGCTACGACAGTCCTCGCACAGGCGGTCCTTCCTCTGAAACGCATAGGCGCGCAGCCGCGCTTCATACCCAGGCCGGCACGTGGGACAGCCGCTGGTATTCACGCGCAACTCGTATTCTTGAATGCCAAGTTCGCAAAGGATGTGCGCCCCGAGGGCGACGAGTTCCGCGTCCTGGGAGGCCGCCGGGTTACCGAAGACCTCTACGCCGGCCTGGTGGTGCTGGCGAAAGCGGCCGGCCTGCGGGCGGTCATAGCGAAAGATCGGCCCGAGGTAGAACAGCTTCTGGCGGCCTCCCTTGGCGTAGAGGCCATGATTGACGAAGGCCCGCACGACCGGTGCGGTGCCCTCTGGCCGCAGGGCAAGCTGACGGCCGCCCTTATCGGTAAACTCGTACATCTCTTTGGCGACGACATCCGAGCCCAGACCCAGCGGGCGCTTGAACAGTTCGCTCATCTCAAACACCGGGGTGCGGATTTCTCTAAAGCCGTACCGCTGAAGCACATCTCGGATTGTGGTTTCGGCCTTTATCCAGCGGGCGGTCTCTCCAGGGAGAATGTCCTGAGTCCCCCTGACGGCTTCGATTCGCAGCGACTTTCCCTTATTCTTTATAGCAGTCCTCTGCTAAGGTGCTCCGGCACCTACCTTCTCTTTAGCCTCCTTCTTAATCTTTAGAAACTTACCCGGCGGCGGCCCCAACTGCTCTCGGTCCACGAGCTCCAGTACAGCTTGCTCTGCGCCATCGCCCGGGCGGCGACCCAGCCGTATCACACGTGTGTAACCGCCTTTCCGTCCGGCATACAGAGGCCCAAGCTTTTCAAAGAGCGTCCGGTAGGCGACCTTGTCATGAATCACCCGCCGGACCTGGCGCTGCGCCTGGGAATCCCCACGCTTGGCCAGCGTGATCAGCGGCTCGGCGTGCGACCGGGTCGCTTTAGCTTTCTCCACGGTCGTCACGATTTGATAGCACTTGAACAGCCCCTCGGTCAGGTGCTGGAGCATCCTAAGCCGGTGTTCAAACGTGCGGTTGAACTTACGGAAGGCCCTGCGGTGCCTCACTTCACCTCCATCCCCAGCGAAAGTCCCATCGTGCCAAGCGCCGCTTTAATCTCCTCCAGGGATTTCCGGCCAAAGTTCTTGAACTTGAGCAGATCCTCGTCCGTCTTGGCGACAAGCTCGCCAATCGTCTTGATGTTCTCGTTGTGCAGCGAGTTGAGCGCGCGCACCGACAAATCCAGCTCTTCAATACCTTTGAGCACAAGCTCTTTCACTCGTTCGGTTTCTTTCACCTGCTGGGATCCGCCGTGGTCGCCCTCCTCCTTAACGAGAAGGGCGAAATGCTCACGCAGGACGAACCCCGCTTCATCCAGCGCTCTCTCAGGTGTCACTCGACCGTCGGTCCAAATTTCCAGCACCAGGCGCTCGAAATCCGTGACCTGACCCACTCGAGTGTTTTCGACATCATGGCGAACGCGGGTGATGGGACTGAAGTTGGCGTCCAAGGCAATCACACCAATCGGGGCGTCTGGACGCTTGTTCCGCTCGGTCGGGATAAACCCGCGGCCCATATCGAGCTCAATCTCGAACGACAGTTTAGAGGTTTTCTCGGTCAGGGCGGCCAAGTGGAGATCTTGATTGAGGATTTCCACCTCGGGATTGGGTTCAAAATCGGCTGCCGTCACCTTGCGGGCACCTTCCGCCTGAAGCCGGAGGGTCTTCGGTGGCGCCCCGTGAATCAGCACCCTGAGCTGACGAATGTTCAGCACGATATCCAGGGTGTCCTCCAGCACGCCAGCCATCGTACTGAACTCGTGCTGGACCCCGTCGAACTTAACTGAAACTGGTGCCGCACCTTCGATCGAGGACAACAGCGCCCGACGAAGCGCGCTCCCAACGGTGAGCGCATAGCCCCGCTCAAAGGGTTCCATCAGAAACTTTCCGTACAACGGGGTGAGAGTTTCGACCTCAAATTCAGAGCGAGTCGGAATCGTAAATTCTTTCCAGCGCATAGGGCCTCCTATCTATTTACTAAACCCACCTTTCAACACTGCCTGCAACCCACCTTTCAACACTGCCTGCAAACCACCTTTCAACATTGCCTGCAACCCACCTTTCAACACTGCCTGCAAACCACCTTTCAACACCGCCTGCAAACCACCTTTCAATAACATCAAAGAAAATATCCTCGCTGCCTGCTATTTCGAATAATACGTCACGACCAGCCCCTCATCGACCGGAAGACTGATATCTTCCTTGTTCGGCAGGAACTTGACCGTCCCCTTCAGCTCATCAGGGGACACCTCAACCCACCCAGCGACTCCCCCGCGCTCCTGCACCGCTTTCAGGGATGCTTCAACAGCCTCCTTCATTGCCGCCGAGACGACACGCACTTCGTCGTTCGCACTCACCAGAAACGAGGGAATATCGACTCGCTCGCCGTTGACCGTCACGTGCCCATGGACAACCATCTCGCGGGCCGCCGCATGGGAGGGGGCGAAGCCCATGCGGACCAACACGTTGTCCAGCCTCATCTCCAGCAGGCGGAGAAAATTTTCACCCGTGTTCCCAGTTTGGCGAGAAGCCTTTTCCAGGAAACGGACGAATTGGGCTTCAAACAGGCCAAAGAGCCGCTTCAATCGTTGTTTTTCCCGAAGCTGGACGCCGTAATCCTCCATCTTTTTTCTTCGTCGGTCCGCGTGCATGCCGGGGGGCGTCTGCCGTCGCTCAATGGCACACTTCGCCGAAAAACACCGTGCCCCCTTCAGAAAGAGCTTCATGCCCTCGCGGCGGCATAGACGGCACTTGGGACCAATCAGTCGCGCCATCTAGCCTTACACCCTCCGCCGCTTGGGTGGCCGGCAGCCGTTATGCGGGATGGGGGTGACATCCTTGATGTTCGTAATCTCCAGCCCTGCC
>CAZPLZ010000253.1:0-3185 GCA_964587525.1 uncultured bacterium | reverse complement strand
CGTCATCGGCATATTCCCAGACGATGAAACTGGCTGCGGGGACTTGGTACCAGTTCGGGAACACCGTGTCGTATGTGATAAACGGAGCGACGGGGTTTTGCCACAGGCAGCAGACACCGTCAGCGCGAGCGTAGGAACTTATGAGTGTAAGGCCAAGGGCGAACAGGCCAGCGATTAATCGCATGCTCCCAAATGACAGTATGACCTATCTGCAGTTCAAACACTAGCGGGGCCCAGCCCTCCTTTATTATCTAAACCCCCATTCCTGCGGGCTCACTCAGCGTTCGGGAGGGACCATATCATGGTATCTGTTGATTGCGGGCTTCTCCATTCTTGAGGTTTTTCCGTTCGGCCATCGTACCTCCAAGGAGTCCACGCGCCTGGCGGCGCCTAAACCGAAATGCTTTAAGGGGGCATGCTGGCTGCGCCAGGAATCGCCCGTCACCACCGCGGCGACCTGCCTGGCTAAAGGAGTGATGACGGTGACCTTGGCCCCATACGGCGCAACGCCGTTTCGCCCATGTAGGCGAACCCCGATCCAGTTGTGCGGATTCGGCAATTTGTTCATCAGGACCTTGATCCCGAACTGCGGCTTTAAGGACGCTCTGGCACCGGTTCGGTCCGCGTACAGGAGCGCCAAATCGGGCCTGCCGTCCAAGTCGAAGTCGTCCGTCACACAATTGAGGCAGTCATGCTCCAGCGCCACGTTCATCGGGAAGGCGACGTTGACGAACTCCCTACCGGCTAAGTTCATAAACAACACGTTCTTCTCGTAACCGTTCCAGGAGATCTGATTGCTGTTCAACCATTGCGTCGAGATGGACAAAAGGACCTGCGTGACCAAGTCGTCGTGGGAGGTGCCCGTGTACACATCGTGGCACCAGTAGCGGCTGCAATAGTCTTCAGCCGACTTTCCGCTGTAGTATCCATTGGTGATATACAGGTCCCGGTCGCCATCGTTGTCGAAGTCCAGGTTCACGACACCCCAGGACCAGCCCGAACGCGCCACAGAATCGTTGAAGGGCGGATGCCGGTAGCGGCCCGGCCCCCTTTGGACATACATCCGGTTGCCGTAGCCCATAGGCCACCGCATCCGGTAGATGTCAGGCTTATCGTCCCGCTTGAGCCGCATCGCCTCCAGGCGGCGTACCGTGGTGGACGCCATGCCCGTAACGAAAAAATCCAGCCGGCCATCCAGGTCGAAGTCACCCGTCGTGAAGCCCATCCCGAAGTTCGTCGGGATATCCAGCGCTTGCCTGGTGACATCGGTAAACCGTCCCTCGCCATCGTTGAAGTACACATCCACGCCGGCAAAGTCGCTCACCACGAAGAGATCCAAGTCATCGTCATCGTCCATATCAATGAACGATGCGCCATACGTCCTCCGGTTGCGCTTCTTCGTAAGCCCCGAGCCTGCCGTGGCATCTTTAAATTTCCCCGTGCCGTCATTCAGCAGCAAATAGTCGGGGGGGCCATCGTTGGCGTCGTAATAGGGAGTGGGCATGGACCCCTGTGAGTACGCGTTTTTGTACTGCCCGAGCCAGACATCCAGGTCGCCGTCGTGGTCAATATCACCTGCGGTCAAAACCGAGGGATTAATGAGAGATGACGCAAGGGACTTCTTAAGGGGTGAATCAACCGCATCCACGGCCTCACGGTTGAACTGCCCATCCGAATCCGCGAAGTACATCAAAAGCCACGGCGTTGGATATCCGGCCGTGCACAGCAGATCCGCCCGTCCATCGCCGTTGAAATCCGCCAGCAAGCCACAGGGGATGGGAAGGATGGGATGCTGCAGCAACCTGGTTCTCTTAAACTGGCCGCCGGGCAGATACCAGAAGACGCTGTTACTGCTTGGATGAACGAGCTCCGACCTCCCATCACCGTTTAAGTCAAAGCTCATGAGCACCCCCCGGTGGTGAAAGGCATCATTGTCAAACACCCGATTCATGGCTTCCTTGAAGACCGGAGGACCGGTACGCTTAACGATCTCGAGCTCGAGGGCGTTAAGCGTTTTAAGCTCGGGAGGTTGTTGAGTCTGAACCGAGACTCCTTCCCGCTCCCGCCAGATCACGTGCAAGGGGCCCCGGATGTCGTACCATTCGGTGTCGTCGGCGTTCGTCGCGTGGATGGAGATATTGAACACGGACCGTGGTCTGCCACCCGACCAGTCGAACCGTTGATGATGCCACTCGGTCTGGACGATCCGATATCCTTTAAGCCTATACTCGTCAAGGAGCTTCCCCCATTCGGCATGCGTCAGAGTTTGTCCAGGGCCCTTTAAGGCAATACGACGGACACCATTCTCAAGCGCGCTGCCTTCGCCTGCCGTGCCGATTCGCAGGGTCTCGAACGGGAGGCTTTTCATGACGGGGAACTTGTCCGTTGCGGCGCGTAAGCGATCCCAGAAACGAACGAACACCTTCTCATGAAGCTGGGCCAGCTGCTCCTTACGCCACACGGTCTGATCGAGCTTCGTGCGTTCGTTAAGCATGAATTTTAAGCGGTGATATTGCTGCGCCGTCAGGTCCACCTCGGCGTACCGTTGGTCTTCCCCTTTTTGTCCAAATTGTTCGATGGCTGGCGGCCGGCCGACCTCTGGAGCAACAGACCCCGAACACTCACCGGGAAGCGCCCAGGACCCTATCGCGGCAAGGAAGAGGAGAGAGGGCAGCATACTTCGCGGATCAATGTGTCGGCGGAGCGATATATTTTTCGACTGGTGTGGCAGAAGTGCCTTGCGGAGGAATGTCAGCTTCCCGGCCTAGGGCCCAATAGACACCGTTAATCAGCAGGCGGCGCATCGATTCATCATTAAAATCCTCAGGATGGCCGAGCGTGGTGAAAAACACGCGGGCACTCCTCCCAGAAGACCCCTTAAAGCTCTTCGTCCAGGCCACCGGCTGAACCAGCGGAAACTCCTCAAGCTCCCCTCCCTTTTTATCTGATTGGACCGCTGTACCTTGCAAAAGCGGGGTGCAGTCGCCGACCAGCGGGGTCACATGATAGAGCCATGACCGGACGTGAAACTTATGCTTGACACCGCGGAGGATGGGATGTCCCTCCTTACCTTCAAGAATGGACACATCGGTGGAAGACCCGTGGCCGTGGTGCGTGATCCATCTCTGGCCAAAGACGTCGCGGCCAAACCCATCGTTGTGTTTGGCATGCTGGTGATTGAGTGG
>CAZPLZ010000252.1:0-3190 GCA_964587525.1 uncultured bacterium | reverse complement strand
TGGCCAAAGACGTCGCGGCCAAACCCATCGTTGTGTTTGGCATGCTGGTGATTGGGTGGATACCTGAACGCGTGCGTCGCAACACGCAAGCCAATAATCGGCCTGCCAGAGTTGACGTAGTCGAGGATGGGTTTGAGTTGATCGTCAGGCAGCACCCGGAAACGCATGAAGATCACCGCCAGGTCAGCCCCCTGAAGCGCTTCCAGGCCTTTGATATTTTCCAGGTATTTCGGGTCACGCTCGCCAGTTTCAGGATGGGTTGCGTAGCAAACGGTAACTTTCATGCCATGTTTGGCTTCCAGGATCTTGGCGACCATCGGCATGGAGATTTCGGAACGGTATTCGCAGTCTCCTGTCACAAAAACAACATGAGGCATTTTCTCCTCCTTCCCGGCAGCAGCGCCCTCACCCACGGAGGTTGTAGCACAGCCCCCGAAGACGATCGGCATCACCACCAGCGCCGACAGACATCGATACCTGAAAAGCCAAGGCCTCACATTCAGCGTCAATATAAAAAAACTAGGTCAGAGGCAAGAGCTTTTCTCTGACGTACGTTCCATTCTCAAGGGTCACCGCATCCGGATCGGACTCGGCTTTCGCGGACTCATCCTCAACCATGATCCAGCCATCATAGCCTGTCTCCCGCAAATGCGAGACGATGCCTGGAAAGTCAATGATGCCGCGACCCATCTCGATCCACTTCCCATCCCTCGAAATATCTTTGAAATGAACGTGCCGGATGACAGAACGATACTTTTTCATGATCACAAACGCATCCATCCCACCATTGGCGATGTGGCCCACGTCTGGAGCAAACCCGACGACGGATTGATCCAAGCCATCCATGAGTACCTCGTAGTCCTCCGCGATCCGGAACACCGAACCTGGCGGTGAATTGGGATGAAACGCGCACGCAATGCCTTGGCCCTGGGCGCGTCTGGACACCTCGTTCACACAGGCAATCACGTTGGCCTGGCGCTCCTTCAGGTTGGAACGACCCTTGCCGGGCATCTGACAGAGCGCCAGCATGGTACCTGGAAAATGCTTGATGAATGCCATAGCCTTATCGGCCTCCCCCTTCTCCTCGGCGGTTTCCTTGGGCTGACGCCAATCCGCGACATAACACAGGGCCCCCAGTTCAACGTTATTCTTTTTCAACTCCCCCGCCAAAAGCGAGGGATCGTCATACTTCCCCAACATACAGACTTCTGGCTCGACTCCTGAGAAGCCAGCCTTCGCCATCACGCCAATGATATGGTCAAGACGACCACGGTACGTCTCATATGACATCTGCCAGGTATAGGTCTGACACCCCAACCGGATCTTGGCCATACTATTAAATCTCGCGGGCGAGGTGGCGCATGAAACCGACCGCCCCTTTCGCGGCGGTTTCGGTTTCTGCGCAAAAGCAGAAGTCCGCACACCACCACGGGAAGCTTTTGACGAGGGGAGCCATAGGCGACAGTACAGCCTTGAAGTCCACATACCCTTGCCCGAACGGCGCGTGCGTGCTGGTTTCCTCATCGTGCAAGGTCCCATCAGAGTCAATGAGATGCAGGTGTCCAATCATACCTTTAAGCATGGTTGCGTACTCGGTGACACCCCCGGCTAAAGTCTCCTTCTCCCCGGTGTGTCGGGCACCGACCACCGCCCCCATGTAGGCGTGGCTCGTGTCAAAGAGCAGTTTGAAGTTCCGGCTCTGCGTCGCCTCGGTCAGGCGCTTGACTTCACTGGGTTTGTTCAACCAGAATCCGGGCTCAAATTCCCAGACCAAGGTGACACCGGCCTTCGCAGTCTCATCGGCCGCCGCACCCCACGTCTTGGCAAGCCGTGCAAAGCGCTTCTCATATTCTTCAATTGACAATGGATCCGGCGGGCTGGCCGTATCAACACGGAGGGTCTTAATTTCAAGTTTTTCACAAAAGAACAGGCACTTTCGCACGACCCCCAGATACGCTTCGGTTTCAACGAGGGCCGGCGGGACCTTCGTGAAATCCGGCGCATAGGCGGAAATCCCCAGGCCAAGCCCGTTAATTTCTTTCTTCAGCTCAGCACATTTGCCCTCCGTATTGAAGTCATCAGGATGGGGATGGGGACGAAATCCGTTCAACTCAACGCCGTCGTACCCAGCGCTTGCCGTATACTCCAAGACCTTCGAGAACGGCCATGGGTTTTTGGAAAAAGGTCCAAAACTAAACGCCCAGCTTCCGAATGAAATTTTCGGCTGACTCACCAGCGTCGCTCCATCCGGCCCGTCCTACGGGACTTTTTCAGCATCCTGTTAATGCTTTTTCAAAAAATCTAACGTCTTGCTATTAAACCTCTCAAGATCCTCCCAGTGATGCGCGTGTCCGCATCCAGGGAAGACAGTCATTTCCGAGCCCGAAATCCTCTTGTGAATGACCTGGGAGAATCGCATGGGCGTAAAGATATCAGCATCACCCACCGTGATCAGCGTCGGCGCCTTGATCTGCCCCAACCGGTCGAGCGTGTCATGTGAGATGCAGGCATCACATTGCGCCTCGAACGCGTGCTGCGGCATAGGATTCGCTCCAGCATCCTTCTGTCCCTGGCGCAGCTCGTCAATGTGTTGCTCAACGTGCGGTGCGGTAAAGATCCACAACTGTAAGAGCTGCATAAAGTGTGCAGGATCAACCGCCGCACGGATCTTCTTGAAATGTTCGAAAATCGTCACAGCATACGTATCGCACTTAGCCCAGGTGCTGATCAGCACAAGACTCTGAACTTTTTCAGGGTGGTTGAGCGCTACCTGTTGAGCAATGGCGCCCCCCATGGAGATGCCGGCAATGCGGGCCTTGCGAATCGAAAGGGCATCCATCAAGCCCGCGGTATCATCAGCCATCATTTTCGTGGTGTAGGGCCCATTCGGTTTGTCCGAGCCACCAGCGCCCCGGTTATCAATCAAAATGCACCGAAAATGTTTCTCATAAACCTTGGCATGATCTTCCCAGAGCGATCCATCAGCCCCCAGCCCCATGATGAGAACGAGTGGTTCACCCGCGCCTCGTTCTTCATAGTGGATCTTGGTTCGATTGACATTGGCATCAGGCATTTTTACATTGTAGACCACTCGCCTGCGGCTGTCGCAAGTGTGGGTCAGCTCCTCAACCAACCCGTGGAACTCGTCGAGGATGCATTGACAGGGAGGTCATCGCGTTTCTTTCGGAAC
>CAZPLZ010000251.1:0-3196 GCA_964587525.1 uncultured bacterium | reverse complement strand
TCGAACCCCATCAGCGCCATCGCCTCACGAACGGACAGCACCCTAGGCCCTGCACCGTCGAAAGAATCCGGGTGAAGCGTGTATGTCTTGTTGATGTTCCCGAAAGACGGCGCTGGCCTGTCGGGATTCAACTGATACCATCCGAACTTACCTGTCCTGTACTTCTCTCTGTACTTGCCAATCGTTTTCAGCTTCGGCCATTCGTGGTCAGGGGCTTGTCTTTCCGCCATGTGCCAGTAACGCACGAGCGCGTGACGCGCCGTCTCCGGCACGGCTTTGCGGCTGTCCAGTGCATCCCAGAACTTCTCAGCCGTCACTACTCTTGAGCCGAACAGAATGAGTCGTCGGCGGGACGTGGCGGCACCGAAATCGGAGTACGTCACAGTCCGGGATTCGCAGTCGTATTCAGCCTGCCCCGCAGATTCAAGAAGTTCCTCGTAGAGGCTGTCCTTTTCCAGCAACGGAACATTTTCCATCAGGAAGCTCTGCGGCTCTATCGCCAGCAAAGTGTCCGTAAATGATTTGACCAGGGGCCGGTCAGGATGTTCCTGCCGGTTCGTCTGCACATTCAGCCGCGACCACGGCCTGCACGGAGGCCCACCCAGGAGTAAGTCGGCGGGCTCTGATGGTATCTCGACTCGCAAGTCGGTCTCCTCGGCTGGGCCGACAGCATGACGATAGGTGGCCAGGCAGTGGGAGTCGGCGTCCAGACCCTTGACGGTGAAGCCCTCCCTTGCGAAGCCGAGTGACAGGCCGCCCATCCCGCAGAACAGGTCGAGTATGTTCATTGACCCTTCTGCGGGCAAGTTACCAAGTCGGCGAGGACAGGTCAACCAAGAGAACGCTGGCTAGGGCCTGCTCTCCTCTGCGACTTCCGCGAAGACCTCGTCTAGTTCGCCGCAAAGTTCTCTGTCCGACAGTATATCCTCTGTCTCCCGGTTCCTGAATCTCTGCCTGATGGCCCTCGCTAGCTTTCGGAACCATCCCTGCCGCGCTCCCTGCATAAACTCCAGCCATTCTCCTGATGGCTTCTCTGTAGAGCGCACTCTCAGCCAGTCGATAATCCTTTCGTCGTCGCGCATGCTGGCGGAATCGAGGAACTCCACCCAGCTAGTCCAGTCGCCCGCCGCCTCGGCGAACTCCCAGTCGAATCGGGCGACCTGGGCACAGTATTTGAAGTGGCTGTTTTCATACCGTTCTGCCCGCGACTTTCCCGGCCCTGGCAGAAGCTCTCCGGCATGGTCGTAGAGAGCCCTCCAGACATACTTGAAGTCTTCCGGCGGCGTGACTGCTTGCTTCACATCGTCGAGAAAGGAAAGCCGCTGACCGGCCTCGTACCATAGCTTGAGCACCCCGGCCTTTCCCTTCAGGTCGAGCAGGCCGAGCTTCTTCATCTCCCCCTCTATGTCGGCCATCCTGGCACCAAGCAACTCGTCGAGCTTCTTGGCCTGCTCCTGGGCTTCGCGGGTCACGGGCCTGAGAGACTTGTAGACGGGAACGGCCTCGGTCGGGACGCCCCCTAATACCCTGGTCTCACGGATGATGACAGCCATGGCAGGCTCAGGAGTAGAACCGATACATTATTTCGCCCAGCACTTCAGCCGTCCGGCGAGCTATCTTGTACGGTTCCTCCAGATGCTCGGCCTGGAATAACTTCGACTCATCGCTGCGGAGGTCGATGTAGACTAGCTCACGGGCCATCAGACGGAACAGATAGTCGTAGAGGTCGTTCTCGTTTTCGTCCCAATTCTGTTTTGCAGGATGGGAGACGTTGTACTGGAACTTGTAGGCACCCGTGTCGCTGCTAACCGCCTCGGCGTCGATGGCGGACTGTTCACCGTAATCCAGCCCCTCGATGTCATCGAAGATTCCGCGCTCCGGTGGGTCTTCCTCCACCCAGAACCTGAAGGTCACCTTGTGCAACTCGTATCCCTTGGGGTAGCCTTCGGTTTCCAGACTCACCAGCTTGGTTCGCAAGACATATTCGCCGGGGACATACTCGTCAGCAGAGAACGCCACGCTCAGTGGCCCGATGGGTTCCGATGCTCCGTGCGGCGCAACCACGAGGTCTCCGGACGCTAGCGTCGCCACCTCAGTGTCCACCCGGAAGATGTAGATACTCAGCCGTACCCTGGCGTCGTGGTCAGTATCATTCAGGACAGCGGCCTCTATGTCTCGGATGCTTTCGCCATAATTCACGCGCCTGACTTCACGCGGGAACGTGGGTGCTGCCATTTCAATGCGCAACGGGTGCTCAGTTCTCGTCTGGGTCCCACCTCCGCCCCCGCCGCCTGGGCCAACCCTGCCGGTGATGCCAAGCTCCCTCGCGGCCCGGTTTATGGCGTAGAGCGCCCGGCGCTCGGCCTCACGATGTCTCTCGCGCTCGACGGCACGGGGGTCTCCGCCGACGCCCAGTTTCTCGCGGGCGAATCTACTTAGCTCGTCCTCCAGAACCTGCTTTACCTTTCGACCGACCCCTCGGCCCAGGTCGAAGGCGTAATGGGTGGGTGATTCCAGCTTCTTCATCTCGTCTTCGAGGTTCCGGTCGAACTCGATGTACCCGTAGACAGCGTCAGAAACCTCCCGTGGAACATGGTGCATCTGCACCGACATCACCTTCATGCCGCCCCTGTGAAGGGCGACACCACGAATGTCGTCGGCGACAGCGCCTCGCCGGTCTCGGACGACATGGACCCGCTTTATGCGATACCTCGTCCCAGCGAAGTCAAGGTTCAGTCGCTCCCGATACCAAACGTCGTAACGGGCAATGTCACTCGTGGGTAGCTCCAAGTCCGAGGGACGGCGAATACGCCTGCCGCTTCGCCCGAAGACTCCTACCCATATATCTATATCGAACTTTTCGATTATCTGCCACCAGGTTTCGCCAACGTGCCGAGTGAACGCCCCCGACTCGATGGCTTCTACAACTTCCTCTTCAGGGCTATCAATGATTACCCTCGTCCCGACCTCACTCAGCGGGCTGAGGTCTGGGCTGTATTCAGCCAGCTTCTGCCTTGCGTCGTCACCCTCCCAGGAGTAGACCGGCGATCTTGTAGCCTCTATCAGTCTCAGGCCCAGCCTGTAGACCCCGTCAGAGCGCAGGGTGTCGTACAGGACACACCTATCAGAGGACGCCCCGACAAATATGAACTTTCCCTGCCCGCGTGCGCCAAGAGTGTCCCCTGACGGAGTGTGA
>CAZPLZ010000250.1:0-3268 GCA_964587525.1 uncultured bacterium | reverse complement strand
TTCACGATACCCTCGAGCTGGTCAACCGGCTGGCCTCCCTTCACAGCCGCGATCGCCCGCTCCAGGTTGTCCACGACCGGCAGCAGTTCCATGACGAACCCCTCGTTGGCATGTACCTGAATCTCCGCCCGCTCGCGGAGCACGCGCTTGCGGTAGTTGTCAAAATCCGCCGCCAGCCGAAGGTAACGGTCATGGATCTCGGCGACCTCGCGTTCAAGATCTTCGACCGAGATCGGCGGCCCACTCCCTTCCCCCGCACCGGAGGGCGGCTCCAATGAACCCGCTGCGGGCCCTGCCGACCCCCCCGCCGCGTCTCGCTCAGCGGCAGGGCCTGGGTCGGGAGCAGGACGTTCTTCGTCGTTCACTTTGAGCGAGAGGCTCCACTCAAGGTCGCCCCGGTGGAGCCATCCCCTCTCCTAGCTCTTTACGATTAATACTCCGGAGGACCGTGCGGCGCCGCAGGTTTTTCCTTTTCCGGGATCTCCGTCACCAGCGCCTCCGTGGTCAGCAGCAGGGACGAGATCGATGCGGCGTTTTGCAGCGCACTGCGCGTCACCTTGGTCGGATCGATGATCCCGGCCTTGAGCATATCCGTGAACTGTCCCGTGGCCGCATCATACCCAGTGTTCGGGTCGGATTCTTTCCTCACGCGATCCGCAACCACCGAAGACTCTGCGCCCGCATTGGCCACAATCTGTCGCAAGGGCTCTTCGAGCGCCCGTTTGACAATCTCCACGCCGACCTTCTCGTCGCCGTCCGCCTTGACACCGTCCAGGGCCTTGACACTGCGCATGAGCGAGACACCGCCACCAGGAACGATACCCTCTTCCACTGCTGCACGGGTGGCATGCAGGGCGTCCTCGACCCGGGCTTTCCGCTCTTTCATTTCGGTTTCGGTCGCAGCGCCCACGTTGATGACGGCCACGCCGCCAGCCAGCTTCGCCAGCCGCTCCTGCAGCTTCTCACTGTCATAGTCAGATTTGGTCTCTTCAATCTGCGTCTTGAGCTGCTTGATGCGTCCCTGAATCTTGCTCTTCTCGCCAGCCCCCTCGACGAGGGTGGTGTTCTCCTTATCGATCGTGACGCGCTTGGCCTTCCCAAGATCCTCCAGACGGACATTCTCGAGCTTCACCCCGAGCTCCTCTGCAATCACCTTTCCGTTCGTGAGAATCGCGATATCCTCCAGCATGGCTTTGCGCCGGTCGCCGAAACCTGGGGCCTTCACCGCCGCCACGTTGATCGTTCCACGGATCTTGTTGACCACCAGGGTGGCGAGGGCCTCGCCATCCACATCCTCAGCAATGATGAGCAGCGGCTTGGCCTTTTGCACGGTCTTCTCCAGCAGTGGCAGGAGGTCCTTCATCGAGGAAATCTTCTTCTCGTGGATGAGAATAAATGGCTCATCCAAGACAGCCTCCATGGTGTCGGAGTTCGTGACGAAGTACGGCGAGACATAGCCCTGGTCAAACTGCATCCCCTCCACGACTTCGAGGGTGGTCTCGATGGACTTCGCTTCCTCCACCGTGATGACCCCGTCTTTCCCGACCTTCTCCATCGCTTCGGCGATCTGATCGCCGATGGCACGGTCCATGTGAGCCGAGATTGTCGCCACATTGGACACTTCTTTCTTATCATTAACTGTTTTGCTGAGCTTCTTGAGCTCAGCCACAATGGCCTCGACCGCCTTGTCGATACCTCGCTTGATGGCGATCGGGTTTGCCCCGGCCGTCACATTCTTGAGCCCCTCACTGTAGATGCTCTGGGCCAGGACCGTAGCGGTCGTGGTACCGTCCCCGGCCGCGTCCGATGTCTTACTGGCCACCTCGCGTATGAGCTGGGCTCCCACATTTTCGTAGGGGTCCTGCAGCTCGATCTCCTTCGCGACGGTGACACCATCATTCGTGATGGTAGGGGAGCCGTACTTTTTCTCCAACAACACATTGCGCCCGCGCGGTCCGAGCGTCACCTTTACGGCGTTCGCAACCGTGTCCACGCTACGTTGTATCGCTCGTCTCGCCTCATCGCTAAATAGCAACTGTTTCGCCATCTTGGTTCCTCCTGTTTAACTCGTTTTCGATGATTACTGAACGACCGCCATGACGTCCTCTTCCCGCAGGATCATCAATTCCTGGCCATCCACTTTGAGTTCGTGACCTCCATATTTTTGAAAAATAATCTTGTCGCCCTTCTTGACCTCCATGGCAGCACGCTGGCCATTCTCCAACAGCTTGCCTGGACCCAGGGCAAGGACTTCGCCTTTCTCAGGCTTTTCTTTCGCCGTGTCGGGGATGATAATCCCGCCCTTCTTCTCCTCTTCCTGCTCAAGTGGTTTTACAACCAAACGGTCACTCAATGGCTTTAGATTCATCGATCCTTCCTCCTTACTTAAGAGTGTTAGTAGGACACTGCCTTCCGGCTCACGCCGCACAGGCCTGGCTCACTTTAAACCCCCGCTGTAGCGACCCCCTAGAGGACCCCAAGCAGGATGACCGAGCCACAACCCAGCGGCCTTTACTTATGCATGGGACATGCCTAGCATAAATGCTTACTTTTACGCTGTTTGTAGCTAGTTGTTTCACTATGAATCAAGTAACTATGTGTCAAAAAGAAACAAAATATGGATAAACTGTACTTAAAGGTATACCATAGGCTTTGGTCGATTAAATCTTCGTCAGCTTCGGAAAGAGCGGACGGAGAGTAGGATAAAGCTCACGGTAGAGACGATAGCCGCGGGAGTAGGCGCGCTGGAGGCGAGCCTCGGGATGAAACCGGTCTTTGTCGGTAACGCAAACCCGAACGGCATGTGGGTAATCCCTGAAAACCTTCATCCCAATGCCGGCCAGCATCGCGGCCCCCAGGGCTGGCCCTTCCTCGCGAGTCAGCCGGGCGCCGGTCGCGCCGTAGACCGCAGCCTGGATCCGGCACCAGAGGGGATTGCGTGCCCCCCCACCCGAGAGTCGCACCTTAGTAACGCGGACACCCATCCCCCTTATCAATTCCAGCGAATCCCGCATACCGTAAGCGACCCCTTCGAGCACCGCCCGGGTCATATGCGCCGCGCTGTGCTTCAATGACAAACCGAAGAAAACCCCACGGGCATGGGGGTCCGCATGTGGGGTGCGCTCTCCCGTCAAATATGGAAGAAACACAAGCCCTTCTGAGCCTGGAGGCACCTTAGACGCTTCCCGGCACATGACGTCATATGGATCGGCTTGGGAAGGCCAGCCCCGCGGCATGGCCGCCCCCCCCAGTTCGTCCCGCAGCCACC
>CAZPLZ010000249.1:0-3292 GCA_964587525.1 uncultured bacterium | reverse complement strand
GCCCTGCCGCCTGCAAGGCGCGGATCGCGGCTTCGCGGCCCACGCCGGGCCCCTTCACCAGCAGTGGGACATCCTTGACACCGGCGTCCAGGGATTTTTTAGCGGCGGTTTCGGCGGCTAGCTGCGCCGCGAACGGCGTCCCCTTACGAGCGCCCTTGAAGCCCACCGATCCCGCCGAGGCCCACGCAATAACCGCTCCCGCCTGATCCGCGACGGTTACAATCGTGTTGTTGAAGCTTGCCTTGATATGCGCAAAGGCGTGCGCCGGCGCCGTGCGCCGCGACTTGGAGGACGGCTTTGAAGTTTCTTCACTCATCTCGCTCATCCCCGCCGCCTATCCTGGCGCGGCTTGGCACGCAAGATCCCTACGGTCTTCCGTGGACCCTTACGGGTGCGGGCGTTTGTGCGGGTACGCTGCCCGCGCACAGGGAGCGACCTCTGATGACGCCACCCCCGGTAACACCCGATGTCGATGAGGCGCTTGATGTGCGATGCCACCTCACGCCTCAGATCGCCCTCGACTCTATGTTTTGCTACAGCCGATTGCAGACGATGCACCTCGTCATCCGAAAGCTGCCGAACTCGACGCTCAGCGTTAACCTGGGAAGATCCCAAGATCTGCCTGGACAGCGCCGGCCCCACCCCGTAGATATACCTCAACGCTGCATCAATCCGTTTGTCTCTCGGAAGTTCAACCCCTGCGACTCGCGCCATTCAGTATCCTCCTCTCACCCCTGGCGTTGCTTGTGTTTCGGATTAACACATTGAACCCGGACAACGCCATGGCGCTTGATAATTTTGCATTTCACACACATCCGCTTCACGCTCGACCTCACTTTCATCTTGAGCCTCCAGTTACAACCTGAATGTCACTCTCCCGCGCGACAGATCGTACGGCGAGAGTTCCAGCGTCACCCGGTCCCCCGGAAGAATGCGGATGAAATGCATCCGCATCTTGCCAGACACATACGCCAGCACCTTATGGCCGTTGTCCAGCTCGACCCGAAACATCGCGTTCGGCAGCGCCTCGACGACTTTCCCCTCCACGGTGATTGGAGCCTCCTTAGCCATGAGCAGGACGCGCCGTCAACACTTCTGGCACACCGTCCGTCACCAGGACAGTGTGCTCATAGTGCGCTGAGCGCTTGCCGTCCACCGTCACGGCGGTCCACCCATCCTCCAGGAGGTGCACAGCCGGGGTGCCCTCGTTGACCATAGGCTCGATGGCCAGTGCTTGGCCCTCCCCAAGCACCAGTCCCGAGCCAGGCTGCCCATAGTTCGGGATCTGGGGCTCTTCGTGCATCTGCCGGCCGATCCCATGCCCCACGAATTCCCGAACGACGGAAAATCGGGCGCCTTCCACCTTCACCTGAATCGCGTGTGAGATATCCGACACGTGGCGGCCAGCACGGGCCTGCGCGATGCCAGCCAGGAGCGCCTCCTGCGTCACCTGGATCAACTTCAAGCCGGCGTCATCGATCCGGCCCACCGGCTCACAGACCGCCGTGTCCGCGTAAAACCCAGCGAACAGGATCCCGATATCAATGCTCACCAGATCGCCCTCCACCAGCTTCCGCGTGCCGGGAATCCCATGCACGACCTCCTCGTTGACCGAAACGCACACGGAGGCCGGGTACCCGCGGTAGCCCTTGAACGCGGAGCGGGCGCCCAGCCGGCCAATCCTCTCCTCCGCATACGCATCCAGGTCCCGAGTGGTCACACCTGGACGCAGTTGAGCCCGCAACTCTTCGCGGACCAGCGCCGCAAGCTGGCAGCACTGCCGGAGTTGTCCGACTTCAGCGGGCGAAGCAACCGTTATGATGCTGGGACCTCCTCGGAGAACCGGGCGATTGATTCCACCACATCCTTCAGCGGGGCAGTGCTCTCCACTGTCCGCACCACACCACGCGCGCGGTACCGTGCGATGAGCGGTGCACTCTGCTCACGGTAGACTGAAAGCCGCTTGCGGATGGTCTCGGGCTCATCGTCCGGTCTGACGGTAATGGCGCTGCCACACTTATCACAGATCCCTTCCTGCACGGGCTTCTGCGTGTGAATATTATAGACCGCGCCACACGTGACGCAGGAGCGCCGCCCCCCCAGACGGCGCAGCAGTAGCTCCTCGGGAGCCTCGATGACCACAACCCAGGACACCGCCGTGCCACGCGCCTCAAGCAGCCGGTCCAGCTCTTCCGCCTGTGCGAGCGTGCGCGGGTATCCATCCAAAATGAACCCCTTGGCGCAGTCGCCCCACGTCAAGCGCCCCTGAAGAACTCGCCCCATCACCTCGTCCGGAACCAGCTTGCCGCCCTCGACGTACGCCTTCACGTCCAGTCCCAGCGAGGTACCGGAGCGCACAGCCTGCCGGAGTATCTCCCCGGTTGAGATCGCGGGAATTCCAACACGCTCCGCGACCCGGGAAGCGTACGTGCCCTTTCCCGACCCAGGAGCCCCGAGCAAGACGAGGTTGATCATCCGAACGGCATCCGCCCCTGCAGCTTGGCTTTTTTCAAGAATCCTTCGTAGTGATGCATGAGGAGATGGGACTCAAGCTGTTTAAGCGTGTCCAGCGCCACCCCCACCGTGATCAGCAAGGTGGTGCCGCCAAAGAAGAACGGGATATTCATCGCCTGCGCCAGCCCATCCGGAAGCACGGCGATGATGACAATGCCGGTGGCGCCGACCAAGGTGATCCGGGTGATGACCTTGTCAATGTATTCAGCCGTGGAGGGACCCGGTCGGATGCCGGGGATGAACCCGCCGAATTTCTTCATGTTCTCTGCCACATCGTCCGGTTTGAAAACAACCGCGGTGTAGAAAAAACAGAAGAACACGATCAGCCCCGCAAACACCGCGGTGTAGAGCACAGAGCCCGGTGAAAAGTTGTCCGACATAAAACTGAGCGCGCGCTGGAGGGGACTGTCAGATCCCTCCTGGGTGGTAAGTCGAACCGCCATCGTCGGGAGCGTAAGCAGGGCGGAAGCGAAAATAATCGCGATGACTCCGGAATAATCCACCTTCAACGGCAGGGACTGGCTGACGCCACCCGTAGCCGGGAACCCCGCGCGTGTGCGTTGCGGGTATTGAACAGGAACCTTGCGGTGGGCCTGCTGGGTCACGACGGTGAGCGCGGCCATGGCCACCAGCATCACGATAAAGATGAGCAGCGCGAGCAGACCCACCTCGCCCACCCGCACCATCTTGGCCGTGTTGGTGACGTCAAAGGGAATCCGGGCCACAATCCCTGCAAAAATGAGCAGAGAGATCCCGTTGCCAACGCCGTGCTCAGTCA
>CAZPLZ010000248.1:0-3298 GCA_964587525.1 uncultured bacterium | reverse complement strand
CTGCTTTGGCCCTTCTTGCGGCCACGGTTTCACTCGCTCCGACGTAATCCCATCCTGGTTGGGACCTCGGTACCGTGGCCAGTCATGGACGCCGTTGTTCTTGCCGGCGAAGGCGGGCTGGAGAGGAATGCCAAAGATCAGGATTGTGGCTGCCGTCCCGGCAGCTAGATAACGAATTCGCATCATGCTTATTTTACACCAGCGCCGCTGGCTGTGGCTTGGTCAGCCCGTCCCCTCAGAGAGAATTTAGGGCACTGGCTTAAGAACTCTACTGGGTTCTCGTACACAAGGTGCTTGATGAATTCCTCCTGGTGACGGCGCCGCCGCATCTCCATAATGAACTGCGGTACGGCTACTGGAACACTGGGGCCCCAGTCGCACGCGGAGGAGACGGTGATGCGCTCGGGGCCATGCTGTTCGACCATATCCGCGGCACGCTGTGGGGAGACCTTGGTCTGCGGGTACAGCGTGAGGCCAGTCCAGAATCCGTTGTCCAGGATCATCTCGATGGTGTGCTCCTCGGCATGGTCGATGAGAACTCGGCCGGGTAGGATCCCCTTGAACTTCAGCAGGGTTTCCACAATCGTCCGTGTACCCTTGTGCTTGTCCTCCAGATGCGGCGTGTGGATGAGGATGAGCTGCCGGCGTGCCAGAGCCAGCTCAACGTGATCCTTGAAGGTGGCGATCTCGTTCACGGTCACCCGGTTGAGGCCAATCTCGCCGATGCCCAGCACATTGGGCTGGTCCAGATACTTGGGGATGCGCGCCAGCACTTCCCGCGCCAGGTTCCGGTCTTCCCCTTCCTTCGGATTGAGGCAGAGCCAGGTGTAGTGTTGGATGCCGTACCGGGCCGCGCGTGCAGGCTCGAACTCGGTCAGGTGGCGGAAGTAATCCTCGAATCCGTCGGCCGAGCTCCGATCCCATCCTGGCCAGAAGGCCGGCTCGGTCACCGCGACACAGCCAGTTTGCGCCATCTGAATGTAATCGTCCGTCGTCCGCGAGACCATGTGGGCGTGCAAGTCCAGATACTCCATCAGCGCGCTCCCTTCCGTCGGTCGTACGCCCCGCAGGCGCCCTTCTGATCCAGCTTTTCCAGCGGTTCTGTCGTAGGGTCGCTGAAGATCATCTGGATGCGTTTCACCCGTCCTGGGGTGGTGCTGCATAACTCTTGCAGCGCTTCGCGGAAGGCTTCCATCCTGAAATCGTCCTGGGCGCCTCCCTCAGCCCGGTCGAGGCGGTCCAGATAGGCCGCAAGGTCTAGCAGTTTTGTGCGGTTCTCGATGAAGTATTCGTCAATGAGCTGCTGGCGGTTCAGCGGGCCAGCGCCGGATTTGCGCTCCAAGTCAATCCTCCTTGCGCAGAGGGTGGCATGCTGGCCTGTTTGAGGAGCATGACGGCCTCGCGCATTCGCACCTGGTCAATATCGTGTACTTCGAACCCTTGTCCGATACGCTTGAGCAGCATGATGGTCAACTCACCGCCCAGATGCTCCCGGAACTCGGAAAGCCCAGTGAAGAGATGACGCGGGTGGTTTGGTTCATCCAGCGCTTCATCCAGCTCTGGCGCATACAGATCGAATCCCACGGCGACGAGGGTATCCAGGACCTGCCGCTGGTCCGCTTCCGGTAGGAAGCCGGCCAGCCAGGAGTAGGTGGTGTCCAGCGCGATCCCGATCGCCACCGCCTCGCCGTGGCGGAGCCGATAGTCCGTGAGTTGTTCCAGCTTGTGAGCGGCCCAGTGTCCGTAGTCCAGGGGACGGGAGGCCCCTTGCTCGAAGGGATCACCGCCGCTGGCGATGTGTTGAAGGTGCAATTCAGCGCACCGGTGGATCAGGCGCTGCATGGTTTCCGCATCGCGGGCAGCCAGTGCGGCGGCGTTGGCCGCGATGAACTCAAAAAAGGCAGCGTCCTTGACCAGCCCCACCTTGATGGCCTCAGCGATCCCGCTTCTCCAGTCCCGGTCCGACAGTGTGGACAGGAAGGCGAAGTCGTTCACCACGGCGAAGGGGGGCGCGAAGGTACCGAGGAAGTTTTTCTTCCCCAGGGCGTTGACGCTGTTCTTGACGCCCACCGCGGAATCGTTCTGGGCGAGCACCGTGGTGGGCATCCGGATAAGCCGCACACCCCGGTGCGCCGTTGCGGCGGCGTAGCCGGCCATGTCGAGCACCGCGCCGCCACCCACCACCACCACATACGAGTGCCGGCAGATCCCGCCGCGGCTGATGGCTTCATGCACTGCCGCAACATACCGGGAATCATTCTTGACCTGCTCGCCGCCTGGAACCAGCAGCGGGGGAGCCGCCAGGGTGAGGATGGAGCGGTGCTCACGGCAGTACGTGGAGATGGCGTCGCGGAGCCCGGGGTGGTGATCCGATACCCCCTGGTCCACGACAAACAGGGCTCTCGCGGGAAGGGGGCCACCGGCTTCGCGCACGAGATCTCCGAGCAGTAGGTTCCGGGGTGAGAACACTTCCGTGGTGAAGTGAACGGGATACTGAAAGTCGGCCTGAAATCGCTGCTGGAGAGGTTTCACGGTTCGACTCCTTTCAGTCGCTCACCGTGACCCTGAGCAAGCGAAGCGAGTCGAAGGGTCATAGTCGTATTATCGTTCTATCAGGTGACCGCAAACATCTTGGCCAGTCTCCCGCTTACGAAGAGCAAGGAAAGCACGGCGGCGCCGTAGAAAAAGCCAGCATATCCGGCGGCAATGGAGGCATCCAACACGATTAGGGAAAGCACCCCAGTTTTCACGGCGTCTCGGATCTGTGTCGGCTGAGGGTTCACATAAGCGCGCCAGAAGGGAGGGGCGACCCGCCAAGCCAGGAGCGCGAGAAATGGCAGTAGGGTTAGCAACCCAAACCCGGGTGTGCAGGTTAAGGCTAACAGCGCCAGCAGAACGGCACCGAGGAGGCCGAGGGCCAGCAGCCCGGCACCGCGCCGGCCGCCTTGCACCTCGCCCGTGCTGACCGCCGTAATAGCCGTGATGTAAGCGAGGGGAATGAGACCTAGGAACCAATGGGTGTGTAAAACGGCCGGGATAAGGCTCACGCCGAGCAGCAGGTTGAGCCCCCGGCAGGAGCCCATCGCCAGGGGACCTAGGAGCCGCAGGTGTTTGGCCTGCGCGTTGTACACAACGGCACAGACGGCGATCAGGACGGCGAGCGCGCCACTCAGGGGGGAAGCTAGAGAGGCTGCGGCAATTCCAGCGATGAGTAACGTGGCTCCCAGCCACCCGGCGGCTTTCCGGCTGGCCCGCCCACTCGGAATCGGACGCTCGGGCCGCTCGCGGGCGTCCAATT
>CAZPLZ010000247.1:0-3410 GCA_964587525.1 uncultured bacterium | reverse complement strand
AACTGACGGAACTTCTTGCTCAACTGTGCAAGGTTCCCGGACTCTTTCGTCATCTTCCAGACCAGCGGCATCTCGCCACGCATCCCGTTGTAGAGCAACCGGCCGGGAAATTTGTACGTGCGCCATTCTCCGACACTCAATACCCTGGGGAGCCGGGAGGCCCCCGGTCGCCAAGACACAACCGGAACACCAGACGTCCTCAGAAGCCGTTCCACATCAAGAAACACCGTGTAATGGCGCTCTAGCCCCTGCGGCTTGGGGGCGAACACGCTCTTTAACTTAGGCAAGCGGAGAGTCCTGGGATCCAACCCAATTGAGATGAGCGCGTATACCGCCAGTCCACCAACGGCCGCAGCCTTCAAGCGCGACGGAAGCCGGCCCGCTTCCTCGGCAATCAGGAGATAGAGCATCGATACCGACGGCAGGAGATACCGGCCTAAGGGAAACACGAAAAAGAGGGCCAGTTGGCCGAGAACACACGTCCAAGCAGTCCATCGGTGCCGTGATATCAGCAAGAGCCCGGGCAGGAGGAGGAGGACCATCAGGTGTGTCTGGCGCAGATAGGTGAACCATGCGGCCGGCCGGCCGGCCAGCGGCGGAATGCCCTCAGGGAAGTTCCTCATCCTGAAGAACAGAGCTGCCTCCCGGTTGGGTTCTGCCCATCCAAATGTAGGGATGACCGTGGTCGCGGCTGGGAAGAGTGGGTTTCCCATCGTCAGCCAGGTCTTCACCAACCACGGAATGACTGGCAGGACGAGCAACGTCACCCACCAGCCAAGGTGCTTCCGCGGCGGCAGAAAGCATAAGCCCCACACCACCACGAGGGGGCCATAGGCCAATTTCGAGGCTACGCACAACCCCAGCAGAAACGCCCCCGGCGCCCACGCGCCCGCGAGCTGCAAGGTCGCCCCGGCAATGAACAACGAGGACGCCGGCACGTCGCTCTTGGACATCATGATCAGAAGCAGCATCGGACCGGAGGACAGAGCCAGAAGGGGGCCCAGCCATGCGGAGGCGGGACGACCCCGTTTCAGACAGTACGCCGCAAAAACCGCACTCGCCGCGGCGAAGCACGAGATCACCATCCCCTTGGCCAGCCGGTCATCCCCGGCGATCAACGGCAGCGCGAAGGCCATTTCAAAGGTCAAAGGGAAGTGAAACCCTGCCTGCGCATGCTCGAGCACCGCTCGGCCGGCTTGAAGGTGCTGCCAGGGGACGCCCAGATGGTACACCCACACGTCATGCTCCCCCTCGGGAAAGAGGAGATACAGTACCGCAGGAGCGAGGCCGAGCACGAGCGCCAGCCCACCGGCACCGAGCGCCCGGCCTTCAGCCACCGCCGCACCCAGCAGCAGCCGCGGCTCCCACATGGCGCGGGAGCCGCACACCAGTGCCAGCGCGCACCCTAAGAGCGCCAGCGGGGTGAACAGGCCAGCGAGCGCCAGGCCGAGATATGAAAATCCCAGGGCGGCCCAGCCCAGCAGCAGCCCCAGCCCGAACCGCTCGAGCGCGTTGCTGGCCCTGAGGCCTGTCGAAGGGCCAGCTACGCCTCGGCCGGTGGAGCGTCGGTGGATGAACGGTAGGACCCCAGCGCCTATTCGTGCCGCTGCTTCGCTCAACAATGCGGTCAGACCAACCAGCGCGAGCAAACCGCCAACAGCTAAACCAACGCTCTCAATGTTCATGCGAACCAGTGTCGAACAGACGCGGGCCCAGCTCAGCAGCCAGCGCCTTCCAGCGCCGTGCCATCGGCACCTTGGGGTCAAGCTGGGCCGCTTTAGCAAACCATTCCCCGGCCAGGGGGCCTTCACCCCGCGCCAGGTACACTTCAGCCTTCATCCCGACCAGGTAGGCGAGCGTGGCCCGCCACGCTGGTCTGCTGACCGGCGTGAGGCTTTCCGGAATCTCTGCCATGACCCCAAGGCCCTGCTCCACATACCTTTCGGCGGCGTCAAGCCGCTTTCCACGGAATTCGCGAAGCGCTTTTTGCCCGTTCCAGAACGCTTGGTTGATCAGGATTTGATTGCGGTAGTCCGGATATTGCACTAAGGCATCAGCGAGCACCCGCTCGGCGAGGTCCAGCTCCCCAACCCGGACGGCGGCCGCGCCAAGCTCTCCGAGGTTCATGCGGTCCATCATCCCAGCCTCACCGAATTTCCTAAGATAGCGCAAGGCATTCGGCTGATCATTCAGCATCGCGTACGCATGTCCCACCAGATTCCAGGCGCGTCCCACGTCCGGCAGCTTCTTAAGAGCGACGAGGTATTCCATGAGCGCCTCCTTATGACGGCCCTGGTTTTCGAGACGGATCGCCGGTCCATAGATCGATTCTGTCCCCGGCGCGAACCAAATGGTGGTTGGCGGGAATGCCGGCGGCCGCCGGTGGATCTCATACACATAGAATCCCCCATTGACATAGTCACAGCGCTCGGTCCGCCCCAAGATCATCAGGTGCCGTTTGCAGAAGTCCACATACAGCCGTAGCATGCGCTGATCCCACGGAAACGGACCGTACGCGAGTGCCGCCCAGTCCACATTGACATAGTTGTGCATCAAGCGCTGCGCTCCCAACTGCCGGAACTTCTTGCTCAACTCAACAAGGGTCCCGGACTCTTTTACGATCTTCCAGACCAGCGGCGTCTCGCCACGCATCCCGTTGTGGAGCAACCGGCCAGGAAATTTGTACGTGTGCCACTCCCCAATGCTCAGCACCCGGAAGGGACGGGGGCGCCCTGGCTGCCAAGACACAGCCGGAACGCCGGATGTCAAAAGGAGCCGTTCCACATCCAGAATCGTCGTAAAACGGCGCTCCAGCACCTGTGGCTTTGGTGCAAACACGTCCTTCAGCTTATGCAGGCGGAGAGTTTCGGGATCCAACCCGATTGAGACGAGTGCATACGCTGCCAGCACGCCGGCAGCCGCGCCCTTCAAGCGTGACGGGAGCCGGCCCGCCTCCTCAGCAATCAGGAGATACAGCAGCCACACCGACGGCAAGAGATACCGACTGTTATGGGCCACACCCAGGAGGACGGCCTGCCCGATCACGCACGCCCAGACGAACAAGCGATGGCGCGATAACAGCAAGAGCCCAGGCAGGAAGAGCAGGACCGGCAGGTGCGTCTGACGCAGATAGGTGAACCACGCAGCCGGGAGGTCGGCCAGTGCCAGCATGCCACCGGCACCGGGGCGGTGTTTCATCATGTAGAACTGAAGGACCTCCCAATTAGGTTTTGCCCACTCGAACGAGGGGAAGACCTTGTGCACAAACGGGTAGACCGGGTTCCCCGTCGCCAGCCAGCTCTTCACCAACCAAGGAATGAGCGGCAGGACGAGCAATACCGCCCACCAGCCGAGCTGCTTCCGCGGCGGCAGAAAGCATAAGCCCCACACCACCACGAGGGGGCCATAGG
>CAZPLZ010000246.1:2380-3454 GCA_964587525.1 uncultured bacterium | reverse complement strand
TGTGAAAGTCGTTCCGAAAGAAACGCGATGACCTCCCTGTCAATGCATCCTCGACGAGTTCCACGAGTTGGCTGAGGAGCTGACCCACACTTTAAAGTGGGTGCGTGAACACGTTCGTCGCTAGCCTGATCCTTTGCCTGGTCGCTTCTGCGGTCCGGGCAGAGGACAGTTTCCTTGGGGTTTCGTTCGGCGCGCGTGCCTTGGCGCTGGGCTCTGCTTATTCCGCTGTCGCAGATGACGCGCAAGCGGTGTTGTGGAACCCGGCTGGGCTTGCGCAACTTCGCCGGATTTCCTTAAGCGGCAGCCAGAATCACCTCTCCTTTACAGAAAACGTCTTTGCCATGACCCTGAACGTGCCGACGTTGCGCTGGGGCACCTTCGCGCTCTCGGTGCAGGAACTCAGCATAGACAATATATTTGACCCTGCGCAGCAGAGGCCCGTGCTCGATGCCAACGGGAATCCGGTTCTTGACCCCACCACGAATGAACCACTCGTAGAATTTGGAGGATTCGGTGAGGAGCGGGACGGCACGCTCCTACTGGGCTATGGCGTAGCCGTAACCCCCTGGTGGCTCCTCGGTGGTGCCGGGAAGTTCCTTGTAGGGAAGTCAGGCAGTGTCTTGGGCACGGGCTTCGGGGCCAATGTCGGCCTGCTCTTTATGCTCCCCAAAGCCGTGCGCGTAGGGCTCGTGGCGGAGGACCTCGGACAAACCATTGTGCGGTGGGAAGATGACGTGCACACGGTGATGACCCCGACCGGGCGGGTGGGCGTAGCCTGGCAGTCCTGGTTCGCTTGGCTCTTTTCGGCAGAGGTCCGATCCTTTTTGCAGCGTGCCGATATCGTCACGGCGTTCGGTAGCGAGTGGCGGTTCGCTGACTTCCTGATTTTTCGGGTAGGCATGGAAGACTTCCGGATGACAGGAGGTGCCGGCTTCCGTATGCCGCTGGGTGGGGCAGCCACATACGTCAGCGCCGACTATGCGTTCGTCACGGGGAGCCGCTTCGAGGATCGGAACCGGCTGACCATCACGGTAGGGTTCTAGCCCGTGAAGAGTGCCTGTCGTCTGCTGCTGG
>CAZPLZ010000246.1:0-2370 GCA_964587525.1 uncultured bacterium | reverse complement strand
GCTGGCAGCCCTGTTACTGGGCGGCTGCAGAGCTGGCATCAAGTCGGTGGGTGGTCCACCCTTGCTGGAGGCGACCCTTGCCGTTGAGACCGCCCTGGGCACTATCGGCAGCGGCGCTGGCCAGTTCTTCACGCCCTCCGGAATCGCCGCAGATCCCAAGAACGGTACTGACCTGCTCTACGTGGCGGATACGGGCAATCAGCGCATCCAGTACCTCAACCATGGGGGGGACTACCTCAAGCAGATCGGCCGGTTCGGTATCGGGGCAGGTGAGTTCAATAAGCCCTTCGCCCTGGTGTTGGACTTCGGTCACTACCTGTTCATCGTGGATCGTGACAACCACCGGGTGCAGCAATTTGACCTGCGGGGTGTGTTTGTCCGCCAGTACCCGGCCGATGCCCGGACGCAGGTGCGGCTGCGCTTCCCTTCAGGGATCGCCTTGAACAGCTTTGGCGAGCTGTACGTGGCTGACACCTGGAATGACCGGGTGGTCCGGTTTGATCGGTTGGGGAATCTGTTGGGCACCCTGGGCGGGTTCGGACAGGGCAGAGGATTCATGCACCGCCCAGCCGCGGTGGCCGTGGACGATGAAGACAACTTATACGTGGCAGACAGCCTGAACCACCGCATTCAGAAGTTCAACCACCGTGGCGATTTTCTCCTGGCGTTCGGCGGCCAGGGAAGTGGAACGGGGTATTTTGAAGAACCTCAGGGATTGGCTGTCAGCGACCAAGGCGTGCTCCTGGTCACGGATACCGGAAATCATCGGGTGCAAGTGTTTGACCTGGCCGGTCGCTTTCTCACTAGTGCCGGTTTGCCCGCGGCCCGTGAGGGTGGTTTCAAGCGTCCCTTGGGAATCACGGTGAGCCGCGACCGGGTGTACGTAGCGGACTCGGGGAATCACCGGATTGTACGCCTGAAACTCGCCGTCAACGCGATCAAAGGGAGCCCGTGATTGCGCTGGGTATTTGCCTTTCTGGTCAGCTGGGGGCTTACCGTCTGTGTTCAAGCCCAGGAGCTTCTCCCAGCGACATCAAGTTCTACCCTCGCTGAACCGACGCTGAGGCTCTCCGGTAACCGGACTACCACCTTACGCTATCAACACTACAGTGCACTCTCTCCAGTCACCTCCGCACTCTTTCGTTCCGGCTTCACCAGGCACGAGACCACACGCCTGAAAGTTTCGGGCCAGGCCTTGGAGACCGTCAAGATCGACGGGGAGATCTTCCAAAGTGACGTGGACTTTGACAACCGCTACCATCTGCGGTTCGCCACCAGGAACTACGAGTTGTTCCTGGGGGAATTTCCGGCCACCCTGGAGGGCAGTGAGTTTACGCTATTCAATCGCAATTTGCAGGGAGCCAAGCTGACGGGAGAAGTGCCGCTCTCCGATGACCCTGTTCCGAAACTCGAATTTACGTTCATCGGATCCTCCCCGCGGGGACGAACCCAGTATGAGAAGTTCTTTGGCACGGATACTCAAGGGCCGTATCAGCTGAGCGTCTTCCCCGACCCTGTCGTGTTGGGCTCTGAGCAGATCCTGGTCGATGGGGTCAACCAAGTCCGCAACATGGACTATGAGATCAACTACATCACGGGTCAAGTCACCTTCAAGAAACGTATCATTGAAAGCCGGTCTCTCATTGAGGCTACCTATGAGGCGCGCAAGAGCCTGTATCCCCGCGCACTGTACGGCGGGCAGATCAAGTATCAAATCAACGACTATGACACGGTGAGCCTGATCGGTCTTGACGAGCGGGATCGTAAGGATGCCCAGACGTTCGCCTCGTCCGGGACTCCGGCCTCCGCCCACACCGTGATCGGGAGCACGTACAAGCACAATGGGGAATTCTTCCGTTATGGAGGGGAGTACGCGCACAGTTTTTTCGATCTGAACCGGTTTGAAGGAGGCCTGGAGAATGGCAACGCGTACAAAGGTGAAATGGAAGTGGAGCGATTTGGGCTTTTGCTGGGAGGGGACATCAAGCGCGTGGAACCCCGATACCGCACCCTGGGGAACACGGCCCTGGGCCAGGATTTCTTCGGTTGGAGTACGCACGGAGGACTGGGATTGACCCGTGCGCTGACACTTTCCGGTCAACACCGGCAACACCGCACACTCTTAAACGGTTTGCCCAACGAACTGCGTGCGACCGACGCCAAGGCTGTCCTCACTCCCAAGGGCTGGCCCCGGGAAAGTTATCGCTTCTACCAGAGCGATGAGACCTTCGCGTCCAACTATGACCGCTTGGAGCGACGTCATACGGTGGAAGTGAGTCACGGAATCAAACTCCCTGGAGCGACGTCATACGGTGGGAGTAAGTCACGGAATCAAACACCTCGACTCGATCTCTCCTCAGGGTACGAGCA
>CAZPLZ010000245.1:0-3460 GCA_964587525.1 uncultured bacterium | reverse complement strand
CGCTCGGCCAGAAGATCCGAGTCGTCGCCCCATTCTCGCGGATGTCCAAAGCTGGGGTCCTCAAGCTGGGGAAAGATCTTCCGCTGCATCTCACCTTCTCCTGTGTCGCTCCGAACCGATCGCGGCATTGCGGGCGCTGCAACAAATGCGCCGAGCGGAGACGCGAGTTCAAGGCCGCGGGCCTGCCGGATCTCACCCGGTACGCCCACAAAGGATAGCTTCAGCCCCCGGCCTCGCGGACTCGGAACCGGCCTGCGGGGCCTCGGTCGCTTCGCGACCACTCACCCCTCAGGTTTTTTCTTTTTCGCCAGCTCTTGTTTGGTCTCCTCGATAGCCGCAAACAGCTCCGCATCCTTAAGCAAACCTTTCTGGGTGAGCACCTTCACCAAGGCAATGGCAGTCACCGTATTCGTCATGATGATGTCCCGCCACACCTGAATTTCCTGTTCGTTCATCGTAAGCCTCCTTATTATAAATTCAAAACTCGTATTCCAGTCCCACGCGGAGACTTTCGCCGCGCAGCGGTCTCCACTTTCTCAGGGTGACTGCGTTGCCTGCCCCGTCACGGGTGACCAGGTCCTGACCGGACGGCTCCAGAAACCCCACCCAGCCCACCACCAGCCCCAAGCCGCGAGGGGGCTTCCTCGCACCGGAAAGGAAATACTCAAATAACAGGTGCACATTGAACCCTACCCGGATGGCGGAGTGGTCACCGGTGAGGGTGGTGCCAGTGAGCGGCCCAGTAATTCCCTCATTGCGAAACCCAGTGGAATGCCAGTACACGACCAGGCATACGGGGAACGGCGTCAGGGGCGTCACCAGCCCGAGATCGGTGTAGAGGATCTCACTGTCGAACGTCGTCCGGTATCGATTCCCGTCGCCGCCAGTTGTCTCTTGAGTCCCGCGTGCCTGAAACCCCCCAACGCCTACCCAAAGACCAAACCGTTTGGGCAGCGGGATAAGCCGGCCGACATTCACGTGCCCTCCGCCTCGTCCGTTACTGTAGAACATCGTGTCCTTGAAAAAATATCCGGCGTTCACCATCCACCCCGTGCCCGCACCGGGGAAATCTCGCTTACCCACCGCGCCCGCTTCGCTTGCAGACCCGGAGGAGGTGGTCGCGCTCACCGGTTTACCAGCCGGCACAATCGCGCGCGCCACCGTGGCCCAGCACGCCAACACAAGAATAGATACCATGAACCGTTGATTCCTTCGTATCATGCCAACCATGAGCCCCCTCACCCTCCCCTCTCCCCCCGGAAGGGGGAGAGGGGGCAGGGAGGCTGCGGGTTCACAGGCGATCCTCCCCCAGACTGGCGGCGAAGTCGCGTGCGGGTGCGTAATCGGGATCAGCCTTAAGGGCCAGCTTCACCCAGCGCCACGCTTCGTCCTGGTTCCCCTTGCGCGACGCGTTCACCGCCATATTGAACAACGCCTCGGGGTAAACCGGGTTCAACGCCACCGCCCGCAGATAATCCCGCTCCGCCTCTTTATGCTTTCCCAAAAGCGCGTAGGCGTTACCCCGGTTGTTGATGGCCTCCAGCAGACAGGGGTTGATGGCAATGGCCTGGGTATACGTTTGGATTGCCTGGTCATACCTGCCCCGGTTGAAATAGACATTACCTAGATTGTAAATAGCCCCCTGCATGCCCGGATACAGCGCGATGGCGCGCTCATACTTCGCGATCGCGTTGGCATCATTCCCAAGCGCCTGGTAGAGCGCGCCGGCGTAGAAGGCGCCTTCAAAATGATAGGGGGCGAGCCGGCCGAACCGCTCAAACAGCGGGACCGCCCGCCGCGGGGCTCCGCCGCGAAACAGGCGATAGCCTGATCCCAAATACACATTGGCGACGAGCCCCCTTACCACCAGCGCAGCGACCAGCAGCATGACCGTGAGACTGACCGTGAGTGTCAGGGGAGGAGAGGGGAGGGAGAGGGGGGCGGAACGTTCTTGGCGGCCGGCCCATCCGACGCACAGCCAGAAGATGAGTGCGGACGAGGCCAGGTGCAACGGGAAATGGAAGCACATCGTGGGCACAAACGCCGCCAGCGCCCCGAGGTAGGCTGCGCGCCCAGGGTCACGCCAGCCCGCCCGCACCGCCACAACCAGCAGCCACACCCATGCCCCAAAACCGAGGACGCCGGTCTCTGCCAGCGTCTGGATGAAGTCCTGGTGCGCGAACGCTTCATCATGCGGCGTCACGAAGGTCTCGCGGACGCCCCAGGGCCCGGTCCACAGCTTGTGGACCCCGGCCATGACCTGCGGCGCGAACGTTTGATACCCTCCCAGCCCCGCTCCGGTCACCGGATGCTCACGCCAGAGCCACGCCGCGGCGTGCCAGGAGAACGCCTTCACCTTGAGATAGTCCAGACGGTCGTGCAGCCGCGGCAGCAGGACCTGGAGGGCCACCAGACAGCCGAACACGAGCACCAAAGCGGGAAGGCCAAATGACCTGAGAGGAAACCGGGTGCCCGGTTGACCTGGGTTGGCACGCATGAGCCACACCGCCAGCGCGCCGCCCAGCGCGAACCCGACCCAGGCGTCAATGACAGCTGCCTTGATCATGAGGAAAATAGCCGCGACGAAGGCGGCTCCCACCCAGGCAGCCTTCCCGACGGACCGCTGGTGCCAGGCGGATACCAAGCCAGCGAGGAGCCACACCGCCACCGGAGCCAGATACACCCCGAAAAAACTCGGATTGCCGAGCGTGGCGTAAATGCGGGACGGACCGAACAGCTCGCCATGGCCCACGATCCACCGGCCGCTGAGTTGCATCAGGGCAATCACTAATTGGCCAGCAACACTCACGGCGGTGACCAGGAGAAGTTTGCCCCATGCCGGGCCACTCACCGTAGCCGCCAGGCACAGCGCGGCCCAGCCCAGTTGCTCGCCCAGCAGCCGCAGCGCCTGCGGGGCGTTGGCCGCGTGGGGCATGGCCAGCGCGCCCACCGCGACCACGGCTGCCAGAGGCGCCAGGAGCGGCTGGGCGAACACGCGCCGGAGCCACCCTCCGTGAGCCAGCGCGGCGCAGGCCGCCAGCGCGCCCAACATGGCGACCGCGGTCTTGGGCTGCATCACATAATCCTGTGCGGGAAATTCTCCGCGGTGCCCCAGCACCGCCAGCGGCACGGCGGCCACCAGCCAAAGCAGGGTTAGCCGCAGCAGCAGCGCGCCTCGCTCAAGACTCAGCATGGCCTAACCTCAAAACGTTTCAGGCAGACGCGGGGCCAGCAGCAGGCGGTGGCCTCCTGCCGTCGGCAAACATGACCTGTAATTCAGGTGATCCCATTCAAACTGCTCACCTGCCGGTCAGCCCGCGATCGGCGAGCGCCTGCTGCAAGCCGTTCTGCGCCAGCGTGTTGGCTGGATCCAGCTCGAGGGAGCGGCGGAACACCGCCGCCGCTTCGGTGAACCGGTTGGTTGACAGCAACGCCACCCCCAGATTACGGTACGCCTCGG
>CAZPLZ010000244.1:0-3474 GCA_964587525.1 uncultured bacterium | reverse complement strand
CGTCAGTCCGGTGAGTCCCTCGGGGCTCTGAGAGTCTCCGCGCAACTTGTACCCCAGACGCAGAGCCAGTCTTGGAATGGGCATCATTTCTGTGCCCACGGCCACCCACACCTGCTGGTCCGCCAGCGGATACGCTACATCCAAGGCGAGGTTTGCGACTGGGGATACCATGTATGCGGCACCCACTTTCGCCACCGTCGGCAGTGAAAAGCCATCCTGGGAGACCCCTAGGTGCTGAACTGTCCAGCCCAGCGTCACTTGGGCGTTGACAGGAATGATGCTCCCGGCCCCGATGCCCGGCAGGGCGCTTCCCACGGTTTCCTTTACCACCTCCACCGACAGGCCGTTCCAGCCGGCGACGCCGAGCCAATCCCCGTGGGGAAATGCCCAGCACGCTGTCACCGCCAGGTCCAGCGGGCTTGCCGTCCCTTGCTTGTTCCCGTTTGCATCCCGGATCTCGTAGCTGCCAAAGCTGAACGTTGAGATGCTAAATGCTGCCACGCTATTCCTCAACGGGATCGCCAGCGCCGCGTAGCTCAAGCTCAGACCTTCACCTAATGTGTTGTACATAGCGAGGGCACTCATTGAGGTCAACTGGCCCAGTCCTCCAGGGTTCCAATACGCCGCTGAAGCATCATCGGCCAGCGCCGTAAATGCCTCGCCCATGCCTACAGCACGGGCACCGACACCATGCGCTAGGAACGCACCGCGATGAGAGTTATAAAAACGAAGTTCCTGAATAGTCTCCGCCTCTACCTGTGCCCCCTCCCAAAGGAGCAGGGCAAGCAATAACTTGGTGAAGTTCACCGGCTTACCACCACTCTCGTCAGAGGGAACTTCTGCTGTCCGCCACTTACCAGTTTCGCTCGCGCCCGCAACAGATACAGCCCCGGTGAGAGCTTGCGAATCCCATCCACCACCACCGTGCCCTCCGCCTGCGTAACGTTGCGCCACAGTCCTCTGAACACCCGCTGAAACCCGGTGTCGTAGAGCTCCACCTCAACCTCCGAGGCGTCTCCCTGCAAATTCAGCGCAACGTTCAGCCTGTCTCCCGCTGTGGGGTTGGGGTAGGCTGCGAGCGCCGTGTCCTCGAACTTCCGCGCCACGATGAGGACCCTGGAATCACTGGCGGCGATGGCATTTCCCGACCAGGCATCGGTGGCGGTGACAGCGCCCGTCAACCCCAGCTCCCCTGCCTGCTCCACCTCGTACTGCCAGACAAAGGTGCGGGACGCACCGGCGTCCAGGTCCATCCCCCCAGCTGGCACGGGGCCGCTCTGATATCTGACCATTGAGGCCCCCACGGTCGCCTGCAGCGAAGGCGTCACAGCGGTCGCGGTGCCATCGCCAACGTTGGTGACGGTGAGCGAAATCGTCAGGGTTTGGCCCACCAAGGCCGGGGTAGGACTGGCCGACACGTCGGCCACAAGCTGCGCGGATCCCTTGGTGATCACGGGGGTCGTGGTCACGGGAATGGCGTATTCTGATGAGTAATAACTGGTCCCCCCGACCGAGGCGTGCGCGACGAAATAGATTGTCCCTGACGCTGGGGCGGTAACGGCCACGGAGTACACCCCGGCGGCTCCGCTGGCGGTGGCGCTGGAATTCGTGTAGCCCGCGCTGCTCGTGCCCCAGTGGATGTTGGTGTGGGTAAGTGCTCCCCCGGTGGCGACGTCCCACGACACGGAGTACGTCGTCCCTGAAGAAACTTCGCCCGGATAATTCGTGACGGACACGACCACAAACCGGGAAGGCGCGAGCAAGTCGGTGCTTCTCGTGACCAGTATGCCAGCCCCTGAGTCCGTTCCAACCCCAGTGGCGGTGAAACTCACCGTTCCAATCCCCGTGACCGCGTACAACCACGTGAAGCTCTGTGACGCTCCTGGTGCCAGGGTGACCGGGCCCGCGGGGGTCGGTCCGCTCTGCAGCGCCACCAGAGCCGGGGAATTGGTTTGTAACGCGGGCCATACCCCGGTCACATCTGAGTCGCCTACATTGGTGACGGTCAGAACAATGGTGACATCCTGGCTTATCAGCATCGGCGAGGAACTCACGGACAACGCCGTTTCGAGGGAGGAAATCATCAGGCTGGTCGAGACGCCATTGCTGCTGATCGGGTTGCCCGTGGCTGAATCCGTCCCGGTCGCTGTTCCCGTCAAGGCCACGATGCCGGCCCCGCTTGCGCTGTACGCCCACGTGAAGGTTTGTGAGCTCCCCGGCGCCAGCGTCACTGGCCCTGATGGCAGCGGCCCGCTTTGGAGACTGACCAGGGAGGCCCCTGCGTTCATTTGCAGTGCAGGAGTCACCCCGGTGGCATCCACCCCTCCGGTGTTCGTCACGCTGAAGATCACCGTGAACCAGTCACCCGGGGAAACCACGCCCGCCGAAGTCTCGAGTGTCGCGCTGAGCTGGGCAGGATCCAAGATGGGGATGGTGTACTCGCCGGTCGTGTACTCGGGCCCATCTATGTAGGCGTGGACATAGAAATAGACGGTTCCCGACGAGGGCGCCGTCAACGTGTTGGCGTAACTCCCCGGCCCTCCACTTAAGCCTGGGCCAACACTTGTATAGACCCCGCTGCTCGTTCCCCAGTGCACGTTGGTATGGGATACGCTGGTCCCACCAACGACATCCCAGTTGATCGTATACGTGGCCCCAGGAGTCACAAAACTTGGATAACTTGTCAACTTTACCCCGAGACCAAGCGAACGATTTATCGAGACGCTTTCAAACACAGGATTTCCCGTTCCAGAATCAGTCCCCGTCACCGTAGCTGTGAACGTTACAGCTCCCGATCCTGACACGCTGTATGTCCAGGTGAAGCTTTGACCCACGCCAGATCCGAGAGTGACAGGTCCACCCGGGATCGGCCCGCTTTGATAGTCCACCAGCGATGCCCCGGAATCCACCTGCAACGAAGGAACCACACCTGTGACATTCGCGCTTCCCGTGTTCGTCACGGTGAGCACCACGTCCACCCACTCGCCGATGGTGGGGACCGCCGGAGTCAGCGCCAAGCTAGAGGCCAGAATCGGAGCATCAACCAAAAAGTCATCAATATTCCAGCCGGACACAGTAAAAACTCCCGTGTTCCCCACCAAGTGACCGAACCGCACCTGGAACGCTGCGTTCGCATATGCACTCACGTCAAACGTCCGCAGAGTCCAGGCACTGTCCTGCACCCCAGGGCTACCCGCGCTCACCCAGATCTGCACCCACGAGGCACCATCGAAGACCTCCACTACGTTCTGCATGTAGGGGGTGTAGTCGGAATTCAGCCAGCGCCAGAAACGCAAACGCAAGTTCGTGACCCCGCTTGCGTCTATAACGGGGGAGGTGACGTAATAAAAGGAATGGAGGGTTGTCGTCACATTTCCCCCGATCACCGCCCCAAGCACAAAATTGTCGCTCGTATTTGTATAAGGCAACGTCCCACCTATTGGGTAAAGGCATAGCTGCTAGCGTGAGGGCCTG
>CAZPLZ010000243.1:0-3537 GCA_964587525.1 uncultured bacterium | reverse complement strand
CTTCCCGGACCGCTTGAAACAGGACCTCACCTGCTGCGGCGACACCTCCGCCCAGGATGACGATTTCGGGGGCGAACAAGTTCACCAGGCTGACCACCCCGATACCGAGCAGCCGTCCAGTCTCACGCTGGTTGGAGAGGGCGATGCCGTCGCCTTGTTCGGCGGCCTTGGAGATCAGCGCTGGCGTGAGCTTGGTCTTGTCATTGCCCACCCAGTCGCGCAGCACGGTCACCGTTCCGGGTTTCTCGAGCTGCTCCCAGGCACGATCGACGATGCCTGCCGCCCCGCAATACGCCTCCAGGCAGCCGTGGTTGCCACAGCCGCACTTGGGCCCATCGTAGTTGATCACGATGTGACCGACCTCGCCCGCGCTCATATTGGCGCCGTTGACCAGCTTGCCGTCGATCAGAATGCCGCCCCCGATACCTGTGCCCAGGGTGAGGAGGATGACGGTGCGCGCTCCCTGCCCGGCCCCGCGCCAGCTCTCGGCAAGGACGGCGCAATTCGCGTCATTTTCCACAACGACAGGCAGGCGAACGTGCTTTTCGATGTTTTCCTTCAACTGGTAGTTCTCCCAGCCGGGCATGTTCGGCGTCATGTAGATCAGCCCGCTGGTGGGATGCAACGGGCCGGGGGAGCCGACCCCGACACCGCAGATCGGGTTGGGTGTCCGGGAGCGCACCTCGGTTATGATCTTCACGATTCTGGAAACGACCGCGTCGGGCCGTTCGCGCGCGTGCGTGGGCACTTCGGACTGAGTCAGGATCTTTCCCTCCTCGCTGACGGCGCCACCTTTGATGTTGGTTCCGCCGAGGTCGATGCCTATCGCGAGTTTCATGAAGGTTGGTGGTTTGTCTTGGTGACCGGCAGGCTGGCGGCAGCTATGGCCTGGCCCACGCGGCGCTCGGCCTCCCCCTCCGGCATGTGCAGCCTGATCCTGTCGTGCAGGGACTGAAACTCATCCTGAAGGATGGCCGTGGCGCGGCTTCGGATGATGTTCCCGCCCTCGCCCGAGGTCACCCTTCCCAGTATCAGCACATGCCTAAGGTCGTAGAAATCCGCATAGTGCGCGATGGCGTATCCGAGGTAGCATCCGATGGATTCGAAGATATCTCTGGCGCGTGAATCGCCTTCGTTCAGCAGCGACTGTAGTTTTTTTAGTTTTTCGGCCGGCGTCAATCCAAGATGCGCAATGCCCGCCGCTTCCGCCAGCCTGATCGCGGCGGTCTGGGAGAAGTACTGGGCCCCGCAGCCGGCGTCGCCCGACCATTCGTCAACCGGCGCACCGGGGTTGTAGTCCACGGGCGCAAATGCGAGCTCGTCCAGCCATTCGGTCAGGTATCCATCAGAAGTGACATAGCCGCCGGCTTCGCTCGACCCCATCGCGATGCCCAGGACGGCTCCATCGTTCAAGTTCATGGCGCCGCACAGGGCGGTTACCTCTCCGTCGTTGCAGACTTCCAGAGGAACACCGCCCCAGGCTTTCTGGATTTCCAGGAAGAGGCCCTTGATCCGCCGTTCGAAGAGGTCTGGTGGTATTCCGCGGAAGAGCGAGGCGACCATCACGCGGTTGTTGATGTAGATACCGGCCGCACTCACCCCGATGGCGTCCACCCGGGGCAGGTGGGCCGCCGCTGATTTGAGCGCAGCCGTGATTTCATTGAAGTGGTATTGGGGATCCTTCTCTTCCCGGGGATTCCATACTACTTCCTCGCTGAAAACCGTCTTTCCGTCAATGACGGCGGCAACCTTGCGGTCGCTCGCTCCGGCATCGAACCCGATGCGGCAACCGTCGAGGTGCTTTCCCCTGGGGGCGGTTCGTTCGTTTTCGGGCGGGACCTTCTCGGCGCCGGTGACTTCCACGGTGAAAGGCTTCTCGTACACCCCCCCCATCAGTTTCGCGTCGAAGGCCCGCTCGCCGGCTCCGGTGTAGGCCCGTTTGAGGTGCTCGCCGATGTCGGGTGGCCCTCCGGCGATGATTCTGTGCCCGCCCTTCTGCCACAGGAGCATCTTCACGAGCCGGTCGGCGTAGCGGATGTTCTGGCGGGATTGTTCCGCCGAGGGTGCGTTAAAGACTAAGGTCCGGTGGACCGAGAGGGAGCCGTTATTTCGCTCGAGCCCGATGACGAGCGGTACCCCTTTCCCGGAGGCCCGTACAGCCGCCAGGAAGCTGTGATTGCCCAAAACCGCTGGCTGGAACGATGGATCGAGCGGGGGGAGGTGCTTGGGCTTAATTTCCAGAAGCGTATCGGTCATGCGGCCGAAAATTTCTTGATTTTTTCCGATACTTCCCCGGAAAGGCGGCTGATATGGCCAAGCACGTATTCCGCGATGTCGAGGGCCGGGTCCTTGATCAGGGGGGTGAGGTCCATCGCGTAGGACAGCGCGGTGCTCTCGTCGGTCGCATGCGAGGCGTAGTAGGTAGCGTTTGCCCGCCAGCGGCCAAGGCTGGCCAGATCGTACCGCTTTCCCCCTGCGATCTGGGAGTCATAGACGCCGAGCAGCGCCGCCGCCAGGTTTTCCCGGGCGCTCACGTCAAACACGGACTTTTCCGAATCCAGCAGCCAGTCCAGGCCCCTCCAGACCTCGCATCCGTACACCCGTTTTGGCTTTGCATCGTCCTTCAGCCCCCGCATGGCCGCGATGGCCTTGAGGCAGACCCCGACGTGAGTGTCGTGCTTGTCCGCGAGGTTATGGGTGTAGACCACTTCCGGGCGAGCCTGGGTAAGAATCTCTTTGAGGTCCTGGACGATATTCGTGCTGGCAGGATTCTTGATGTCCTTGCTGGGGTGATTGAGCAGGATGGCCCCGCTGTATTCCCCGATTGAAGCCGCCCTCTTCTGCTCGCCCCGCCTGATGCTCTGCATCTCCTCGTCGGTGGTTTGCGCGTAGGGCCCGGTGCGGGGACTGCCGGCGCCGTCGGCGATGGTCACTCCAAGGAACCAATTTTTGTCCGTTCGGTAACACGCCAGGATGCCATGATAGGCCATGATTTCCAGGTCGTCCTGATGCGCCCCGATCCCGAGATGGGTGGTTCTCTTCAGCGCTTCTGCTTCTGGGCATCCGTCGGGGATGTAGAACTCCGCTTTCCTGTTTGAAAAATTCATCCGTTTCGACAGTATATCAAAATGTTAGCGCAGGGCTTCCAAGTTGCTCATGCATTCAAGCGTGTACCCGACCGCCAGTTTCGCGTGCGGCTCCGGCAGGTGGTGGATCCGCTCGAGAAAACCCCGCGAAGTGAATCCACGAGGACGTGCGGGAGGCACCGGCCTTCTCGCCAGGTGCACGGTGAGATGATATGGAATCAGCTTGTATGTTGAGGCGAGACCTGCGGGCGGCTCGGCAGAGCTGAACCATGGCCGGCGATCCCGCTCCAGCAACGTGCGCAAGAATTGTGTGTCTTCCCTAAGGGAGGGTGGAAATCCATTAGCAAGGGTTTCTCGATACCAGCGATGTTTTAACAGAACCCGGTTGACGATCAGCACATCCTCCCGGTACCGCTCGACGTGCTTAAGGTACCACAGGGGAAAGGTGTCC
>CAZPLZ010000242.1:0-3553 GCA_964587525.1 uncultured bacterium | reverse complement strand
CCGCACCCACAATAGCTGGTGCCGAAAACAGCCCGGTGAGAGCCAGGCCCAGCAGGGTCATCCCTATGGCGGCCCACCCCAGCAGCAGCCCGAGGCCGAACCGCTCGAGCGGGCTGATCCGGCGGGTGCGCCAGAGCAGGAGCGGCCCGCCGCCCATACGCGCCACGGCCTCAGCCAGCAGAGCCGAAAGGCCGGCTAGCGCCAGCAGGCGGCCTAGAAACAAGAACACCGGGGTCGCAGTCTTAAAATTTTTCGGTGAGGTAGCCGGCGGATTTCCAGCCGCGAAAACCTGCCTTGAACTCGTAGACTTCCTGGAAGTTTAAGCGCTTCATCAACTTTAACGTTTTAAGACTTCGGCCACCGATAGCACAGTGGATGAGATAGATGCGATCTTTGGCAAGTTTGTCCAGGCGTGCCTTGTAGTCCGGTACGTAGTAGTCCAGGTTGATGGCTTGGGGAATGTGCCCGTCCGCATATTCCTTAGGGGTGCGCACATCCAGGATCACGAACTTGGCGTCGTCTTTATGTTGTTGTATCAGTTTGTAGGCTTCGTCGAGGGAAATCCGTTTCGCTACTTGAGACTGCGCCGGCTTACCGGATGCGGGGCTGGCGGGCCCTTGAGGGGTACACCCAGCCAGTAGCAGGAGGCTCATGGCGGCCGGCAGTACGCCTCGGGCGCGGAGCCACATGGCACGGACAGGCAAGTTTGAAAATCTCATAACCGGTCACATTCTCGCATATATGTTTTAAGGTCTGATAATCTGATGCGATGCCCAAAGCCCCGTTTCATGATCTGAGATCGTACCTGGCCGCGCTCACCGAGGCGAAAGAACTTACCCGGGTGCGCTGTGAGGTGGACCCCCAGTATGAGATCACCCAGATTGTCCAGGAGACCATAGCCAAGGACGGGTCGGCGCTCCTGTTTGAGCGGGTGAAGGGGTCGCCGTATCCGCTGGCCATTAACTTACTTGGCAAGATGTCCCGCATCGAGCTGGCGTTCGGCCGGCATCCGGAAAGCTTCGGCCGGGAATTCCTGCGATTAGGCGAGAAGCTCATGCCGCCCACCCTGGCAGCGGTGCTGGGGGAGCGGCAGGCGCTGATGCGGTTCCGGTTTATGCATCCAAAGCGGGTGAGTCTGGCGGGCCGAAGGGGCGGCGGGGCAGATTTCACTTCACTGCCTGTGCTCACGTGCTGGCCGAAGGATGCGGGGCGGTTTATCACCTATGGACTGGTGGTGTCCGCGAATCCGCGCAGCCGCAAGCAGAATCTGGGTGTCTACCGCATGCAGGTCCTGGACGGCCGGCGCGTGATCATGCACTGGCAGATCCAGAAGGGCGGCTCAACGCACGCTGCGGAGCAGTCCTTAGATCGCATGCCGGTGGCCATCGCCATCGGCGCTGATCCGGCCACCATGTTCGCGGCGGTCTGTCCGCTGCCGGAAGATGTGGACGAACTGCACTTCGCCGGGCTGCTGCGGGGTGGCTCCACCCGGCTGGCTTGGGGCGCCGAGGTGCCGCTGGAAGTGCCCGCCGAGGCCGAGTTCCTCATCGAAGGCTGGGTGGACCTGGCCAATCAGGCGCCGGAGGGGCCGTTCGGGGATCACTTTGGCCACTATTCCCATGCTGCGCCATTCCCGGTATTTGAGACGGCCAGCCTCAGCATGAAGCGGGACCCGATCTACGTGGCATCGGTGGTGGGGAAGCCGCCGCAGGAGGACCACGCCATCGGTGATGCAATCCAGATGATCTTTACGCCGATCCTCAGGCTGATTCACCCGGAGCTTATAGACGCGTGGGCCTACTACGAGGCTGGGTTTCATAACCTGATGGTTGCATCCGTGAAACAGCGGTACGCCAAAGAAGGCATCAAGACCGCCCTGGGAATGCTGGGGCAGGGGCAGCTCTCGCTCACCAAGTGCCTGATCCTGGTGGATCCGGACGTCAACCCGCGCTCGTTCCCGGAGGTGCTCCGCGCCATTGGCGCCAATTTTGATCCGGCTGAGGATCTGCTGCTCTTTCACCGCACCGCGCTGGACACGCTGGATTTCACGAGCATGGAGATGAACCTCGGAAGCAAAATGATCATTGACGCCACCTCGCTCTCTTCTTCAACTCTTATTCCTCAACCCCCTCTCCCGCATACGGGAGAGGGTAGGGGTGGTCGTCTGCGGGCCGAGTCCTCGAGGCCGGGTAGATATGTGACCACAGGACGGCGTTCGAAAAAAATTTCCCTCATTCCTCATGTCCCTGGCGTTGCTGACTTCAGGATCTGGGAGGATGCGCTGCTCGCTGTCAAAGTAAGCCAGCAGCGCGGTACGGCCGTTAAGATCGGCGGGGGCACAAAGACCGGCGGCGGGTTGCCAAAGCACCCGACCCCTGATACCGGTGCTGGCCGTGCCGCGCTCGAACGCCTGCTGGCGAGAGTTCAATTCAAAATAGTCGCCGCGGTGTCCGAAGATGTGGACCTGAACGATGACGTATCACTGCTGTGGGGTATCTTCACCCGGTTCGACTGTGCGCGTGACCTCATGTTCGCAAAGTCCGAGATTCGTGGCGCCTGGCCGAAGCTTACCGGGCCCATGGGGATTGACGCTACTTTTAAGAAAGGGTATCCTGACCCAGTGACGATGCACCCTGAGATTGTGGCGCTCGTCGAGAAACGATGGCCGGAATATCAGCTCCCCTTCTAAGAGATCAGTTGCTCAAGCCGGTCTGGGATAAAGTCCAGCGCGGTGGGCGGCTGTCGTTTGACGATGGGATGGCGATGTTGCAAACCTCTGATGTGCCCGGTCTGGGTCAGATGGCGGACTGGTTCAACCGTGAGAAAAACGGAGACCGCGTCATGTTCGTCTTAAACCGCCAGCTCAACCCCACCAATATCTGCGTGCTGTCCTGTAAATTCTGCGAATTCGCCGCCAAGAAGCGCTCTCCCTACGCCTACGAGATGACCGTCGAGGAGTGTCTGGAGGTGCTTTCGGACGAGATGCAGGAAGTTCACATCGTGGGTGGACTGCACCCGGACTGGCCGTGGGACTATTACCTCGGGCTGATCGGCGCCATCCGGAAGAGGTTCCCCCGGATCACCATCAAAGCCTGGACGGCGGTGGAGATCGACTACTTCGCGAAGAAATTCCGCAAGACGCACCGCCAGGTGCTGGAAGAGATGGTGAGTGCCGGGCTGGACACGCTGCCCGGCGGCGGCGCAGAGGTTTTTTCGGAGCGGATCCGCCAGGCGCTGTTCGCCCAGAAGATCGGGTACGCGGAATGGCGGGAGATCCACACCTTGGCACATTCGATGGGCATCCGGTCCAACTCCACCATGCTCTACGGGCACATCGAGACCTTCGCGGAGCGAGTGGATCACATGCTCAAGATCAGGGAGATTCAGGACGAGACGGGCGGGTTTTACTCTTTCATCCCCCTGGCTTTTCAGCCTGGCATGACCGGGATCAAACCTGTCGTCTCCTCCGCCGTGGACGACCTCAGGACGGTAGCGGCTGCCCGCCTGTTGATCGACAACCTCCCGCATATCAAGGCCTATTGGGTCATGCTGG
>CAZPLZ010000241.1:0-3590 GCA_964587525.1 uncultured bacterium | reverse complement strand
CTTCCTCGACCGCCCCATCCCGGTCATCGCCGACGCGTACGTGGACCGCACCTTCGGCACGGGGGTGGTCAAGATCACCCCCGCGCATGACCCCAACGATTTCGAGGTGGGCCAACGGCACCGGCTTCCCGCCGTCAACATCTTCAATCTTGATGCCACGCTCAACGCTGCCACGGGGCCGTACGCCGGACTCGACCGGTTCAAGGCGCGTGACCGTGTGGTGGCCGACCTGGAAACCAAAGGATTGCTGGTCAAAATCGAGCCGCACACCTCTGCCGTGGGCCACTGCGAGCGGTGCAACACCGTGCTGGAGCCGATCGTGTCCAAGCAGTGGTTCATGAAGACCGCGCCGCTCGCTGAAGCGGCGGTCCGAGCGGTGGAAGCCGGCGAGATTCGGCTCGTGCCGGACAACGCGCCGGCCGTGTTTTACGAATGGATGCGCAATATCAGAGACTGGTGCATCAGCCGGCAGATCTGGTGGGGTCACCGGATCCCGGCCTGGCACTGTGCGGCGTGCGGCGAAATCACCGTGGCCAGACAGGATCCGGCGAAATGCCCGAAATGCGGCGACGCGGTGGAGCAGGATCCGGATACGCTGGACACCTGGTTCTCCTCTGCCCTGTGGCCGTTCTCCACCCTAGGCTGGCCGGAAGAGACCCCGGATTTTAAGAAGTTTTACCCCACCTCGGTGCTGGTCACCGGCTGGGACATTCTCTTCTTCTGGGTGGCCCGCATGATCATGGCCGGACTCAAGCTCACGGGGAAGGCACCCTTCCACACGGTGGTGTTGCACTCGCTGATCACCGACCCTGAAGGCAAGAAGAAGATGAGCAAGTCCAAAGGCAATGTGGTGGACCCGCTGGAGCTGTTCGACCAGTTCGGCACCGACGCCACACGGTTCACCCTGACCAGGCTGGAGACGCTGAAACAGGCGTTCCGGCTCACCGAGGACAAAGTCGAACACAGCCGAAACTTCATGAACAAGATATGGAACGCCGCCCGGTTCGCGCTGGCCGAGCTGGAAGGCTTCACCCCCGCTCCGGAGCCACCAGCCAACCGCTCCGTCGCCGACCGGTGGATCTTAAGCCGTGCGCAGGAAGTCTCAGCCGCGGTGACGACTTCCCTGGAACGGTATCAGTTCAATGAGTACGCCTCGCTCCTGGAGGACTACTTCTGGCACGAGTTCTGTGACATCTATCTGGAATTGGCCAAGCCCGCCCTCAAGAACTCCGCACAGCGTCCTGCCGCCCAATGGACGCTCTGGGCTGCCCTCGACCACGCGGTGAGGCTGATGCACCCGGTCATCCCGTACATCACCGAGGAGATCTGGCAGCGGCTTCCCCGGCCGGCCGGTGCAGGCAGGTTGCTCATGCTGGAGCTCTGGCCGGTGCCTGTCCCCACCTGGCAGGACGCCGAAGCGGGAAGGCTGCTGGCGGTCGCCCGTTCCATCGTCCAGCAGACGCGGGCGCTCAAGCACGAGCAAGGTCTCAAAACCATGCAGGCCGCGGCCGTCGCGGTCCGTCCGGCTGACGCCAGCGCCCAGCGATACCTTGACCAATTGTTCCAGCTCGGCTACATCGAGACGTTATGCCAGGCCAAGGTGATCCCGCTGACTGACGGCGTCCAGCCACCTACCCCCAACGTCAGCATGGTCATCCCTGGATTCACGCTCTACATGAAGTTGCAAACCGTGGCCGATCCGGCCTCTGAGCGCAAACGCCTGATGAAAGAGCAAGACGAGCTCCAAGCGTTGCTGAACAAAACGCGCGCGACGCTGGCCAATGAGGACTACGTGGCCAAAGCACCCCCCGAACTGGTGGAAGAATCGCGGAAGAAAGCCAACGACTACGAAGCCCGCCTCATCCGCCTGGCCGAACGCCTCCGGCAGCTTTCCCCCTGACCGGTTCCTCCTCTTAAGCTCCCCCTTTCCCGTCCCCGGTAAGCCGCGTGCACCTCGATAAAATTGGTAGTACAATGTACTAACATCTCAACTTTTAAAGGAGGTTCCCCATGGTCAAAACGCTCACCCGCCACGGTAACAGCCTGGCACTTGTCCTGGATCGGGGAGTGCTAGACCTACTCAAGATTGATGCCAACACCCCCCTAGAAATCACCACCGATGGCCAAGTGCTGATCATCGCGCCGGCCAGAGATGAAAAGCGCCGGAAGAAGGTTGCCCAGGCATTGGAAGAGGTCAACAGGAAGCACGGACGGATGCTAAAGCGCCTGGCAAACTGACAATTGCATCCGGTTTTTCTCCAGCTCGACGAAGTTCTGGGGTTTCACACCGACCAGATCAATCGGTACGGTGGTTCACCGGGAATCCGCGATATGGGTCTCTTGCAATCAGCTCTTGCAGCGCCCTCGGCAACTTTCGGAGGAGCTTATCTGCACGGAGATCTCTTCGAAATGGCTGCCGCATACCTCTATCACATTGTGAACAACCACCCATTCGTCGATGGCAACAAGCGCACTGGCACCGTGACGGCGATGGTCTTTCTTAAACTCAACCAGGTCAATCTTAATGTTGAAGATAAAACCTTTGAGGCCGTGGTGCTCGCCGTGGCTGAAGGGAAAATGGAAAAGTCAGAGATTGCTTCTTTCTTGCGAGACCACGCCAGGAAGTCATAGAACGATCGTTTCGATCTTAGGGTGCGTCTGGAAAGGTGGTCCAGTTAGTATGAGAGTCTAGCCCTGATGTGAAGGGCGGGAGGACTCTCGTGAAGAAGCGACACAAGCCGGAAGAAGTCGTGGCCAAGGTCAGGGAGGCCGAGGTCGAAATGGGGAAAGGGGTACCAGCGGACGAGGTGTGCCGGAAGCTGGGGATATCGGAGGCCACGCTGTTTCGCTGGCGGCACCGGTACGGGGGCTTATCAACTCCTGAAGCCAAACGCCTGCGGGGTCTGGAGCGGGAAAACAGGGATCTGAAAGAGATGCTGGCCGAGTCGGAGCTGGCGAAACGGGTGTTGCAGGTTGCGTTGAAGCATTTGGGAAAAGACTGAGCCCGGCCGTGCGCCGGGCGACCCTCGCCGCGGTGCGAGGTGCTATTCCTCGGGTTACCCAACGTTTTGCCTGCCGCGTGCTTGGATATTGCCGGTCGAGCGTGAGGATGACGCTCAACGGCCGTCCTCGGGACGAGCGGATGAAGGCCCTCCTGCCGAAGCTGGCGAGAGCGGCTCCCTGGAGCGGGTACCGGCGCATGACCTTGGCGGTCTGTGCGGGGTTCGAGCGGATCGGGGAGAACGCCGTCAGGAGGCTGATGCAGCTTCTGGATTTGCGGGTGCAACCCCTTCGCCGGCACCGCAAGCACAGAATTCCCCTTCAGGTGATTCCTGGGTTACGCTCTGGACGGCTGAACCACATCTGGTGCATGGATTTCATGAAGGACATGACGTCAGATGGGCGTGTGCTGCGGATCCTGTCCATCGTGGACGAGTACACGCGGGAGTGTCTTGGGTTGGAGGTGAAGAGGCGATTCAAGGCGAACGATGTCGTGGCCGTTCTGGAGAAGCTCATTGGTGAACGTGGGAAGCCCGTCTACGTGCGCAGCGACAACGGGCCAGAGTTCGTGGCCAAGGAAGTTGGGACGT
>CAZPLZ010000240.1:0-3610 GCA_964587525.1 uncultured bacterium | reverse complement strand
AGGGGTGGCATGCCCGGTACGGCGGCCCGCATGCGGAGGCTGTGGCGTTGGCCCGCGCGAGGGCGAACGCGAGAGGCGCGACGCTGTATGTGACCCTGGAGCCGTGCAGCCGGGTGGGCAAGACGCCGCCGTGCACCCGGGTGATTATCGCGGCGGGCGTCCGAAGGGTTCAATTTGCCTCACCCGATCCGCATGAGCGAGGAAGGGGAGCCGCCGAGCTGCGCCGTCATGGAATTCGGGTGGCCAGTGGCGTTTTGGCAAAAGAGGTCAGAGATCAGAATGTGGAGTTCTTCACTCGGCTCAGGACGAGGCGGCCGTTTGTGATCTTGAAGCTGGCCACAACCCTCGATGGAAAGATTGCTGATCACCTGGGCCATTCCAAATGGATCTCTTCCTCCCAGGCGCGCGCTTGGACCCGCAGGCTGCGCAACCGGGTGGATGCCGTCATGGTGGGCGCAGGGACTGCGCTTGAGGACAACCCCCGGCTCACCGGCCCTCGAGCTGGACACCAGCCGCTCAAAATCATTGTGGACAGCCGGGCCCGCATCCCAACCGGCTCGCAAATGTTTCGCACCGGCGGAGTGCTGATTGCCACAACGCCGCGTGCACCGCGGGCCCACCTTTCGAAACTTCGACGCCAGGGGGCGGATATTCTGGAACTTCCGTCCCGCTGTGGCCGTGTGCCGTTGCGGGAGCTGATGAGGGCCCTCTATGCTAAAGGTGTGGGCGCCATCCTGTGCGAGGGAGGTAGCAAGCTGGCGGGAGCCTTGGTAGAAGACCGGCTGGTGGACCGGGTGTTGATGGTTATCTCGCCTAAAATTCTTGGCGGACCCCGGTCGCTTCCATCCGTGTTGGGACCGGATCGGGCGCTCGCGCAGGCGCTCAGGCTTAACCGGGTTGAGGTGCAGTCGTTGGGTCCTGACACGCTCATTGACGGTTGGACGGCGTAGGGCCTTAAGGGCGCTCATGTTTACGGGCATTATCGAATCAGTTGGAACGGTCAGGTCAGTTTCACGCCAGCCTGACAGCGTCAGGTTGACGGTTGAGGCTCCGGATCTGGCCGGCGATCTCAAGCGGGGTGAGAGCGTTTGTGTGAGCGGCGTGTGCCTGACCGTGGTGGCCTTTAAGTCAGATTCCTTTGAGGTGGATCTGGTGCCAGAAACCTTACACCGGACCTCGCTTGGACGGCTCGACGCAGGTTCGCGGGTCAATGTGGAACGTTCCGTGCGGTTGCAGGACCGGCTTGGCGGTCACCTGGTCTCTGGGCATATCGATGGGGTGGGAACGGTTTCCGCCCGGATCGCTGAAGGGGAGGGGGTGCGGCTGACGATCCAGCCGCCGCGCGAGCTTCAACGATACCTGGCGGAGAAAGGCTCGATTTGCGTGGATGGCGTCAGCCTGACCGTGGCTGCGGTGACCCCCTTGGGGTTTGATGTGGCCCTGATCCCCTTCACCCTTTCGCACACCACGCTGGCGGAGCTTACGGAAGGCGCGAGGGTGAACCTGGAGGCGGATCTCATTGCCAAATACGTGGAGCGGCTCATGTCCCCTGGAGCAGTTGCAACGATTGGGACTGGATGACTGATGCGCGTTGAGGGTCCGCTGGGAGGGTTCGGTGAACTGCCCAAGGAGAAGGTTGATCACAAAAAGAAGCCTGCCCCTTCGGGTTCCGGCGTTCCTCCTCCTTCCTTTGTTGAGGAGTTGGAAGCAGCGACTCAGGACGCACTGCCCGAGAAGGTAGACTTCCAGGTACTGATCGCCGATGTGGAGCAAGCCGGACGTGAACTTCTTGGTCAGCAGAGCGAGGAACACCTGACGAAGTACAAGGGTGCGGTCAAAAAGTTCCTGGGCGCCGCCGTGAAACAGTCATACCAGATCAAGGTGACTGAGGGGCACGGACCCAACCCGAAAATCTACGTGAGTGTCGAAAAAATCGAGTCAAAGCTGGATGAGCTTCTGCGGAACGTGCTCTCCGCACAAAAAGACCCGCTGCGTCTTCTCGCTCAGATTGAGGAGCTTCATGGCCTGCTCTTGGACCTGCGTCTGTAAGGTAAAATAGGGCATGCTGAATACCGTCGAGGAAGTCCTTTCCGAGATCGCCGCAGGCCGCATGGTGATCGTCGTGGACGATGAGGACCGCGAGAACGAGGGTGATCTCGTGCTGGCAGCGGATAAGGCGACGCCGGCTGCGATCAACTTTATGATGAAGGATGGCCGCGGGCTGATCTGTGTCGCGATGGCCCGGAGCCATGTCACCCGGCTGGGCCTGGAACCGCAGGCGCCGGATAACACGGCCCGGTATGGCACGGCGTTCCTGGTGTCTGTGGACGGCGCTTCGACGAGCACCGGGGTATCCGCCCATGACCGGGCTCTGACGATCCGGACCCTTGCGGATCCCCGGACGCGGCCGGAGGATCTCCTCCGGCCTGGGCACATCCTGCCGATTCAGGCGGAAGAGGGAGGAGTTCTGCGGCGCGCCGGGCATACCGAAGCGGTGGTGGATCTGGCGCGGCTGGCGGGGTGTTCCCCTGCCGGGGTGACCTGCGAAATCGTCTCCGAGGACGGCACGATGGCGCGATTGCCCCAGCTCCTCGAATTCGCGCGAGCGCATGGGTTGAAGATCATGTCGATCTCAGACCTGATCCGCTACCGCCGCCACCGGGAGAAACTGGTGGAACGGGTGAGGGATGTGGACTTTCCGACCCGGTTTGGAAATTTCCGGCTGCATCTATACCGGAATGTGCTGGATAACACGCATCATGTCGCCCTCGTGAAGGGGACGATGGACCCCGAAACGCCGGTGCTGGTCCGGATGCACTCAGAGTGCCTGACGGGCGATCTGTTCCACTCCCTCCGGTGTGAGTGTGGTGAACAGTTGGAAGGGGCGCTGGCGCAGATCGAGGAGGAGGGTCGGGGCGCTCTCTGCTACATGCGCAAACACGAGGGCCGCGGGATCGGGCTGGCGAATAAAATCAAAGCGTACGCGTTGCAGGAAACCGGCTTGGACACGGTGGAGGCAAACCGCCAGCTTGGGTTTGCCCCTGACCTGCGGGATTACGGGGATGGGGCTCAAATCCTGATGGACCTCGGGATCCGCAAGCTGCGGCTGCTGACCAACAACCCTAAGAAAGTTGTTGGACTGGAAGGGTACGGGCTGTCAATCGTGGAGCGCGTTCCCATCCAGATCAAACCCAACCCGTACAACGAGCGGTACCTGAAGGCGAAAAAGGAAAAACTCGGCCACCTGTTCGAAAGCCTCCCGTAACATGCAGTTTTCTGGTGAGCGCTCGGCTGCCGGAAAGCGTTTCCTCATCGTGGTGGCCCGGTTCAATCACTGGATCACCCAGCGGCTTCTCGAAGGCGCCCAGCGCGAGCTCAAGCGCCTCGGCGCAGCGGACGATCAGATTGACGTCGCTTGGGTTCCCGGGTCATTCGAGGTGCCGGAGGCTGCGCACGCCGCCGCCACCACCGGCCGGTATCAGGGGGTGGTGTGCCTGGGAGCCGTGATCAAGGGGGAGACCAGCCATGATGAGCACATCGCGACCGCCTGCATGCAGGGTATCCAGGCGGCGTCCGCCGCCACCGGCGTCCCGGTCACCATGGGGGTGAT
>CAZPLZ010000239.1:0-3663 GCA_964587525.1 uncultured bacterium | reverse complement strand
AACACACAGGTCTTTTTTGACCCTCACTATTACTCTATTATGCGAACCTCATTAGGTCAGGGGAGCGCGGTCGCCCAGCAGATAGCGGACCACGTCAGTGACATCCAGGACGAGTGAGATGGCATCCATCATCAGCACGGCGCGCATCCATTTTCCAAACAGGGTCCCGCCTGGATGCTGGTCCAGCCTGCTCCACAGGTACCAGATGAGCCAGAACCAGCCAAAATGAGCGAGGCCCAAGAGGCGTGTGAATCCCAGTCCGGCGAACAGGAGCAGCATGGCGGCGCCTTGAACGAGGATCACGGCGATCGTTACCCTGGCCTCAGTTTTCTTGATGAAAAGCAGGGGGACCAGCATGTTCATCGCTCCCAAGGCCATGACCCACCCGTACCACGCCGGATGCAGCCCCGTGAGCATCGTTTCGTTGAACGCTTGGACCACCTCAATCATGTATAGGATGTTAACACCTGAAATGGCCCGAGAGTTTCCTTGTGCTGTGGCCCGGCGCGGCCACTGAGAAACGGAAAAAAGTGTGCTCCAATAGAGACATAGGGATGGCCATACGTGGGGATGCAAATTGAAACCAGGAGGGTGTCGCTCAAGATCGCCTTGGTGGCGGGTCTCATAGGGCTCGCCTGGAGTGGCTTGGGCAGCCAGGATCCAGAGGACGTGACGGCGCAAAACAATGCTGCCGACATTCCAAAGGTGGAGGTGGCCACATTCGGGGGCGGGTGTTTTTGGTGCGTGGAAGCAGTGTTCCAAGAGCTGGATGGCGTGCTCTCAGTAGAGTCAGGTTATGCTGGGGGGAACACGCCGAACCCAAACTACGAGGACGTCTGCACGGAGACCACAGGCCATGCGGAGGTGTGCCAGCTACGGTTTGATCCATCCCGGATCGGATATCAAGATTTGCTGGAGGTCTTCTGGAAGACCCACGATCCCACCACGCTCAACCGCCAGGGAAACGATGTGGGAACGCAATACCGATCGGTGATCTTCTATCACGGTGAGCGGCAAAAAGACCTTGCTATCCACTACAAGAAGGCGCTCGATGATTCAGGCGCCTGGGACAACCCGGTCGTCACAGCGATCGACCCATTCACGGCCTTCTACAAGGCCGAGGACTACCATCAGAACTACTACCGGAGCAATCCCTCCGCGGGCTACTGTCTCCGTGTCATCCGACCCAAGATGGAAAAATTCAGAAAGGCGTTCAAGGAAAAGCTCAAGAAAAACTAGTGTAACGCGGCCGACGCGGCGCGGCCAGCGCACAGGCTGGAGGCGAAGACGAACTCGACGCCCTGCCGCTGCGCCTCCGGGATGCGCCTCTCCAGCACATCCAGCGTGCTGGCTAACGGGTGGCCGATGGCGATGGCTTGCCCTCGCTTGCGCGCTAAGGCAATCAGCTTGGTAAACGCCGCGTCCACAAACGCCCGGTCAGGTTCGGAGTCCAGAAACACATCTCGCCGTCCCCACTTCACGCCAGCCTCCCTCGCCACCTTCCAAGCCACGGTCTCGGCCGTGGTGGCGCTGTCCAGAAACACCAGCCCGCGCTTCTTGACCTCCGCCATGACGTACACCATCACGGTCCGGTCCTCTGTAGCCAGGGAGCCTTCGTGAGTGTTCAACCCCACCGCGTGGGGGAGATTCCGGTGGGCCCGCTGGATTCGCTCCCGCACCTCCTCGACGCTCAGCTCCGGGCGAATGACAATGGCATACTCCGGGACGTCGGGTAGCAGGTACGCTGGCTGCATCGGCATGTGGATGAACACCTCCTTCCCATTCACCCTCGCCAGGCTGGCCACCGCCCGCGCGCGGGGGGTGAGCGGGATGATCGCGAAGGTGAGTTTGCAGGGCAACGCCGCCACCCGCCTCGCTAAGTTCATCGAGTAACCCAGGTCGTCAATCACGAGGGCCACGAACACCTGGGGCCGCAAGGACAGGCGCATGGTTTCCCGCCCGTCAACATCCACGAGGACGGCGGCGTATCCGCCCCTCCGGGCCCGTTCCCGCTTGAGCTTGAGGCCGTGCGCGGAGGCGATCTGGCCAAGCTGGGTTTTCAGAGTGGCGAGGCGGCGGCGGGGCGGGACCCAGTAGGCGCGCTCGAGGTAGAGCCATTTGTAGAACTTATCTTGCTTGACCGTCTGTTTGAAGCGAGCCGGTCTGGGGTCCAGCCCGCTTTTGGACGCCCACGCCGCCACGGTGCGGCCGAGTTGCTCACAGAAGGCTGTCTCATCGGTAACAGGCGGGTGAGCCCAACGCGCCCATACCACCACCCCTGCGAACCCAGCCAGCGAAAGCAGGGCCGCATACCAGACGCGCCGGACCCACCGGCGCCGCATGAGGGTAATGGTTACAGCGAGGGGGGGCTTGGCGCCGCCAGCCTGAGCAGGCTCGCAGCGGTCCTGACCTGCGGGTCGAACTCCACCTCAAGGCGCTTAGCCGGCTCGCCGCCTTTCATCTTCAGCATGACGGCAATCCGCACCTCCTGCACCGCCTGCTCACGCGCCTCGTTCCAGTCGGCGTCGGACATCGAGAACCCTACTGTGTTGCTGAAGCGACGGAATTCGGCAGCGAGACGGTCTGACACGTTGTGCTGTCCGCTAGCGCTTCGGAGAAGACCCTCCTGAAGCGCAGCGGCGTCCAGCCACTCTGTTCCGGAGCTTACAAGTTCGGTTGCGAACTTCATGAAAGTGCCCTCCCTCCGCAGACGGCGCAACACGGGCGGAAACCGCAACGGCCGGAGCGTAACATCAGGCTCGATGCCCACCTCGTGAATTTCCTTGTGTTTCGGCGTGTAGTAATGGGCGACCGTCATCCGCAGCGCCTGCGACTTGCCGTGCGCAATGGGTTGGATGCTCTGCACCGACGCCTTACCGAACGTCCGCCGGCCCATGATGACCGCGCGGTCCCAATCCTGAAGAGCACCCGCCACGATCTCGCAGGCGCTCGCCGAATGTTCATCGGTCAGAATGACCAGCGGCACACGCACGGCGTTGCGCCCTTTGGTGGAGTAGTACTTTGCGCGCTGCGTTGGATCCCGCCCCTCCGTGGACACGATCAGCTTGCCTGCGGGCAGGAAGAGGCCAGCGACCTTGTAAGCCTCCTTCAGGAGTCCTCCTGGATTGCGGCGCAGGTCCAGAATCATCCCAACCACCCCTTCCTCCCGGAACCGCGACAGCGCCTGACTCAGCTTTTCGGCGGTGTGCTCGGAGAAATTAACGATCCGCACATACCCGATGTCATCCATGACGTACTCACGGATATTCACCGGCGTGATCTTCGCCCGCTTCAGAACCACATCCCGGGGCGCCTCCCCCTCACGGACAATCGTCAGCGTCACCTTGGTACCCGACGGTCCCTTGATCCGGTGTACGGCGTCCATGATCTTCATTCCATAGGTCGGAGTGCCATCGATGTGCGCGATGACATCGCCACCCCGCAAGCCGGCGCGGCCTGCTGGTGTGCCTTCGAGGGGCGCGATCACCATCAGCTTGTTGCTGACGATACCGATCTGGATCCCGACGCCTTCGAAGTTGCCGCGCGTATCATCCTGCAGATCCTGGTACCGCTGCTGGTCAAGGAACTCGCTGTAGCGGTCCAGTCCGCCGATCATCCCCCTGAGGGCTCCATTGATCAGACCCTGGGTTGTCATTCGCGAGT
>CAZPLZ010000238.1:0-3694 GCA_964587525.1 uncultured bacterium | reverse complement strand
GCTACTGCAAACACCTCACCCTTTACCCAACAGGTGAGCCATTGCCTAATATTATAAAATTCCTTCACTGACTCCTCCCTTCCAATCGCTGCCCCAATGCACCCGCTAGCCTTCGACCACGCACAACACTGATACTGACCCCCGGTTGCGTCATGCGGAGCAACCGCGCCACTTGTACCGTCTGCATACCGAGATCTTCGACAAGCCACTTGCAGGCGAGAGAGCGGGCCCGACTCTGGGCTCGTCGCTTCCCGTTCCCATACACCTCGTCCGCGCGGATCCCCAATACCGCAGCCGCCCGCTCGATCACCCGGGCAGGCTTCCATCCCTGCCGCTTCAACCGACTCGTGCGCTGTTCCCGCTCCTCGACCGCCCTCAACACCTGTTCGACAAACTCTCCGCTTCCCAAAATCCGCTCGTCCCCTCGAACATGTCGGTTCCCCGTCTTCGCCTGCAGGAATTCCCACTGCCCTCCGAAGCTTCGAACGATTCCCCCACCGATAAGCTCCTCGCGTCGCCCCTGCAACGCACCCTCTACCATGAATATTTCGTAGGCTTTGCGGGCAGCGCGTCGAGTTCGACCAAATGTTGCGAGGACGCCTTCCACATCCTGCCAATCGGCCTCTCCGTGTCCCAGGATCGCCCCGTGACCGCACCATGGGTAGTGCGCCAGTTCGCGGATCCCTCTGACAAGGCCAGCACGAAGAGGATTCAAGTGAATGTATCGCACCAGCTCCTGAAAATACACCTCCCGATCACACAGAATGGACTTATAACGGTTCTGAAAGAGATGACCGCTTCGCCGGTGTCGCCGGTTAAATCCCACGGCATAACCCGTGAGCAAGCGACTGAGCACTTTCGCGAGCGGTACCGACCCCGTCTGAAGCAGGAGATGCACGTGGTTCGGCATCAGAGCCCAGGCATAGCAGATAGTTCGGCTTTCTTTCAGAAGCTTTGCCGCTCTAGCGAGAAAGTCCTCGTAGTCCACCCGCGCAGAAAAAATCCGGCTTCGGGTGATGCCCCGTGTGATGACATGGTGCAGGGCCCCTGGCGTGTCTAACCGCGCCTGCCGAGGCATGCCCTATCTTGCCTTCGCCATCGTTCCCAGTCAAGCGAATTTTATATAATATTATGAGCGTCCCCCAACTCCCAGTTAAGGTTCCGCTAGCAGGCTGATGAGCGTTCTGCGGTCAATCCTTAGCGCCCTGGCGGCTTGCATTTTGTTGCCATTGCAGACGCTGAGCGCGTGGCGTGCATAGCGGCGGTTGAGTTCCTCCAAGGGGAGCAATCCTGAGCTCCCGGCAGACCTTGAAACCCCCAGCTCACTCAATTCGCGTACCCCGCACAGCTCCTCTGGCAAATCCTCCCGGCCGATCACTGAACCACGCGTCAGTGTCGCGGCGCGGTCCACAACATGCTCCAGCTCTCGCACATTGCCCGGCCAGTGATAGGACTTCATGATCTCCAAGGCCTCATCCGACACGACCACCCGCTTCCTGCCAGCATCCCATTTACCGAAAAAATGTGACAACAGCAGAGGCAGGTCCTCGAGCCGCTTCCGCAAAGGAGGGACTTTCAGCTCCATCCCTACAATCCGGTAAAGGAGATCCTCACGGAATTTACCTTGCGCCACCATATCGTTGACATTGACGTTCGTCGCCGAGATGAGGCGCGCGTCCCACACAATGCTGCGATTGGCTCCAAGGCGCTGGGTGGTTTTTTCCTGCAGCACCCGCAGGAGCTTGGCCTGCAGTTCGAGAGGGATGTTTCCGATTTCGTCTAAGAAAAGGGTGCCGCCGTTGGCCAACTCAAACCGGCCAGGTTTGGCTGCTACGGCGCCGGTGAAGGCCCCCCGCTCATATCCAAAGAGCTCAGCCTCCAGCAGTCCCTCCGGCAGGCTCCCGCAGTCCACCGGCACGAACGGTCCCTTGGCATTCGGGCCGTACCGGTGAAGGGCGCGGGCTACCAACTCCTTGCCTGTCCCGCTCTCCCCGGTGATCATGACCGGAATGGCCGAATCCGCCAGCCTGCCGACCAGCTTAAAGAGCTCAATCATCGCAGGCGACCGACCGATCAAGTATCGCTCCACGTCGGCACTCGTTTGCTTCACCACCTCTGACGCCTGGTCCTGGGCAGCGCGGTTGCGCCGGGTGAGCTCAAACGCCTTGCCGATCTGCGCCTGCACATGGGCCACACTGAATGGCTTGGTGACATAATCCATCGCACCCTGCCGCATAGCGTTCACAACCATTTTTTCGTCAGCCAATCCCGTGAGCATAATGATCATTCGGGAGGAATCTTCCTTCAGGGATTCCGCGAGCAAGTCCAAGCCGGACGCATCCGGCAAACCGATATCAAGCAGCAGGACAGACGGAGTGTGGCATTTCAGCAATGCACGCGCTTCATCGCCCGTGGCAGCGGTGAGCACTTCCCGGCTCGGAGCTTCCAGGGCTTTCTTCAGCAGGTCGCGGACCGCCCACTTGTCTTCTACAACGAGGAGGACCTCCTTCTCCTGATCCATGATGAGCTTACGACCTGATGACCATGTTTGGTCTGCTGCTCTGCAGCACCACATAGGTTTGGGATACGGATTGATGCGGCGGGCAAGAGAACCGCGTCACGGTACGGCTGTGTAGGATAAGCATCTTGCATATTCTACCGTATCTCCTACCAACCCTCTCGACGTACCAGTTTGGAAGAAACTGTCAAATCAATGCCTGGCACCACTTACAGTCACTGCGCCGGCGGTGATTCGGCCTTCCTCGCACAGCAGCGCTACCCCGCCGCCATCGAGTGGTCGGTCAGGGTCCCGGATATCAAAAAGCATCTGGCCATCAACCCACCCCTGAATCTGCTGCCCCGCGACTTTGAGGCTGAGCTCGTACGTGGTGTCGAACTTCACAGGCATGCCGACTTCAGCCAGGACCACCTCGCCATCCAGCGCTTTGACCAGACGGGCTTTGCCATCCCGGCAAAGCAGAAGCGCGTAGTAGCGGCGCATGCCTTGGACCCGCGCACCAAGCCCAGCGGCCTCGATCAAGTGCGGGGTAATCGTCACGCTGACCTGATAGTCAGTCCAGTCCCGGGCCCCCTGAATCAGCAGGCCCCGGCCATGATTCTGGATTAACCGATAGTGATGGCCCCGCCCCGGATTGAATTGATCCACGCCGTTCACCCAGGCCCGCCACCACATCGTGCCTCCCCAGTCTGGTTTGGCCAGCTTGACGTCCGGCGCGCCGGCCCAGGTCAGATAGTCCAAATATACGGTTCCGTCTGCCTGCCGCTCCGCCTTAACCTCCACACCGACCTTCGCAATAGGGGCCCCGCCAGTGTCGCCGATGCGCCACGTGAACTCGCGCGCGGCGCCTGGCTCCAGCACGGCCTCCGGGCCATAGGTGGTAACCAGTTCGTCGTTGGCCCCATAGGCACGCAGGTAAAGACGGCACTGAACGAGAGAGGCATTGCCGGGGTCCGCGGCCACACCAGCGCACACAGTCTGGCCTGGATAGAGCGTGGGCGACGATACCAACGAGTAACCCGGCATCGAGAGGGTTTCGGGCGGGATGAACGTGTCGGTCGCAACCCGCGCGACCCGGCCGGGTGAAAGACTGCGATACCGAATCGCCAGGGAGCGCAGGCCCTGCCGGCTGTGCCCGGCTACGTTTTCCACCACTGTCGTTCCGGTGGAATCAGC
>CAZPLZ010000237.1:0-3717 GCA_964587525.1 uncultured bacterium | reverse complement strand
AAGGCGGTACCACACATCACCATAGGGTCCATCACCAAGAATGAGCCTGCTTCCCCCGAGGTTCTGTATGACCAGCCACTCGTAGACCCAAAGCGGCTGAGGGTTGCCGGCCCGTTTACTGTTGAGGCAGTCCCTTCCCCGATGGTTAGGCCATTGGGGGAGGTTGGGCAAATGCAAATCACGGCCGACCAGGCTGTATCTCGAAGTGGGCCAACGCTACGTCACGCGGAATGGCGCGACGAACTACTTAAGTGTGGTGTGCGGGGCAAGGACGGCCAGATGATCAACTTCTCCCGCGTCGAGCCCCTTGGAGGGACACGCCATCTGCATGCTCTTGCAGAGACGAAAGAAGCGGAACCGCAACATGCAACCATCTCGTTTGGCCCCGAGCATGCCCCCTTGGAGCAAAAGCAGGTTGAGCTATCTTATGAGGAAGCGCGTATCTTGAACCCGAAGCCCGCCCTGATTATTTTCGCTGCGTTTCAGTTCGATCCAGAAGCTGCCAAGGATATCGACGAACTGACTTCGGAGAAGACCGGGTTCGTTTTCTTGAAAGCGCAGATGAACACCGATCTTTTGACTGAAGACCTGAAGAAGAGCCGATCGAGCAACCAGAGCTTTTGGTTGATTGGCCAGCCGGATATTGTGTTGAAACTGCTTGGGTCGGGGCCAGACAAGGGGAAGTACCAGATCGAGGTCCGAGGGTTCGACTACTACAACACGCGTACGGGATCGATTGAGTCAGGGGATACCAGGAAGATCGCCATGTGGCTAGTGGACTCTGACTACGACGGACGCAGTCTCTATGCGCGCCAAGTCTTCTTCCCGATGGCGGGCGGGGACGAAGGCTGGGCTAGGCTGGCCAAGAATCTGAGAGCGGAGATCGATGAGAAACGCATCGAAGCCTACCGCGGGACCATATCCCTTCCGTTCGAACCTGGCAAGCGAGTAGCCGTGAAGATTATCGATGACCGGGGCATTGAGAGTTTGAAGATCATCGACGTCAAGTAATGCCAGGAGGAATCGATCGCCTAGTTATCAATAGCCCCTTCAAGGAGCCTTCTCAGCACTGGTCATATAATCGCGAGACTCAACTCTTTCGCCTGGTTGAGAATCGCCGGCCGGCTGGCTACATCCGGGCCTCAGAGAGCTCCAAGTCTTTCGACGATCCTGGAATTTTCATCGCATTGCCTCTGATCAATCAGGTGCGGGAGCGCGTCAAGGCGTGGCGCCAGCATTCCACCAGTCCATATGCCGGGGTCACCGGCATCACCAAGCGTCTCCTGGAGCATTGGCATGATCCACAGCAGCGGGGAGAGGATCGGCGGCTCTTCTTCTGTCAGCTTGAGGCCATCGAAACATTGATTTGGTTGACAGAAGCGCCCGCCTCGGAACGTCAGGGGATCACGATCCCGACTGACGGCGGGGAGTTTGTCCGGCTCTGTCTCAAGATGGCAACCGGATCAGGCAAAACGACTGCAATGGCGATGATCATCGCCTGGCACGTATTAAACAAGGCGACATACCCGCAGGACAAGAGATTCTCGAAGAACATCTTCGTTATCGCTCCTGGGCTTACGGTCAGACGCAGATTACAGGTTTTGCTGCCCTCTAATCGGGCCAACTACTACGACGAGTTTGGACTCATTCCGCCAGGTCTAAATGACAAACTTCGTCAGGCAAAGGTCTTGATCCACAATTGGCATGTGCTCATGCCCCTTGATCCTGGTGATGGCCCGAAGATTGTCAAGAAAGGTCCTGAGAGTGATGAAGCCTTCACTCGTCGTGTACTCGGGAACCTTGCGGGCGCGAGGAATGTCCTTGTCATCAATGATGAGGCGCATCATGCTTGGCGGGTACCTCCGAAGTCGTCAATCAAAGGCGTCAGTAAAGACGATATCGAAGAGGCTACGCAGTGGATTGGAGGATTGGATCGACTTCACAGAACCCGGGGAATCCTGTGCTGCTGTGATCTATCAGCTACGCCATTCGCACCCACGGGGCATCAAGTGGGAGAAGAAACTCTCTTTGCCTGGATCGTCTGTGACTATGGCTTGAACGATGCCATCGAAGCAGGGCTGGTGAAGACTCCTCGTGTAGTGGTTCGGGATGACGGGGTTCCAGACGTGCACACCTACAGATCGAAGCTCTATCACATCTATATGGATCAGGATGTGAAGGATGACTTGAATCGCAAAGCGGAACCTCAGGAGCCACTTCCGGACTTGGTCATCAATGGCTACTATTTGCTGGGGAAGGATTGGCTGGAAACTGCCAAGAAGTGGCGTGAGGCAGGATTTCCGACCGCGCCGGTTATGATCACCGTTGCCAATCGTACCGAGACTGCGGCTCGAGTGCACTACGCGTTCACTCACGGGAAGATCAAGATTGACAAACTGCGTGATCCGGCGCGAACGCTGCACATTGACTCAAAGGTGCTGGACAAGGCGGAGTCACGGGTGGAGGAGCTTGTATGGGCTCCTGAGGTGGAAGACGACAGCAATGACGACGAGAATGGTAGCCCAAAGCCCAATCTCACCAAAGACCAGCAGGCTGAGTATTTGCGCCAGCAGGTCGACACTGTCGGACAGATCGGGAAACCCGGGGAGAAGATTCAGAAGGTTATCTCCGTGGGGATGCTTTCTGAAGGTTGGGATACAAAGACCGTCACGCACATAATGGGCCTACGGGCCTTTTCAAGCCAGTTGCTTTGTGAGCAGGTGGTGGGGCGAGGGTTAAGACGAACGTCCTATGAGGTGAATCCTGAGACAGGCTTGTTTGAGGCGGAATACGTCAACATCTTTGGCGTACCATTCACGTTTCTTCCACATGAGGGGGGAGAGGGACCGCCCCCTCCTCCGCCGGACCCGAAGACGAGAATCGAGCCCGTCAAAGACAAGGCGCAATCCGAGATATCGTGGCCGAACATCGTTCGGATCGACCATGAGTATCGTCCACGGCTTGATCTTGATTTGACGCGCGTGAAGCGGCTGGAACTGAACGCTTCGGATGCGACAACCCAGGCTTTGCTCGCTCCTATACTTGAAGGCAAGCCAGACATAATGCACTTGACCGAGATCGATCTACAGGAACTGTCGCAGAAGTTTCGGATGCAGAAGATCGTTTTCGAGGCCGCAGCCGAGGAGTTCGACCTGATTCAGCCTTCATGGAGAGGGAATCGAGAGTACTTGTTGGCCCAGTTGATTCGACTAGTTGAGCGTTTCCTCACAAGCGATCTGATCGTTGTGAATCCACCCCTCCTCAATCAGGATGAAGCCCGCAGGAGAATTATCATCACACTCAACATGTCCAAGGTTGTTCAGCACATATGGGAGGCGATCCGGTTCGAGAACACAGAATCCCTCGCCCCGATCTTCGATACCGAGCATCCGTTGCGGTCGACAGGTGGTGTTCGAACCTGGTTCACCTCGAAGCCATGTGAATACACCAAACATTCGCACATAAGCCACTGTGTCTACGACAGCACTTGGGAGGCGGCCGAGGCGTTTCAGATAGACCGGTCTTCTCAAGTCCAAGCCTGGGTGAAAAACGATCATCTGGGCTTTGAGATTCCGTATATCCACAACGGCGTTGTGCGTAAATATCGCCCGGACTTCCTAGTCAAATTGACCAATGGTGCGACGCTTGTTCTTGAGGTGAAAGGAAGGGACTCCGAGGAAGATCGTACGAAGCGCGAGTTCCTCAACGAATGGGTGA
>CAZPLZ010000236.1:0-3732 GCA_964587525.1 uncultured bacterium | reverse complement strand
CTTCGGCCACGAGGACCATCCTAACATCGGACCGTGGGGGTACATGAGTATAATGGGGCCGGATTGAAACAACTGTTGCCGCTGACGGTTTCCTTGTTGGGGGTCCTGGTGGTCGGGTGCCAGCAACCTGCGGTGCAGCCAGAAGGGGGTCAGCAAAAGATGGGCCAGACCAGCGTATGGAAGTACACCGCGGACTCCATCGACGGGCAGGCCAAGCCCTTGGCGGACTATCAAGGCCAGGTCCTGTTGATCGTGAATGTGGCCTCGCAGTGCGGGTTCACGCCGCAGTACAAACCGATGGAAGAACTCTATCAGAAATACCGTGACCGGGGGTTCAGGATTCTGGCGTTCCCCGCCAACAACTTTGGCGCCCAGGAGCCGGGAACCAACGAAGAGATCAAGGCGTTCTGTGCCTCGAAATATCACGTCACGTTTGATCTCTTTTCCAAGATCAGCGTCAAGGGGGCTGACATCCATCCACTCTACAAACATCTCACCAGTGGTGCGGGGTTTGACGGGGATATTACGTGGAACTTCAACAAGTTCCTGGTGGATGGCCGCGGTCAGGTGGTGGCCCGGTATGGCTCGAAGACCGAACCGTTGGCGCCAGAACTGGTGGCTACGTTGGAGCGGCTTCTCACCGCACCGTAGGTCCGTGGTGCCACGTTCGGCACCACGGGGGGATGCGCGATTTAAGCTTGCGCCGGCTCGCCCAACGAAGGATACCTGGGGCGCTGGAAGCAGCAGCGGGCCAAGGCCGTGAAGGCATTGGAAGAGAAGCTTCAGGCCCGTGAGAGTTTGGCATATGGGACCAAATATGGGACCAATCTCCAAACCGCTGAGGAGAGGAACGAGAAAATTTAACTTTTAACGGCTTCTGTCAAACGAATTATGCCGAGCGGGCGGGGGGAATCGGACCCCCGACGTTCAGCTTGGGAAGCTGACATTCTGCCACTGAATTACGCCCGCAACTGAGATCATGATATCACGATTTCATTTTTCGACCGGGATGACAATCCCGCGCATGATGAGCTTTTGGCAAAATACAAAGACCAGGAAGGTGGGAAGTGATGCGATCAGCAAGGCGGCGAAGGTGACCGACTGATGGCTGTACTGCTGGAGCTGGTAGAGCCAAACCATGAGCGTCCACATTTTTTCATCCTGGCAGACGATAAAGGCGAAGACAAACGCACCGTAGGCAGCATTGAAAGCGCCCAGCGCGATGACGGCCAAAATCGGTTTGGAGAGGTTCATGGTCAGCTTCCAGAACATGGTCCACTCACCCGCGCCATCAATCTGGGCAGACTCATACAGATCACGCGGCAGGCTGTCGAAAAAACCCTTAAGCAGGAAGATGGCGTACCCGTTGACGACGCCGGGGAGGATGAGCGCCCAGAACGTGTTGAGCATGCCCAGCTCTTTGAGGAGCAGGAAATTTGGAATGGCCGTGACCATGGGAGGGAAAGCCATGGTGGCCAGGAGGAACAACAAGACCTTGTACGTGGATGGCAGATTGAACCGGCTCATGGCATAGGCGGCCATCGGGTTCACGATCAGCGCGGCCAGGACGGAGAACGCGCAGAAGACAAAGGTGTTCCACAAACCGCGCCCGTGCAGCAGGAGGAACTGGATCGCATGGCGGTAATTACGGGTGGCGAACTCCAGCCGCAACTCTCTCGCGTGCGCTTGGGTCTCCTCAAAGTCAACTTCCACACTCGGCATGGGAATCCTCGCGAAGGAAATGTACCCGGCCTCATGTGCCCGGTTGAGCCCCGGCATATTCTCTTGATATTTTTGACGGAGAAAATCACGCCACAGAAATTCCGGACTCCTGACGGTGAGATAGTGCGGTGAAACCTCCTGGATGAACAGCTCCCAGTCCACCAGCCGATTGCCGGAAGTCAGGAGGTCCTCGGGATACGGCACCTCCACAATTCCTTTGTAATTGGCGCTGTAGGTTTTGTTCAGAAGGGACACGCGGCCTTCATAGCGCCTGTTGAGAAATCTCGCAAACTCACTGCGGGCTGCCGAACTGACATGTAAAAATTGAATGTTGATCTCATTGCGGACAAACTCGAGCCAGTCCGCACGTTCCTGGCCGCGCAACGGCATCGTGGCAGCCAAGAAGATCCCGTCATAGCTTGGGTGATTCGTGCCGTGGCTCCGGTTATAGTCCTTGATGTCCTTTCCATATTTGAGCTGCAGGAAGTCCTTGATAAATTTCCCATCCAGCGAGAGCGGAACCAAGTGCCGGCGCGGCTGCTGGGATTTAAACTCCATCTGAGCGAGCTCGATGGGTGAGCCGTTACGCTTGAAGGACCGCTCCAAAGGTGTCTCAAGCGGATATGACACATTGAGCCAGGATGTGACCAGTCCTCCATATTCCTTGGAGAAAGTCTCCAGCGAGCCACGGCACCGTTGCACAATCCAGGCCCGGTACTTGCGCGCCATCTCCGGGAGCATCCGGTTGCCGACTGAAAACGAGTGCCCCAGGATAGCCCAATCTGATGGAAGTGGAGTCTGCTCACGGAACTCCCTCCAATCGGACACGCGCTGCCGGTGGATGGTGCGAGGAGGAACCACGTGCTTGAAGGAAAAGACGTCCTGTCGCGCAGTGCGGTTATACGTGGTGATGGACTCGTTGTACCTGCTCTCTAGATATTTCTTGAACAGTATTTCGGTGTTGTGAAAGTAAGCGGGCAGCACGTCATAGTCGCGCAGGTCCACATCACTCTTGAATGAGCCGGAAATCATGATCAAAAACGGATAGACCATGGTGATCCCCCCGCCAATGAGCAAGGTGTAGATCAATGCGACGAGGATTTTTGTTTCCCCCGTACGCTTGCCGACAGACCGGATGAGCCCCATCAGTCCGCCACGGTCCTGAACTGCATCTGGCTTAGGCGTTTCATCTGGTACACCGTGAACCCGATCAGAATGAATCCCAGCAACCAGGCCATGGCGGTTGCGGTCCCAAACCTGAGATACACAAACGCGTCGTAGAAGATCTGCAACTCCAGAACTGTCGTGGCTCCAGCCGGTCCGCCACCGGTCATGGCCAGAATGAAGTCAGACGCCTTGAACGCCGCTACAAAGGCGCCCACAAACGAAATGATGATAAGCGGGCGGAGGGTCGGAATCGTGATCCCCCAGAGCTTCTGCCAGGTATTTGCGCCATCGATTTCTGCCGCTTCATAGAGCTCTTCCGGCACCGTCTTGAGCGCGGCCAGGTACAGCAACGAGCTGAGGCCCATCGTGGCCCACACGATCGGCAGGACCACGCTGAGCATCGCCCATTTGGGGTCCGTGAGCCATCCCTGTGGCGGGATGTAACCAAACGAGAGCGTGCTCAAGACCCGGTTCACGAGCCCGACCTCAGAGGCATCGTAGAAGCTCTTCCACAGGAAGATCACCACGAGACCGCTCACGACCGCCGGCAGATAGAAGACGACCCGGAAAAAGACCTTCCCCCGCGGCACCTCGTGCAAGAACAGCGCCAGGATGATCGGTGAAAAGAACCCCAACGCCAGCGTGAGACCGGCGTAGTAGAGGCTGTGCCACAGGGTGGACCAGAACACCTTGTCAAAGAGCACATTGGCAAAGTTGTCCAGCCCGGTCCATCCACTGCCCCCCATGATCCGGTAGTCCATGAATGCCATGACGGCTCCGCGCAGGGTCGGCACATACTGCCACAGCGCCATTAATAGAACTGCTGGCAGCAGGAGGAGATAC
>CAZPLZ010000235.1:0-3758 GCA_964587525.1 uncultured bacterium | reverse complement strand
TGGCCGGCGCCGAGATCACTGGCTTTCCGGCCAGCGTGGATGCGGGATTTGCCTGGGATCTGACTCAACTGGCGGCGCGGATCCGTGCCCTCAAACCGGACATGCTCTTCCTCTGCAATCCCAACAATCCCACCGGCAGGTATCTGGGGGAGCCTGAGGTGGCGGTGCTGCGCGACGCGCTTGGGACAGGTCAACTGGTCCTGGATGAAGTGTATGTGGACTTTGTTCAGAACGCCTGGAATTCGTTTGATTGGATCGGACGTAGCCGGGTCATCATCCTGCGTTCGTTTACGAAAACCTTCGCTCTTCCCGGGGTACGGGCCGGGTTTGCCGTTGGTGATCCCAAGATCATCAGCGAGGTGAAGCGGCAGCAGCCACCCTGGAGTGTGAACGGGTTTGCCGAGGCCGCCGCGCTGGCGGCGCTTTCGAGCTATGGTCACGTGGAGAAGGTGCGCTCCGCCATGGTGGAAAGCAAGCGCCGGCTGGTGGACGGCCTGTCGGCGCTTGGCTTGCGGTTCGCCGAGGGCGCCGCCAACTTCGTCTTGGTGAACGTTCCCAGCGCGCGCGAGTTCCGGTGGAAGCTGATGCGCGAGGGTATCCTGGTGCGGGATTGTGGGTCCTTCGGGCTGCCGGACCATGTGCGCATGGCGGTGCCTGCGCCGGCTGACGTGAGCCGCGTCTTGGCGGCGTTCGACCGTGTCTTGCAGCGGCGGCTGGTGATGGCCGAGCGAGCCTGACGTGGCTGGGTCTGACACGGTGCTTCTCGTGTCCCACGGCAGCCCGGAGCCGGAAGCCAACGAGCAATTTTTGAAATTCCGGGATATGATGCGCCACCTGCAGCCTCGCGTGCGGGTGGAGGGGGCGTTTCTGGAACGTGCCCGGCCGGACTTCCTCGAAGTGCTGCAGGACTTGCTGGCGGAAGGGGTGACGAATGTCGCGGTGATGCCGTGCTTCCTGTTTCCCGGCGGCCATGTCAGCGAGGATATTCCCGCCCTCATCCAGGAAGTCGTGCGGAAGCGATTCGGCGCGCAGGTCCATTACGGTGCCACCCTGAGTGAACATCCTGCCGTCGCCGACATCCTGGTGGAGCAGATCCCGGCCGACACGCTCAACGGGACGACCGCCCGGATCATCTTGGTGGCGGCAGGCAGCATCGCGTTGGCAAACCGGGAAACGGTGGAACGGCTGGTGGCTGAGATCCAGAAGCGTACCGGCCTGAGCACGAGCTATGGCTACCTGGATCAGGGCGAACCGCTTATAGACGTTGCTCTGGTGCACGTGGCGAAGGAAGACACGAAGAGGCTGGTGGTGCTCCCGTGTTTGCTCTTTCGGGGTGTCTATCTGCGCAGCGTGCAGCGGACGATTGAGGGATTCCACATGTCGTACCCGGATATCGAGGTGACGCTGGGTGAACCATTCGGACTGGATCCGCGCCTGGCAGTGGTGGTTGAACAAGCTGCTCTCCAGCTTCTCTCCAAGGGGAATTCAGGATGATGAGCCTATGGGGCCTGGTGTTTGTGGGAACAGCGTTAGCGGCCCCGGCTCCGGTGTCCGTGGTGGATGACCTGGGGAACACCGTGTTCCTCGAGAGCGTTCCTGAGCGGGTGGTGAGTCTATCGCCTGGCGCCACCGAAATCCTCTATGCCCTGGGTGTGGGGGAAACGCTGGGCGCCACCTGCAAATATTGTAATTATCCCGCGGCCGCACAAAAACTCCCCCGGGTGGGTGATTTCATGAATCCCAGCCTGGAGGCGATCATTGCGCAACAGCCGGACCTGATTATCACGACGGGGGGTGTGCAGCGCGAGCTGGTGCTTAAGCTTCAACGTATCAACATCTCCAACCTCATGCTGTACCCGCACAGCGTGGAAGAGGTGTTGCGGAATATTGACATTCTCGGGCGGGTGTTCCGCGTGACTGATGCGGCGAAGGCGCTGATCGACGGGCTCCGTTCCCGGGTTGAGGAGCTCACGCGCGACGTGTCGGCGCTGCCGGAGGCGCAACGTCCCAGAGTCTATGTGGAGATGTGGGGCGATCCCCTGATGGCCGTGGGGGACCGCGGGTATTTCGGGGACCTCATCCGGCTGGCCGGGGCTGTCAATATCGTGCGGGGTCTCTCGGAGGCGGAGTATCCCAAAATCTCCGCGGAGCATGTCATCAAGGCGAACCCGGAGGTGATTCTGCTGTGCCACCACGGAGATGATTCGGAGCACGCGGTGGAATATATGGGCAAGCGTCCCGGATGGAGCGATCTCTCCGCGGTGCGTTCCGGGCGGGTCTACGCGGACCTGGACATGGATTTGCTGTACCGTCCCGGACCGCGGCTGGTCGACGGTCTCGAGCAACTGATCAAACGCTTCCACCAAGCGAAGTGACGGGGCGAGGCCGCCCCACGATAGCCCTGATCGGGCTGGCAGGGATCGTGATGTTGGCAGCCATGCTGGCCATCTGCGTGGGCGCGGTCCCCATCCCCTTGGGCGAGGTAATCCGCCTGCTGCTGGGAAGCGGCGGTGACGTGGACCCCATCAACCGGCAGATCATCCTGGAAGTCCGGCTGCCCCGCGTTATCATGGGCGTTTGTGTGGGCGCCCTGCTGGGCACTTCCGGCGTGCTCCTGCAAGGGTTCCTGCGCAATCCGCTGGCTGAGCCCTACCTGCTGGGGATCTCGTCGGGAGCCGCGCTGGCGGTCACGGTGGCGATCTCGTTCAGCTTCCCGCTGGTCATCGCGGGGGTGTACATAATCCCGATCCTGGCCTTCGGCGGAGCACTGGTGACGCTCTGGGTGGTGTACATGGTCGCGCAGGTACGCGGACGGCTCATGGTCCTGACCTTGATCCTGGCCGGCGTGGTGATGAGCGCGTTCCTCTCGGCCCTGGTGATGCTGTTTGCCACGTTCAACGCCGCCCAGTACTTCCAGGTGATGTCCTGGCTTCTGGGTCACCTGCAGCCCGTGACGCACGTCCAGGAGTATTGGGTGGCGGGCTACGCCGTCGTGGGGGTCCTGTGCGCGTGGGGGCAGGCCCGGGATCTCAACGCACTGCTGCTGGGCGAGGAGGAGGCGGCGGCGCTCGGCGTCAGGGTGGAGACGCTCAAACGCAACCTCTTCGTACTTTCCTCGCTGCTGGTCGGTGCGGCCGTATCGGTGTCCGGTTTGATCGGGTTTGTGGGGCTGGTGGCGCCGCACATCTGCCGGCTGCTGCTTGGGCCGGATCACCGCTGGCTGATTCCCGCTTCCGCGCTTGGCGGCGCGGCCCTGCTGCTCCTGGCTGACCTGGTCGCACGCGTCGCGCTGGCGCCCACGGAGCTGCCGGTCGGGGTGATTACGGCGTTGATCGGCGGGCCGTTCTTTCTTTTCCTGCTGGTTCGGCACACCCGCGAATTGATCGGGAACAAACGATGATCATCTGCCGGGGGGTCGCGGCCGGGTATGGACAGCGGCTCGTGCTGCGGGACGTAACGCTCAAGGTGGCTGAGGGCCGGCTGACCGGTCTGCTGGGGCCCAACGGAGCGGGGAAGAGCACCTTGCTGCGTTGCCTTACCCGGCTGCTCCCGCCGCGGCGCGGCCAGGTGTGTCTCGACGGCCGGAATCTCTATGGGGGGTATGGCGAGCGCGAGGCTGCCCGACTGATCGCGCTGGTGCCGCAGGATGAGGGGATGGTGTTTCCGTTGACGGTGCGCGAGCTGGTTCAGCTCGGGCGTACGCCGTTCGTGGGGAGGTTCGGCTGGCTGACCCAGGCGGATGGGCGGGCTGTGGAACG
>CAZPLZ010000234.1:0-3910 GCA_964587525.1 uncultured bacterium | reverse complement strand
CGGCCTGATCGTGCGCTACCAGGTCACCCGCTCTCAGGCGTTCAACCGGTTCATGGCCCGGCGGTTGCTCGTGGACGAGCTGGAGGCACGGCAGCAGGGTGCGGAGAGCGCCAGAGCCCAGATGATCTGGAAGATCCGCAAACAGAAAGCCCGCCGCTCCCGGCGGGCCAAGCTCAAAATGCTGGAGGACAAGCACCGGCTCAGCTCAAAGAAACAACTCCGCGGCCGGGTGTCACCCGAAGACTACTGAATTACACTTCCTCCGCCGCGAGGACGGCCTTGAACTGCTCCTCGTAGAGTTTACGGTAGATACCGCTGCCGTGCTCGAGCAACTGCTGGTGCGATCCCATCTCCATGACCCGGCCGTTCTGCAGCACGATGATCTTGTCCGCGTTCATGACGGTTGACAGCCGGTGCGCGATGATGAAGGTCGTGCGCCCCTCCATGAGCTTATCGAACCCCTCCTGAATCATCGACTCCGACGCTGAATCCAGCGACGAGGTGGCCTCGTCCAGGATGATGATTTTCGGGGCCTTCAGAAAGACGCGCGCCATCGCGATACGCTGCCGCTGCCCCCCGGATAGCTTCACGCCGCGCTCGCCAATCTCGGTGGCGTAGCCTTCGTCCAACTGCATGATGAATTCATGGGCATTCGCCATTTTCGCCGCCTCCACCACCTCTTTCTCCGTGGCGTTGCGGCGGCCATACCGGATGTTGTCGCTGATCGAATCGGAAAACAGGAGGCTCTCCTGCAGGACCACGCCGATCTGATTGCGGATCGACCGCAGTTTCACCCGCTTGAGGTCGTGGCCGTCAATCACCACCCGGCCCTGCTGCGGATCGTAAAACCGAAGCAGAAGATTGAGAATCGTCGTCTTTCCCGAACCGGACTCCCCCACCAGGGCCACCCGCTCTCCCTGTTGAACGACAAAATCCAGGTCATGCACCACGGGCAGCCCGGGCGTGTAGGCAAACGTCAGGTGGTCGAAATGAACGTTCCCGCGGATGGGCGGCATGTCCTTCGCGTTTTTGTGTTCGGTGACCTCCGGCTGGAGATCGAACATCTCAAACACCCGGTCCAGGGCCGCGAGCGCGTTGGCAAAAATGACGTTCAACTCGGTAAACCGCATCAGCGGATCGTACAAGAGCCCCACAAACCCCCAGAAAGCCAAGACGGTCCCCAGTGTCACGGTCCCCTCCAGCACCAAGTGGAATCCATACCAGATCACCAGCACCGGCGCGATGGTCGTCAGGGTGATGGACACCGCCAGCGCCGTGGCCTGAAGCCGGACCCCGCGCAGGGTAAAGCCAAGGTATTCCCGCGCGTCTTGGAAAAAGTCGATCTCTTCCGACTTCTCCATATGGAAGGACTGCACGACCTTCGCTCCAGAGATTTTCTCCCCGAGCGACCCGGACAGGGTCTCAAGCTTCTCCTGCACCCTGAGGCTGGTCTCGCGGATCTTGCGGCGCAGCCGATTCACGATTATGACGTAAAACGGAATAATGAAGAGGGACGCCAGCGCGAGCCTCCATTCCAGAGCAAAGATCAGCACCAACCCGATCACGAACCGGGAGGCATCCATGACGATGTTGGTGATGGCGTTGCCCACGAAATTTTGCGCGATGTTGATGTCCGTAATGACCCGGGAAATGATCCCGCCGACCTGTCGCTTCTCGAAAAACGCCATGGACATCTTCTGAATGTGCTGAAAAAGGTTGCAGCGCAGGTCAAAAATCACCCGCTGGGCCGAGCGTCCCATCAACCAGGTGCGGAAATAGACGACCGGAAACAACAACAGCAGCGAGACCGCGATGAGACCCAGGAACACCCCCAGCGACATGCCCCCCAGGGAGGGCGCCACGCCCCCGTTGGGCATGAATTCGTCGATGACCAGCTTGACGGCCAGCGGCACCACGAAGGGCACATTCCCCCTGATGACGCCGAAGAACAGCGCCACCAGAATCGGATACTTGTACGGCGCCATGTATTCAAGGAACCGGCGCAGCGTGCCCGGCCGGGCTTTGCGTTGATCCTTAATAACAGCGTCGGTGTAGGAAAATCTCACGGGGATTCAATGATTATAACTCTTTTGCGCGACTTGAGGCACACCGCGCAATAATGGCTCACGTGACTTGTTCTGTATGATAGGGATCATCGTGAGCGTTTTTCGTCGTGTCATCGGCATGACTGCGGCGTTGACCGCACTTGCCACTCCGGCCTGCGAAGTTCTCGCCGCCGATACTGATGAATCACTGATCCGGCACGTGCTCTCACGGCTCACCTATGGGCCCCGGCCAGGAGACATCGCTCGCCTCAAGCAGACTGGTCTTCAGGCCTTCATCGAAGAACAGCTCGATCCTGATCGCTTGGATGACAGTGCCCTGGAGGAACAGATCTGCCGGTTCGATGTGTTGTGGTCGAGCCCCGGCGAACTGTACCGCAAATATCCCCAGAACAACCCGAACAAGAAAAAAGCGAAAACCGACCAGGCCGCGAAACGCGATGGGCCAAAGGCGGACGCCGAGCGGCGCCGTAAGATGGCCAACAGATACAAACCACGGATCATCTTGGATCAGCTGGCATCCGCCAAAGTGCTGCGCGCCCTCTACAGCCACCGCCAGCTCTACGAGATCATGGTCGACTTCTGGTTCAACCACTTCAACGTGTTTTGGAACAAGGGAGCCTGCAAGTGGCTGGTTCCTTCGTTCGAACGGGACGCGATCCGGCCGTATGCGCTCGGGAACTTCCGGAACCTGCTCGGAGCGGTGGCGCATCATCCCGCGATGCTGTTCTATCTGGACAACCACATGAGCGCGGCTCCCCGCAAACAAAAGCGCGGCGCCATGAAGAACAGGAAAAAGAAGCAACGCAACCCCGGTATGACGGACTCGATGATGCAGCAAGCCAAACAGAAACCGCGCGCCAAACGCAAGTGGCGGCGTGGCCTCAATGAGAACTACGGCCGGGAGCTGCTCGAGTTGCATACGCTGGGCGTTGACGGCGGGTACACGCAAAAGGATGTCATCGAGGTGGCCCGCTGTTTCACCGGCTGGACCATCGACAAGATGAAGGGCGAGCCCGAATTCATCTTTCGCCCGTATTGGCACGATTCCAAACAGAAGACCGTGCTTGGCCAAACGATCCCCGGCTCCCGGACGACAAGAGAGGGCGAGCAGGTGCTGGACATGCTGTCCCGGCACCCGGCCACGGCGCGGTTCATTGCGACCAAACTGTGCCGCCGGTTCATCGCTGATGACCCGCCTTCCAGGGCCATCGATCGAGTCGCTGCGGCGTTCCACGAAAGCGACGGAGACATCCGGGCAACCCTGCGCGCGCTCTTTGGGGCCCCGGAATTCAACGCACCCGAGGCCCGGCGCGCCAAAATGAAGTCCCCATTCGAGTACCTCGCCTCCGCCCTGCGGGGGCTGGATGCCGAAATGAAAACATCCAGACCGCTCCTCTATACCTTGCACCAGATGGGCCAGTTTCCCTACACGTGTGCTCCGCCCACCGGCTATCCTGACACGGCGTCTTCCTGGATCAGCGCGGGCGCCCTGCTGGTCAGGATGAAGACCGCCATGGCGCTGTCCTACGGGTGGACGAAGCACATTGAGGTGGATCTGGAAAAGGTGGCTGGCTGCCCGCTGGACGGGGACTCCCCGGAGGTGGCCCAGCGGCTCTGGGACCGGCTGGTCGGCGGCGATATGTCCGAGAGCACCCAAGAGGTGTTGATGGCTTCCGTCAGGTGGCCCAACTACCCGAGGCTGGCAGCCCTGATCCTGGGGTCGCCGGAGTTCCAACGCAAATGAAGCGACCGATGTGCGGCTGCGAGGAGTTCCAGACGCTGGAGCAAATGCTCCGGCGGCGACTGACCCGCCGCACATTTTTGGTGCGCGGCGGGCTGGCGGT
>CAZPLZ010000233.1:0-3943 GCA_964587525.1 uncultured bacterium | reverse complement strand
GGCAATTTTAAACTATGGGGTACCATCCATTGCCGAGACGAGTCTGCGAGTCTAAACCTGTTCATGTTATGCTTTTGGTGGGGGGGGGTAAATGGGCTATAGTAGGCCCGGCGAGGTAGCTGGCATGCAAAGAAAGCGCGGCGGGTGGATGAAAACAGGGTGGTGGTGCGCGCTGTGGGTGAGTTGTATCCTGACCGCTCGGGCGGGCGCCGATGGCATTGCTAACGTCTACTCCAATCCCAAAGCACCCTTCAACACCCTGACCACACTGTTTCCGAACTGGCAGCAGGCGCCAGCCGCCTCGTTTACGATAGTCCAATACGCTGATGATGGCGCCTGGGGGAACTTGGATATCCCCATTGTGGGCGTCACGATGCTCAACTACGGCACCGCTACCGGCAGTGCTCCTGGTGGTGGTGGAGATATCCAGGGGATGTACTTCGAGATCAAGTGTGGCAGCAAGACCAGCATCGGGCCGCTCGCGATGACGTACGCGGGTGACTGGACCATCGGCGCCCAGACATATCCAGCGTGGACTTGGGCCGGGACTGCCGCCTGGGGGGGAAATCCATGCGACGGCCCCGGCTTTGGCTGCTCGTGCTATGTGGACCTGTTCGTGTACGTGGACATTGGGCCTTGTCCAACCGATGGGGCGACCGTGCAGCTTGGCCCGGGGTACAACAACTCCCAGTTGTACAACGCCGACGGGACGCTGGCCTGCACCTGGGGGACCGATTGCCCGTTTGGCGTCACGGATTCATGGGGCTATGGCGCCCCGTGGGCGCTCACGATGGATCCGGGTGTCAAACCGATCCTGTACGCCAATAAGATAGCAGACAAAGATGCGGCAGCGCCCGGCGACACCATCACGTACAAGATCTATTACGGGATGCCGGGCACGGTGCCGATCTCCACGGTCACCGTCATCGACACGCAGCCGGATTTCACCAATTACATCACAGGTTCCGCCTCCATCACCCCCGACTCCGGCTGGGAGCCCGACATCTCTGTCGGGGTCAAACGGCTACGCTGGACGCTGGCTGGTGCCGATCCCATCGCCACCGCCGGGGCCACCCAGGAAGTTTCCTTCGAGGTCACCGTGGATTGGGGGAACTGCCTCCCGTCTCCAGGACTCTGTTTTGAGTTTGAAAGCGGGCCGGTTGCCGCTCCGGAGGGGGAGCGGATGAAAAATCGCGCGCATGTGACCTTCGAAGGAGCTTCCTGCAGCCAGACCACCTCCACGACGCCCCCCACCACGACCGTGGTGCGCAGGTTCCTGTACTGGATGCTCGGCGACAACGACCTGCTGTTCTCCGCGGCTTTGGGCCAGCCGCCGGACGAGATGATCTACTCCACCTTCATAGCGAATGTGTCGTCCAGCAAACAGTGGTGGGACGTGAGCGTCTGGGACACCGTGCCGGCGGAGTTGGACGTGTGGTGCAGCAACTGCGGCTTTTTCGATCCGTGCGTCGGCTGGACGATGACTCCCTCAGGCTGCGCGCCGTACACCCCGGGGAGACTTTTGACCGGGCCCAAAAGCGAGGAAACGCTGCTCACCTGGATGATCGATATGCCCCCGGGGATGACCCTGGAGATCAAGTGGAAGGCCCAGGTGAAAAGCGGTGAAGTTCCTCCTTCCACCGCGATCAACCGGGTCAGTATCTTAGAGTACGGCAGGAATATCGTCGGTGGCACGGGGCACTCCGGGGTCGTGGCTGGATTTACGCACCTGGCCGCGATTATGCTCCAGACCACATACATCAGCTATGTGGGCTATACCGCGTCCTCGTCGAGCAAAGGAGGGGGGTGTGCGGGATTTTTCATTGATTTCTTCCCCCTCCACAAGCGGACCGTGCTTCAACTGTATGGCCTCGAGTACATGGGGAACACCGCGGGGACCTTTTCCCAGGATGGGGGTGTCAGCGCCAGCATCGGCTGCTATATCGGCGACTGTAACAACGGGTGGCCTGGTAACACCAAATGTACACTCGGGGGGAACACCACGATCCCGAGTGGAGGAGGGATGGGATTGGCGGGACCGTCTGGGGCTGGCTGCAAGGCCGAGCGGATCCCCGCCGTTTACAATCCACTGGCCTGGACGAGCTCCTGCCCAACGATACCGTGGAATTTTGTCTATAAGCTTGTCTCCAATTCCCCGCTGCTCTGGCAGATGCTGACGCACGAGGACAACTGCAACAATGACCGGCACACGTACTCCCCGTCCACCTCGCTGAGCTACGCGGGTTTCATGCACTACACCTGGGCCGCCACCTACTACCAGCACGATTCTTTCTCGATCATCAACACCGGCCTGAACACGGCTAATGCTTATGACCCCGATTTGACGACCACCACGCACCTGTTCAGGTATGACTTCAGCACCCTGGTCTGGAACTACGTCAAGACCTATAACATCGGCCCGGAGGGCCAGGCCACGCACATGACGAGTGCCCCTGTGGATGTCAACCCCTGGCGGATCATGTCCTCCGACGCGTCCATCATCGTGAACGTGGGCGCGGCCAACCTGGACCTGGCGGGGTGCTGCTGCTGTTCGGGCGCGGACAACCACGCCGCCTTTAACCCGGTCCGGGAGACCGGCAATGTGGTGCAGTTGGTGGGCCAGACCTCCTACGGCCTCGCCGGTCCCCAGGGATGCGGGTCCGGTGAGTCCCTGGTCATCGTCGGTAATGTCGGAGGGGCCGACGCCACGTTCGCGATCGATCTTTACACGCCGAACAACACGGTGACCAATGCGAACAACAAGGGTATTTCTGTCATGATGCGGGACACCGGGGGGACCTGGAACAGCGCGGGGACGTTCACGGTGACCGCAGGTTTGCCCACCGGCCTCAACACGGCAACCCCCAACAACGCCTATAACTTTGATAATCAATCTCCCTTCTCCCGGGGTAGCTCGAATCTCTTCAGGATCAGGCTCATCAGTGGCGGCCCCATCCAGACGTACAACGGCACGGACCTGTTCGCGGCGTGGGGCGGCGGGGGGATCATCCACGCCGTCCAGAACGATGCCGGCACCTCCGCCCAGCCCATGGGCAACGAGTTCTGGGTGCACCAGGTCTCGGGTCGGGGCGGTTGTAGCCCACGCATGTACAACGTGGACATTTTCTGTCCTAAAACCGGGATGGCGGTCCGCGCGCTATCGAGTGACGGCGCTGACTACATCTATACCACCACCGGGTCGGACCAGTGCGTGTCGTTCGTGCGCTTCACGAATGTCCCCAATCCCCCCCTCAAGCGCAACTGGCAGTTCACGGTCACCGGCGGCAATGCGATCGCCCTCTACTCCATGTGCACGTCCACCGAAAAAGGCTACACCGCGCCCTTTCTCGTGGTCGGCGTGCACTATGAGGTTATCGCGCCCCCGGTGGTGTTCTCCGGGCAGACGTTCTGGGTCACGGTGCTGGTTCTCGATGCCAGCGGCACGATCAAGACAGATTACGACGGGACGACCTCGTTCACCACCACCGATCCTAATGCCACGATCTCGCCTGATCCATACCCGTGGACCCCTGGTAGTAAAGGCGACAACGGGTCCTTCTGCTGTTTCGAAGCCAGCCTCACCCAGCTCGGCATACAGACCATCGTGGCCTTCGACACGGTGGACGGCTCGATCATAGGGCTGACGGCGGTCATGGTGGTGGCGACGGATGTGAAGTTGCTCAAGGAGCCGCGGTTCTCGGTGCAGGCGTCCGGGGATACCGTGACGTTCAGGGTCTGCTGGAGCAACTATTCCTCCGCCTCGGCGTTTGACTTTACCATCAATGATGCGATCCCCAATGGGACCGGGTATGAGCCCGATCCGGCGAGCGCCGCGTTTATGTGCGGTCCCCCCTCGCAGCCCGTGGTGTATCGGATGGCGTATTCCACCACCGCCAGCTCGACGATTCCGCCGGCGGCTAGCTGGACTGACATCGGCTCGGGG
>CAZPLZ010000232.1:0-3989 GCA_964587525.1 uncultured bacterium | reverse complement strand
GCGAAGGCTCCAGGGAGCAGGCCCGCTTCGCACAGGATCTGAAAGCCGTTGCAGATGCCGATGACCGGCTTGCCCCGGTGGGCATGCTCGATGACTGCCTTCATCACGGGGGAGAACCGGGCGATGGCCCCGGTCCTCAGGTAGTCGCCGTAGGTGAATCCGCCTGGGACCACGACCACGTCGAACTTGCGCAGCGACCGGGCTGTATGCCACACCAGTTCGCAATTCTGGCCAAGTACGGCGCTGAGGACGTGTTCGGTGTCATGATCGCAGTTGGAGCCTGGAAACACGACCGCGGCGAATTTGCTCATCTGTTGTCCCCCTCTCCCTTTCCCTCTCCCCCGCTTTGCGGGGGAGAGGGGGGGGTGAGAGGGTCCTGTGGGCTGTCGCCGGCTGGCCCCTCGACTCCGCTCGGGGCTGGCGGGGGTGTGCCGACCTCCGGTTCCTTAGCCTCCAGGATGGCCTTCATCTCTTCAAGTTGGGGCAGGTCGTTGAGATCGTTGAGTCCCATGTACAGCAAGAATTCGTTGGAGGTGCCGTACAGCAGGGCCCGTCCCATGCCTTCCTTCCGGCCCATGACCCGGATCAGCTTGCGATCGAGGAGGGTGTTCAGGACCCCATCCGCGTTGACGCCGCGGATGGTTTCGATATCCTGCTTGGTGACGGGCTGGCGGTATGCGATGATGGCGACCGTTTCCAGGGCGGACTTGGACAGACGCAGCGTCAGGCGGCCTCGGAAGAGCTTGCGCACCCACGATTCGTAGGCCGGGTGCGTGGAGAGGAGGTAGCCGCCCCCCACTTCTTTCAGGACGAAACTGCGTCCCAGTTCTTCGTACTCCCGCACCATCTCTACCAGCGCTTCCCTCACCAGCGTTTCGGGAGAGTTGGACAGGATGTGCGCGAGCGTGGACACCGGAACCGGCTTGTCGGCAGCGAAGAGGACCGCCTCGAGCAGGCGTTTCATCTCTTGCCGTGAGTATACTGGCTCGGTTGCTTCCTGCGGCTGTTTTTTTCCTGGCTTTTTCACGACAGGCTGGCGCCACGCGTGCCGTCTTTCCGCGCTGTCACCTGGATTTCACCGAAATGCTCAGGTTGATGGAGGCGAAGCACCTTCTGGCGGGCTAACTCCAGCGCCGCCATGAAAAAGACTGTCGCTTCCAGGACTGACCGGGAGGCGTTGAGCAGACGCGAGAGGCTGACCCGCAAGCGGATTTTCACGATGCTGATGAGTTCGGCGATCTTGTCCTGCAGGTTGATTTCTTCCTTGGTGATCTCCCGGGTGGGCGGGAATGCGAACTCTTGGATCTGGCGCATCGCCTTCAAAAGTTCGAATGTCGACATTTCGATGAACGGTTCCTGCTCCGCAATCTGATCCAGGCGGCGAGCGAGCTCCACGGTTAGTGGCCGGGGAAACTCCGCCCGGGCCCGATCCTCATGCCGTGCGAGGTCGTGGACCACTTCGCGGAACTTTTCAAGGTCCGCCAGTTGCTTCAGCAGCGGGCCAACCTCGCCCTCCTGGCCGGAGGTGTCCTGTGGTTCCTCCTCGGGAGGGAGGAGCCACTTGGACTTGAGGTGCATGAGGGTGGTGGCGATCACCAGGTAATTGCCTGCCACCGCCAGGTTCAGTTCCTGGGCAGCCTCGACCTGACGCACGAACTCATCGGCGATAATGGCCAGGGAGATTTCCGAGATCGCCAGCTCGTGTTTGCGGATCAGGTAATAGAGCAGGTCCAACGGCCCCTCGAAGGAGGGCAGGTGGACATGGAGGGTTGCAGCCTCAGTCACGTGAGTTTCATGGCGGCGCGGACCTCACGCAACGTCGCTCCCGCCACCGCTCGAGCCTTCTTCGCTCCCTCCGCGAGCAGGTCCTCCAGTCTGGCCTTATCATTAAGGTGCGATTTCCGTGCCTCGTACACCGGCTTGATCCTCTCCCACATTGGGGCTTGAAGGCTTCGCTTGCACTCCACGCACCCACGGGTCCCGTCCCGGCACCCACGGTCCACTTCGGGCACCAGGGGCTGATTGAACGACTGATGGAAGGCAAACACCACACAGTGATCGGGGTTACCCTTGTCGCCCAGGTGGATTTTCTTGGGGTCGGTGAACATCTGCATGACCTTTGCGTTGATTTCGGTCTGGTCATGGCCCAGTTCGATGGTGTTTCCATAGCTTTTGCTCATCTTGCGCCGGTCTGGACCTGGTAACCGGGGCATCGGGGTCAGCAACGGCTGTGGCTCTGGGAACACCTCACCGTAGAGGTGGTTGAAGCGGCGGGTGATCTCCCGCCCCACTTCCAGGTGCGCGACCTGATCTTCACCCACCGGCACGAGGGTGGCCTTGTACGCCAGCACATCCGCAGTCTGGAGTACGGGATAACCGAGGAATCCATAGGAGGAGAGGTCCCTGTCAGGCATCTGCTCTTTTTGTTCCTTATACGAAGGGACCCGTTCCAGCCAGGGAACCGGTGTCACCATGGAGAGGAGCAGGTGCAGTTCGGCGTGTTCGGGGACGTCGGATTGGCGGAAGAGCGTCACCCGGTTCGGATCCAGTCCAGCGGCCAGTCCGCAGGCCACATTTTCTAAGGTGTATTCCCTGATCTGCGAGGGATCCTCGTAATGGGAGGTGAGGGCGTGCCAGTCTGCCACCATGAAAAAGCACTCGTATTTGGCCTGCAGGTCAACCCAATTGGCGAGCGCGCCCACCAGGTGCCCGACATGCAGGGGGCCCGTCGGCCGGATTCCCGAAAGCACGCGCGGATGAGGTTTCGCCACTTGGCGCCATCGTATCATGCGTGGAATCCACAGCAAAATGCTATCTTTATGACAGTCCTTAAGGGGGGGTAATGGCTGACGATACCCTGGTCGAGATGAAGGTGACGGGCGTTCACCGTTCGCCACACGCTAACAGCGGCAACAGCTACGCCGTCATCCTCGCGGACGCGGAGGGTACCTGCCAGGTGCTGCTGTGGGTGAGGGAGCCTCAGGCGCAGGCCGTTGCCACAGCGCTCGGTCATCCGCAGGCTGACTCCGGGTCTTCGAGGCCAGCGCCCGGGGGCCGTCTGCCGCTTAAGGTGGCGACCTGGCTCGGGATGGCAGTGAAGCGGGTCGTCATCACGGAGTGGGGAAGTGAGCCGAGGGCTCGGATCGAGTCCATCTGGGCTGGCAGAAAGTTTGAGATCATGGCTGGGGCTGCGGTGGCTATCGAACTGGCGTCCCGATCCAACGCGCCGGTCTATTTTTATAAGGAGACACTCGGCCGGATAGCACACAGGCAGCGGCTGGATGAGCAGTCCAGGCAGCAGGGGGTCAAGGATGAGCGGGTTCTGGCGGTGATGGCGGCCGTCCCCCGGGAGAAGTTTCTCCCCGACGAGATGCGGTTCTGGGCCCGGATCGATTCCGCGCTTCCGATTGGCGAGAAGCAGTTTATCTCACAGCCTTCCCTGGTTGCGCGTATGACCGAGCTGCTCAATCCTGGACCACAGGACCGGATCCTGGAAATTGGTGGCGGCTCGGGCTATCAGGCGGCTATTCTTTCCCGGCTGGCTGGGCATGTGTACACCATTGATATTCTACCCACGCTGATCCAAAGCGCTGAAGAGCGGCTGGCCGGACTGGGGTATCCGAATATTACGTTCCGGCAAGGTGATGGCTACCAGGGCTGGCCGGAGGAGGCGCCGTTCGACGGTATCATGGTCACCTGTGCTACCCCGCATATTCCGGAGCCACTCGTTAAGCAATTGAAAGAAGGAGGCCGGATGGTCCTGCCGGTGCGGGAGGCGCATGGCCATGAGGACCTCACGCTGGTTACGAAACTGCCGGGAGGGAAAGTTGAGCGCAGGAAAATTACTGATGTCTGGTTTGTTCCGATGACCGGCGCGCACGGGATGCCATCATCACAAACGGCTCCCTTTCCCCCTGAGGGAGGTGAGAGGCCGTAGGCTCGCAGACTCGCCTCGGCAATGGATGGTACCCCATAATTTAAAACTGCCA
>CAZPLZ010000231.1:1698-4060 GCA_964587525.1 uncultured bacterium | reverse complement strand
TGTGGACATCGACCCCACCGAGATCAACAAGAACGTGACGGTGCAAGTGCCCATTGCGGGCGATGTGAAAGAGGCGCTGGCTGAGATGACCAAGCGCGTGAAGATGGGGAACTATGGTTCCTGGTATGAGCGCATCGAGGAGTTGAAACGCCAGTACCCCTTCCGCTACAAGCCCGGCAATGGCGAGATCAAGCCGCAGTACTTCCTCGAGAAGCTTTACGAGCTGACTCAAGGCAAGGCGGTCCTGACGACCGGGGTGGGCCAGCATCAGATGTGGGCCTTCCAGTACTACAAGTTTGAGGCCCCCCGGAATTTCATCACGTCCGGCGGCGCTGGAACCATGGGCTACGGGCTGCCTGCTGCGATTGGTGCGCAGTTCGGGCGCCCGGATGACCTGGTCATCGATGTTGACGGCGATGGTTCGTTCGAGATGAACATCAATGACATGCGCACCGTGGCGGACCACAACCTGCCCGTGAAAGTGGTTATCTTAAACAACCACATGCTGGGCATGATTGGGCAGTGGCAGCGAAGATTCTACGCCGGGAATTATTCCTCAGCCGAGTTCTCGGAAGAAATCCCGAATTTTTCCGCGGGGTGCAAGGCCCTCTACGGCATCCCCGGGCGCAAGATCACCCGCCGTGACGAGGTGGGGACTGGCATCGCGGAGATGCTCAAGACCAAGGGACCGTTCGTGCTGGATGTGATCATTCCAAAAGACGAGGATGTGTACCCGATGATTCCCTCTGGTGCCACGATCAAGGACATGCTCTTGGGAGAGGAGCAAGGCCACACTCCTCCGGTCTGAATCCGTCTTCCTTCATCCGTAAATCTAGGTCTGGCGTCTTAAAGTCCAATTTCTTCTTTGGCGTTCTGTTTCTGCCTGCAACCCAGCGGAAGGCTGTCAAGGCAATCTATGCCTTCTGCCGCATGGCTGATGATGCCGCAGATCTTCAGCCGGAGAAGGGCGCCGGGGAGGTTGCCAGGTGGCGGGAAGAGCTAGCCCTCTGTTACGGCGGTGCGCCACGCGACCCCGTCATGAAAAGGCTGTCCCCCTACGTCGAACGATTCAAGCTCAAACGTGAATACTTCGAGAAGGTGTTGCAGGGCATGGAGATGGATCTGGCCCGCCGCCGCTATCAAACCATGGGGGAGCTCGAGGAATACTGTGACTGTGTGGCCGGGGCGGTGGGGTTGCTGTGTTTGCAGGTGTTTGGATTGCATGACGAGCCACGGGCGTTAGAGTACTCCAAAAACTTGAGCCGGGGGTTGCAGATCACCAATATCCTGCGTGACCTTGGGTCGGATGCGCTCCTGGACCGGGTGTACATCCCACAGGAAGATTTTGGAGCGTTTGGCTACACAGAAAAAGAATTGAAAGCCGGTGTCGTGAACACGGGCTACTTCAGCCTGGCGCGGTTCATGGTCGGCCGGGCCCGAGGGTATTTCAGCAAGGCGGACAGCGTTGTGGATGCTCGATTGCGCAAGAAACTCGTGGGGGCGGAGATCATGCGCAGGACCTACCAGACGCTCCTCTCCAAGTTTACCCATGCGCTGGATCTGCTTCTTAACCGGATCCCTCCACGACTCTCCATGCTGGAAAAACTGCTCATTGCCTCCAGGACCTGGCTTAAGATCAGATTCTCCAAGTGATTTAACAGTAGATCTGGCCATGAATCTAAGGGAGCGGTTGCGTTCCCCGAGGCTCTCTTGCGAGGTAGAATGGCAACGAGGAGGCCTCAGGTGAATCTCATGAATCGTATCCAGATCGATCCAGCCGTGTGCCACGGACAGCCGTGTGTCAGGGGAACACGGATTCCCGTTTGGCTCATCATCCAATACCTCGCAAATGGGGACACGGCCGATCAGGTGGTGGCTGCCTATCCGACGATTTCACATGAGGACATCAAGGCCTGCCTGGCCTACGCCGCCGAGCTGACCCGCGAGCGGGTCGTCCCCGTCGAGATTGCTCGCTGACGATCAGATTCAAACTGGACGAGAACATCAGTCCGGATCTCGCACCCGTTCTTGTGCGGGTTGGCCACGAGGTTTCAACAGAGATAGGTTATTCTCGTCTGCGCTTCGTTAGCGGCTAAGCGGTATCATCAAAGAAAGGGGGCTTTCGGCCAGAGGACAAAGGGGATTCTATGCCAAACGCAATGACTACTCACATGGTTTTGGCAAGATAGTGGACCCAGTGTCCCAGGCTGGTTTTATGACATTTCCTCGTCTTCGACCTGCACCATGCTTCCTCGTTTTGGTTTTTCTTCCCTGTATGCTTGCTCAAATCGCTTGGCCAGTTTGTCTTTCCCCAATAGTATGGTCCCGAACCTATAACAGCCCGGCTGACGATTGGGATCAG
>CAZPLZ010000231.1:0-1688 GCA_964587525.1 uncultured bacterium | reverse complement strand
CAGGCATCCGGCGTTGCGGTGGACTCGTTCGATAACGTCGTCGTAGCAGGATACGCTGCTCGTTGGGATATTGGTCAAGGATACGATTGGCTCATTCGTAAGTACGATACCGCGGGGAATTTCTTGTGGAGCGTTGACTATAACAGTCCAAGTGATGGTTTTGAGGAAGCGAAAGCTGTGGCGGTAGATTCCAGTGAAAATATCGTGGTCGTGGGATACGATGATCGATTCGATATCGGTGAAAGTATGAACTGGATGATTCGAAAATATGACCCTGCTGGTTCTCTTCTTTGGAGCCGTACGTACAACAGTCCGGCAGACGGTTGGGATGTGGCCAATGCTGTTGCCATTGATACCAGCGACAATATTATTGTGGTGGGTGAAGAGGACCGCCCTGACATTACCGAGGGCCCTAACTGGCGAATCCGGAAGTATGATTCGAGCGGGAGTGTTGTGTGGAGTCGCACGTATAACGGTCTCAACGATGGTTGGGACGAGGCGACTGCCGTCGCCGTTGACACCAGTGGCAATGCCATTGTGGTTGGCTTTGAAGATCGGTCTGACATAAGCGAAAATCGAAATGTTCTAATCCGAAAGTACGATTCAGTGGGAAACATCCTGTGGAGTCGTAGTTATAACAGTCCAGGCGACGATGACGATTTCGCCAATGCAGTGACGGTTGACGCCAGTGGAAATGTGATTGTGGCTGGGGTGGAAATGCGTTTCGATCTTTTCGAGTCCGTCAATTGGTTGATTCGTAAATACGATTCGAGCGGAAACCTCTTGTGGAGTAAAACCTATAACGGTCCAGACGACGGCTGGGATGAAGCTTTGGGTATTGATGTCGATGCCAGCGGCAATGTGGTGGTTGTTGGGTATCAAACCGTTGGAGGGTTTGGAGGGTCGGAAGATTTTTTGATCAGAAAGTACGACCCTGGCGGGACCCTGATTTGGACCATCAATTATGACAGCCCAGATAATGATGATGATCGTGCAAACGCGGTCGTCGTGGATTCCAACGGAGAGGTGCTGGTCGCTGGGTATGAAACACGCTTGGTTCCGCTTGAATATCAAAACTTGATTGTGCAAAAGTATAGTCCTCCCGCCTGTTTGGACGCCACGCTTGCCACAGTTCCTTCAGCGGCGGCGGTTAGCCAATGGGTGAACGTGGTACTCACCGTAACGAATACCGGAGGGGCGAACGCGATCGGGGTGACTCCGGCTTTGCTGATTACTTCTGGCGCCTCACTCGTTGAATACTTGACCGGTCCGACACCGGCAGGTCCGCTCACATTGGCGCCAGGCGCCACCCAGTCGTTCACTTGGACGTACAGCGCTAGCGGAAACGGGAACGTGGCGTTCACCGGCACGGCGACCGGAACGGATTCCTTGACGGGTATACCGATCAGCGCCGGGGCATCCGGAATTCTCGTCATCAGGACCCTTGAAGCGGCCATGTCTTTTTCATCGAATCCCATCCTGCAGGGAGAATGGGTGGAGGTGGTCCTGACCGTGACCAACCAAGGGACGGCAACGGTGACGGGGCTGACGCCGGACCTGGAGATTAATTTCGGCGTGGTGACGGTGGACTATCAGTCCGGTCCCACGCCGGGCGGCCCGGTGACGCTGGCGTCAGGCGCCGCGCAATCGTTCACCTGGACCTACAGTGTATCCGGCGCCGGGCTTGT
>CAZPLZ010000230.1:0-4061 GCA_964587525.1 uncultured bacterium | reverse complement strand
CACAGGTCTTTTTTGACCCTCACTATTACTCTATTATGCGAACCTCATTAGATCTGGACCTGATCACCGTGAACGACTTCGCGGGGATTGACGTCTATCGGAACGACGGCCGGGGGCACTTTACGGACGTGACCAGCGCAGCGGTGAACGAGCGGAACTTATACGGCATGACCCATACGGTCGGGGACTACAACCTGGACGGGAAGTTAGATCTCTACGTGATTGGCATGAGCTCCACCACCGCGAACCGGCTGGCCTCCATGAACCTGGGCCGGGAGGAGTTTCCCGAGCATCAAAAGATGAGGGTGAAGATGGGCTACGGGAACCGGATGCTGCTTGGAGGCAAGGAGCCGGGGCGCTTCCGCCAGGCCCCGTGGAACGACCAGGTGGCGGCCACGGGCTGGTCCTGGGGCGCCACCAGTTTCGACTTTGACACGGACGGCGATACCGATCTCTACGTGGCCAACGGCCATGTGAGCGGAGCCACGGCCCGGGACTATTGCACCGTGTTTTGGCGGCATGACATCTATCAGAAGGGATCACCCGCTGCCAGGCATCTGGTGTTCGGCAGGACCCTGGGCCGGGACCAGGCTGCCGGGATCTCCTGGAACCCCTTCGAGCACAACGTCCTATTAATGAACCACGCCGCGCAGGGTGCGGCAGGCTTCACCAACGTGGCGTTTCTCATGGACGCGGCGTTCGAGTTTGATTCGCGCTGCGTGATCGGTGCCGACCTGAACCTGGATGGCCGGCCCGATCTGATCGTGGTGGAGCGGCCCCCTTCAGCCGGCGCGTACATGAAAAGGGACGGACCGCTGGACTCCTCGCCGGGGCTGCCCGATCACGGGCGGGTACACGTGCTGTTGAATCAGTGGCCGCATCCCGGCCACTGGATCGGGGTGCAACTCCGCGAGGAGCCTGGGCAATCGGCCATGGGGGCCCGGATCCTGGTTTCCACTCCATCGGGGATCCAATCCGCCTGGGTGATCAGCGGGGATTCCTTCGAATGCCAGCACCCATCAACCAAGCTCTTTGGCTTAGGGGCGATAGACCAGGTGGACTTCGTTGAGGTCCGTTGGGCAAGCGGGGCGGTCAAACGCCTTGAACATCCGCACGTGGACCGGTATCACTACCTCAGGCCTTAAGACTGTATAACCGTAAACCCAGCTTGGCAAGTGACTCACCGGCGACGATTATTCCCTCTCCCCCCTCACCCCAACCCTCTCCCCCCTTTGGGGGGAGAGGGGGGAGAGGGATAAAGGGAGAGGGGGGAGCGTCAGTCGATGGTGACGCGGAAGCAGACGCAGCCGGTGGTGAAGATCCCGATCTCGTCGATGGTCCAGCGCAGCCAGGTCGTGGTGGTCGGAGGTGAGGTGCCGCTCCCCGAGCCGCCGATGTCGGTCCAGGCGGTGTTGGGCGGGATCGAGGCGCTGGCGGTGGTGGAATACGCCATCCGATACACCACGGGCTGCACGGGGGGACCGCACATAAAGGCGTCGCCCGCCGTATCGGGTATATACCCGGTCCCGTTGGGGATCGCATCGTTGATGGTAAAGTCAAACGCCGAGGCGGAGGAGTAATTGCTCCAGCAGATCTTGAAGGTCACGGTGTCCCCGGACGCCTGTATCGAGAACTGCGGCTCCTTGAGCAACTTCACATCCGTCGCCACCACCATGATAGAGGTGAGCCCCGCGATGCTGCCGTCCGTGGTATCCACGGCGACGATCATCTGAGAACCAAGGGCGACCAGTGAGACATTCACAAAGAGCTTGACCCCGTTTTCATTGGGCGCAACATCGCAGGCCACGCTGCTGGACCAGGTGAAGCTGAAGCTGCCAAAGCCTGTGCCTTCAATCGTGGCGTTGGGGTCGGTGGACGTGAAGGCGGTGGTCCCGCAGTAGTCGGTCTTCGTGACGCCAGACTCGTCCAGGACCAGGACGGTGATCCAGAAGGACTCGCCGGAGAAAACGACGGGCGGGGCAAGGATCTCGTAGTGCGTCCCGGAACGCATGAATGGGGCGGTGTAGCCGCGTGGCTCGTACCGGCAGTTATTCCACATCCCGATGACCTTCCCTTGGTTCGGACCGGGCAGCACCGTGAACGTATAATTACGCTTGGTGTCGGAGCCTAAGTTGGGGATGTCGCGGAAGGAGATGACCTGGTCCGGCCCGGTCGTCGTGTAGGTCCGGTCGTAAAACGCACCCTCCGAGCGCCCTCGAACCACCATCCCGGTTTTCGGACACATGACATCAAAGGACCACGTCGCCCAGTTCTCGCATCCCGTTCCCGTGGCTTCGACGTGGTGTAACCAGAACTGTGTTCCGGTTTGTTCCCCGTCGGCCGCATGCAGCACCGCGCCTCCCGTGGTGGTGGCGTACACCCTCGCGCCACCCAGGATCTGAATGGGACCCCCGGACAGCACGTTGACCTTGAACAAGGAGTAAATGCGGTTGGTGAAGAACGCCGGGCTTTTACGGTCGTACCACATGGGGTTGCCGGCAGCCGCAATCCCTGCGGTCACGGTATGCTCCGCCAGCTTTATCCAGAAGCCCGATTTTCCGCGGACATTCAGAGGGACGATCGCGGGGCCGGCGGTGGACCACGGCACGTACCGGAAGATCTCGTACGTGGCATCCGCCGTTCCGGTGTTCCCGATCACCACATTGACGAGGTCGGTCGAACATCGCCCCGCGGTATATCCGTAGAAGGTACCCACTCCTACTTGGGAGACGAGATGACCGGTCTGCCGGGTGGGCCAGTAGGTCATACTGTCGCAGCTATCCCAGGCATTCATGCCTTCATTGATGATCAGATGGGTATTCGAGGAGAGCACGCGCCACACCCCGTCATCAATGGGGGGCGTGCCCACCTCATAGACCTGGCTCTCACCGTCCAGCTCGTGGGACCTCCGGAACTCCCACTTTCTCGTGGTGTAGTTAAACTTGAACATGAGGACCGTGGTGGTCAAATTGGGATCGTAGTTCCCGTAGGCGTCGGTGCTCGTGTTGACGATGCCCAAGGCGTCCCCCCGTTCAGGGTCGCCGCTCGGCGCCTGCCGCTTAAAAAAGTAGTGCGCCATGCCCCGATAGGAGAGCGTGCTGGACGGCGTCATGGTCTCCGTGGTGTTGCAATCGCAGGCGGCCCGTACCATCAATTGCCAGAGCATGGGAGCTTTGGAGGTGATCTTGTAGATGAATTTGTTCGGTTGCGGGGGACACACGGTGGCCCAGGCGGAGGGTCCGTAGATCGCCGGGACCCGCTCCGGCCCGCATCCCCTTCCATTGGGCAGCGGCCCGCCCGCAATGGTTCCGCCCGAGATGGGCACCCCATCACCCAGCGGACAGGGGCTTCCCGTGAATCCAAGCGCGCAGGTGCCAATAAAGCACCCGATGGATTCGCTCACGCCGCCAACCTCCTCAAACCCCGCGGCGCTCCCGCTGTACTCGATGCCCCACAGCGAGAATTGGGTCCTTTTGTTGAGCGGAAAGAAGATGATGAAGTACTCGGGGCAAGCGAGAATGGTATCGCCCCCCTCGGTCACATAGCTGATATAGGTGATGGGGAGGACGACCGGTGCCAGATGGGTGAACGTCGACGGCACCTGCGAATCCCCGGTCCCGTTAACCCCATTGAACCCCAGCGCCAAGAAGCTCACCACGCTAATCGCGGTCGAGTCTGGCGCGGTCGAAGGGTTCACTTCCGCTTTCCATTTCAGGGTCAGCGTCATCCCCGGCGGCATGTCCAGCCGCCAAGTCATGAGGGTGGTGTTCGCAGCGGTCACGACCGGGCCGGGGTTGTTCGCTGCGCAACCCGATGGGGTCATGGTCCACCCCACGCACGGATCGTAAAATCCACAATCCGAACACCACGCGTCCAGCTCTGCCGGAACGGTGTCCCACACCTCAACGTTCCACCAGGTCTTGGTGGTCGAGATGTTCCTGATAAAGATTTCGTAGATCATCTCATCCGGCGGCCCCCCGAACTGCTGTGAGAACAAGATATCATTGTCCCGTGCGCCGGAGAAACCACATGAGGAAGCGGATGCAAGAGCCGTACGGGGA
>CAZPLZ010000229.1:0-4066 GCA_964587525.1 uncultured bacterium | reverse complement strand
AGCGCCCATTGTCCGTGAGGACCGTGTTGATGAGACTTAAGCAGACCTCAGGCAGGGCAGGCGCCGCGGGAGCCGGCGTTACCGCAACCTGATAAAACCTCGACCGATCCAGGCTCAGTCTCCGTAACGGCCGTATGGTTCTCACCGGCGTCGTGTAGCGCGGCGTGCGGACCACCTGCGTGTCCAGGCTCGGGTTCCGTGACGGCCATGTGGCTCTCGCCGGTGTGCTGAAAGTGTAGTGCGGCGTGCGGATCACCGGCGTGGTCACGGGGGCTGGCGCAGGCGTGAGAGCTCGCCGCGCCACGGGGCTGGTCCTGAGCCTCGTCGAACGGCTGGCTGGTGTCGCTGCATTCGGCGACGCGGCGTGCGGATTCCCCCCGCGCGGTCGTGCTGTGGTGACCCCGGACGGTGTGGTATGGGGTTGTACACGGATGACCGCGCGGCTAGCTCCACTAGACCTCTGAGGTCTAACGGGGCTGGCTGGCGTCGCCGCTTTCGGCGACTCGGCATGGGGGTTTCCCCCCCCCGGTTGCGCCGTCGTGACCCCGGATGGCGTGGTGTGGGCTTGCGGCAGCTTGCGATCTCTGTTGGCGCCCTGGCCTCTCTCTAGCTTGGCGGCCGCTGCGGCTCCCGCCAGCAACACGCTGAACATGGTCAATCCGGCTAATGCCCCACGGATAGAAATTTTCACGAGTATTCCTCCTCGTTAATAAGAACGCATGCGGGCTGATATTTATTCCCGCGGGCGGAAAAGGCGTGGGTTACGGCTGGGTTGTAAAGTGCTGGCGTAGCTCAGGAAGCAGCGCAAATGCTTTCTGGAACAAGATTTCCGCCTCTGCTGTGCGCCCCAGCGCCTTCAGCGCCATGGCCTTGTTGGCCATGGCCGGGGCGAAGGCGGGATCGAGCGCCAGGGCTTCATCCGCGTACGCGATGGCCTCCTGAGGTCTTCCCAGGACATTGCAGGCCGAACCGAGGCTGCAGAAGATATACGGATCCTTAGGGTTGAGGCGTTTGGCGCGCTGGTAGCTGTTCATGGCTTCCCCGGGCCGGTTGAGATTCAAGAGGGCCGTGCCATGGTTGGCCCAAGCCAGAGCCAGGTTGGGGTCCAGGGCGGTCGCCCGGTCGAAACAGATCAGGGCCTCGCTCCACCGGTGGGCTCTGCCCAGCGCCAGCCCGCTGTCCACCCAATCGCTGGCGCTGAGATGGGCTGTCGGCTGTCTCACCGAAGGTGCAGAGGTACAGCCACTCAAGTTGAAGATGCCAGCGAGTACAAGCATGACCAGGGAGGCGGCGCGATGATTTCTCGGGGGTGGTTCTTTCATGAACGGTCCTGCGATCATCTTAAGGCTTCTCACGCTGCGAACGTATCGAAAGGTAATCCTTCCAGAAACGCCGGCCGTTCCATGCGAGCAGCGGATGGGGGTCTGCTCGCCTAAAGTCCTGCATGGTGCGTTTAAAGAGATCTGCGGCTTGCCGGTCACCATCTTGCATGTACCAGAACTGGGCGATGTCAGTGTAGGCCCTGAGCGAGGGCAGCGTGTTCATGTTCATACCCGGGGGGCCACGACGGTAAAATTCACCAAAGAAAAAGAAGATCCGCTTTTTGTCCCCCAGCGGAATCCAGCTGACGTAGAGCGGGTCCTTGTCCGGGAGGGCGGTGAGGGTGCAGGGAATTTCCACTGCGCCCGCATTGGGGCCATAGACCACATCGACTCTTGCCGTCAGTGGCGTCTGCCCGCCCAGCAACCAGTAACGGAAACCACCGAAGCTGCCCGTGGCCCGGTATCGGCTGGCCTGCCGGTCACCAGGACAGAGGTAAGGTTCGTTGGATCGCTCGGCGTAACACACGGAGAGGTGTCCGTCGGCCGGCCAGTCAAGATTTTTACCCACCAGGTATGTTCTAAAGAAGTTGTGTTGAGCGAGGATGACGGCGAATGGCTTTCGTTCTCCCGGCCTGAGCAGCACGTGGACCGCCCCATGAATGTCTAGCTCATGCCACTGACTGAGATTGCCCGCTAACCGGGCCGGAAACTCCTTGTACCATGGCAGCCCGGCTGGCAGACCACTCATGGTAAAGACCAGGTTATATTTCAGGATGACGACATGCTGCGAGGTGGCGGGGAGCATGCCGGGAGGGGGACGCATGGTTTCCCGGAACACCCGGCCGTACATGGTTCCCCGGTGCCCAGTGCAACCAACTCCTCGACAGGGGGCTGGCTTGCCGGTGAAATCCAGGTAGAGGCCGGCGGTTCGCTCCAGACGTTTCAGGTCCATCCGGGTCGGGTGACGGAGCATGATGTGACGGCTTGCATTACGCACCACCGATTGACGCAAGTAGTATCCGTAAAAATCCACGGGTGGCAGCCCGTTGGGGCCGATGTGCACTCTGGGCTGAAAACGGGTCAGCAGGTCAACGTCGCTTGAGGATGTCTCTGCGCCGAAGTCGTCGGCGCGCCACCGGGTTGTTGAATACGTCAACGGAAGCAGAAATGCCAGCTCCTCAGGGTCCCAGGCCTGCTCGCCGGCGTTTACGCAACAGGTCAGCGTGAATGTCGCCAGGGCGAGTCTGGCTTGTGCCGCCCCGCCGGCCGTGTTGCTCCGACCGGTCAAAAGGATTCCGGGGATGACTCTCGCGCGTGCGGCGGTTTCATCGTTGGCGACAGAATCGGATTCCGGGCCTCAGCCAGCGCTCGCCGGGTGAGACGCGTCACCAGCACGGTCACCGTCACCGCCGCAGCGAACCCGACCACGTGGACCGTGGTCATGGCGGCTGGAGCGCCTTCCGCCGCCGCTCCCCCGAGCGTTCCCAGGTAGACATACACGAAGGTTCCAAAGAGCATTCCAACAAGGTTGGCCAGCACATACACGCCGAGCGATACCTTGGTAAGCCCGAGAAGCATGTTGAGGATGGTAAAGGGGACCACCTGGGAAAGCCGGAGCAGCACGATAATTTTGAACCCTTCCTTGGCCATGGCGGCATCGATGGCCGCAAATGTTGGATGGGAGCGCGCCAGTTGCTCCGCCTGGGGGCGCAGGAGGGTCCGGGCGAGCAAGAATGCTCCGAGCGCGCCCAGGTTTGCCCCCGCCACCGCGACGGCGAACCCGGTCATAAGTCCGAACAAGAGGCCGCTTCCCAGCGTGAGAATGCTGCCCGGCACCATCGCGACGGTGAGGGCGGCATGAGCGAGGGCGACGGCCACCGGCCCCCGCCATCCCAGTGCTGCGATCCAGGTTTTGGAGGTTAAGAACCAGGTTTTGACCGGCAGAAAAAAAAGAAAGACCGCGCCGATCGCCAGAGCGGCCGCGATCACGAGGATGATCTTTTTCATCGGGGTTTCGCCACTATACCATTGCTTAAAGCGGGCAGCCTCGAAAGTTTTGAGCCGCGAGTGGTATATATGGAGACCATGGAATCTGGGGCAGGAATTTGATGGGGTTTCACCGGACGAACTTTGGCGGGGCTATGGTGTCCACAGCAAGTGCGGTGTTCGTGCTTGGCCTCCTCCCGCTGCGAAGCATGGCGGTGGAACCCTCCCGGCCTGCACCGGAAGTTTCAACGGTCAAGAAGTTTGGAGCCGGGGGTCACTTCGCAAGAGACGCCCTCCTGTTCCCGTTTTTCGTCCCGGAGTATCTGCTCAGGGTGGCCACGTGGCCGCTGGAGCGGACGGTGGGGTTTTCGGAGCGAAACTTTTTGGTGACGCGGACTCTTGACTTTGTTTCGAACGAAGCGCGGACGATCTATCTCTTCCCCACCATCATCGTGGACACCCACGATGGATTGAGAGACGTCGGCGGGGGCCTGAGATATTTTCACAGCCGCCTCCTTCGCCAGGACGATCACCTTGGCATGACCGCCAAGGTGTATCCGAACGACGACTACACCATCCGGGCCGGCTATTCGCAGCACCCCTCGCCGAGCCGCCCGGTCTTTTACTCCCTCAAGACACGGCACTACATAGATCGCAACTCGCCGTTTTTCGGCATTGGAGAAGATGCCAGCCGGGATTCGCGGACCGATTACACGGAGGAGCAGCACGGGGTGGCGTTCAGCGCGGGCTGCAGTTCA
>CAZPLZ010000228.1:0-4134 GCA_964587525.1 uncultured bacterium | reverse complement strand
CTGGTCTACTCCACCATCAGCCAGCTCGGGTACATGATGCTGGCCCTTGGGGTGGGCAGCCTCACCGCGGGGATGTTCCACCTGTTCACGCACGCGTTCTTCAAGGCCCTGCTCTTCCTGGGGGCGGGGGCGGTCATTCACGCCACCCACACCAACAACATCTGGGAAATGGGAGGGCTGAAACGGACGATGCCATGGACGTTTTGGACCTTTGTCATCGGCGCGCTGGCGCTGGCCGGCATCTTTCCCTTCGCCGGGTTTTACAGCAAGGACCTGATCTTGCATCACGTGCTTCAACACAATGGGCCTCTGTTCTTGCTGGCGGCCGCAGGCTCGCTGTGCACGGCGTTCTACATGGGCCGGGTGATCTTCGTGGCGTTCCTAGGGGAGCCGCGCACGAGTGGCCATGGGACACCACACGAGGTGCCCTGGGTTATGCGCGGCCCGCTGGTCGTCCTGGCGGTCATGTCCGTGATCGCCGGCTGGTGGATCCATGGATTTAGCAATTTTGTGTACGTGGGGCAGCCAGAAGAGGTGCACTTGAATTACGGGTTGCTGGTGATTCCCTTCGCGGGCTTCTTGCTTTCGTATCTGTTGTACGTGAGGGGGAAGCCTGCCCCTGACGCACTTGCGGAGCGGTTTGCGCCTGCCTACACCTTGCTCAAACGGCGGTACTTCGTGGACGAGGCCTATGACTGGTTCATCGACCGCGTGGTTATGAAGCTCTCCGCGGCGATAGCCTGGTTCGACCGGCACGTGGTGGATGGCGCGGTGAACGGCGTGGCCTGGCTGACCAGGTGGACCGGATTACGCCTGCGGTACGTGCAAACTGGACGGGTGCAGAACTACGCGTTGATCGTGTTTGGGGGCGTGATCGTGCTGCTCGTGCTTGCGCGCATAGCGGGAGCGTACTGAGGTGTTGCTCTCGTACGGAACCATCGGGCTGGTGCTGGTGGCGCTGGCTGGATTCTTCGGGATCCAGGTTGCGGGGCGCATCGAAGCTTGCTGGCTGACCAACATTCTGGTGATGCCGCTGGCGGCGGCGCTGATCATCATGGCGCTGCCGGTGAAATATGCACACCTCTCGAAGTGGGTGGCATCTGTTTTTGCTTTCCTGGCGCTGCTCCTCAGCGTGCGTGTGATCATGGGCTACCAGCTTGACGCCGATGTCACCTACCAGTTCACTGAGCGCGCAACTTGGATTCCAAGCCTTGGCATCAATTACTCGCTGGGGGTGGATGGCATCAGTGTGGCGATGCTCCTGCTGACCGGGATCATCATCTTTTGCGGCTGCCTCGCCTCCTGGAACGTGGAGCACCGGGCCAGGGAATTTTTCGCGCTGCTGCTGGTGTTGGTGACCGGCGTGTTTGGGGTGTTCGCATCCCAGGATCTGTTCCTGTTCTTCCTGTTCTATGAGGTGGCGGTGCTTCCCATGTACCTGTTGATCGGGATCTGGGGGACCGGGCCCAAGGAGTACTCGGCCATGAAGCTGACCCTGTACCTGCTGCTGGGCAGCGCGTTCATGCTGGTGGGTTTCCTGGCTATGTATTTCACCGCCGCCGAGGTTCAGGCCCGTCCCTTGACGTTCGACATGCAAGTCCTCACATCGGCTCCGTACTCTTTTGGATTCCAGAAATTCTTCTTCCCGTTCCTGTTCCTGGGATTCGCCGTTCTGGCTGGGTTCTGGCCGCTTCACACCTGGTCGCCGGACGGGCACGCCTCGGCACCGACCGCGGTTTCGATGCTGCATGCCGGCGTGCTCATGAAGCTGGGGGCGTACGGGATCATCCGGGTGGCGATGCAAATGCTTCCCGATGGGGCCCAGGCTTGGCTGCCGTTTTTTGCGGTGTTCACGATCGTCAACATCACCTACGGGGCCATTGCGGCTATGGCGCAGACAGATCTCAAGTATGTCATCGCATACTCCTCCGTCTCCCACATGGGCATCGTGGTGCTCGGCATCACGACCATGAACGATGCCGGCCTGAACGGCGCGGTGCTCCAGATGTTCTCGCATGGGATCATGACCGGCCTCTTTTTCGCCCTGGTCGGGTTCACCTATGAGCGGACGCACACGCGCATCATCGCGGAGTACGGGGGGCTGGGCAAACGGCTTCCCGCCCTCGCGACCTTCTTCACGATCGCTGGGCTCGCTTCGCTGGGGCTGCCCGGGCTTTCCGGGTTCGTGGCTGAGTTCATGGTGTTCATCGGTGCATGGCGCGGCCACGAGGCGGTCGGGCCCCTGCCCTGGGGCGTGCTGGCGGTCGTGGCCATCATCGGCATTGTGTTCACCGCGGCATATGTCCTGCGCGTTCTGCAGCGCTGTTTTTGGGGTCCGCTCAACCCGCACTTCGATCACCTGACGGACGCGAAGCCGGTAGAGCTGGCTTGCCTGACCATCCTGACGTTCTTTTTGGTTGCCATCGGCATGTTTCCGCGGCCGCTGGTGGCGCTGATCAACTCCAGTGTGGGGCCGGTCCTGGCCCGGCTTGGCGGGGGAGGCTGAGGTGGGTTTCGGCGGCGGCCTGATGCAGCCTGTGAACTGGGGTGTCTTCCGGGACGAAGGCGTCTTGCTGGCTGCGCTTATCACTATGCTGGTCGTGGACCTGGTGCGGCCCCGCGGCAGCGCCTCTCCCGCGGGCTGGATTCTGCTGGCGGGTTCCCTGCTCAGTCTCTGCGCCAATTTGGCCAGCCCAGTTTCTAACGCCGTCGTGTGGAACGGGACCTACGTGGTGGATCCGCTGTCCAGGTTTTTTAAGACGGTCTTCCTGCTGTCGCTGGCGCTCGTGACGCTGTCAGCGCTTCGATTCATGAAGAACAATCCCGCCCGTGGCGAGTTTTACTTCTTCATGGGCGCTTCCACCCTTGGCATGATGCTGCTTGCCGGTGCCGGTGAGCTGATCTCGCTGTTTGTGGCCTTGGAGCTGACCAGTATCAGCCTGTACCTCATGGCGTCTTTAGAAAAGGGTGAAACGAGCTCTCAGGAGGCGGGGTTAAAGTACCTGCTCATCGGGGCGTTTTCCACCGCGCTCTTTCTGTTCGGCGTCTCGTTCCTGTACGCGGTGTGCGGTTCCACCAAGTTGACCGATATCCACGTGGCGGCCAGCGCGCACCTGCACGATCCGTTGCTGTTGTTCGGCCTGATCTTCGTCCTGGCCGGGATGGGGTTCAAGATCGCCGTGGTGCCATTTCACATGTGGGCGCCGGACGTGTACCAGGGAGGCCCGACCCCCATGGTGGCGTTCGCCTCGGTCGCGTCAAAAGCGGCGGGTTTCGTGATCATGCTCCGGGTTTTTATGGTGGCGCTTTCCAGCATGCAGGAGGATTGGGCCTTGTTGCTCGCCATCATGGCGGCGCTCACCATGGCGATCGGCTCATTTGTAGCCATCCCTCAGACCAACATCAAACGATTGCTTGCGTATTCGTCCATCGCCCAGGCCGGATACCTGTTGATCGGCTTCGTGGTCGGGACCGAGCGAGGCGTCAGCGCAGTGCTGTTCTACCTGGTGGTGTATCTGTTCACTAACCTGGGGGCTTTCCTCTCCGTGATCATCTACTCGCAACACACCGGAAGTAACGAGATTGCCGACTATAAGGGACTGGCCCAGCGATCACCGCTCCTGGCGCTGGCTTTCTTGCTCTCTCTGCTGTCGCTTGCAGGCATCCCGCCGCTCGGCGGGTTTGTGGGGAAACTGTATCTCTTTGCGGCTGCCATGGAGTTCCACGGGAAATTCCTGTGGCTGGTGATTATTGGCGTGGTGCTGTCCATCGTCTCGCTGTACTATTACCTGCTGGTCATCAGGCAGATGTACATCGAACCGCCCAAGGAGACGGGCCGTGTCCCCGTAGGGCCGGCGGCCACGGTCGCCCTTCTCTGCTGCATTGCGGGCATTCTGGTGACGGGCATCTGGCCGAAGGGCGTGCTCGACGTGACCAACGCCGTCGCTCACGCGTTTTTGAATCCCTAGATTTTCTACCAGGATGGGGAAAAAGTACCGCAGGACGGGTCGGAGGGGCTTCGCGATCGCGGGGCCGACCTGCGCTGCGCGCTGCTCCGTCGCTGGCACGTTCAGCATCCCGTCGCGTCCGGACGCCGATCTGGCCTGCCTTGCTGGGTCGGGATGACCGTGTCGT
>CAZPLZ010000227.1:0-4134 GCA_964587525.1 uncultured bacterium | reverse complement strand
TCCACTTCCCCTCGGCCTCGTTCCAGACCCGTCCGCGGTGGAAGAGGAGAAAGCGGCTCCCCCCGTGCGGGACGGGGCCGTAGCGCTGGTTCAGACGCGCAATTCCCTCGGCCGCTGCCGAGAGCAGTTCGTCGTCCCCCGGCATGCCCTCGGACGGCGCGTCCGTCCAATCGGAGAGGAGCGCGAAGCGAAGGTCACCATCCGGATTCGCCAGCTTGTGAACCTCCAGCGCCTCGATCTGCTTTTCAATCTCGCGGATGCCCGTCAGGAGAACTGGCATGACCACCATGGTCCGAAGGCTCGACGGTACCCCTTCGCTCAGTTCCAGCCTGGGCAGGACCCTCGGCCCGAACAGCGACGCGACGACGCGATTCGTCAGGGCCTGCGCCAAATCTGAAGCCGGGATCAGGGCCAGCAGGGCGAGCAGGAGCAGCCCCGTCAGAGAGACCCCCGAGACAAAGGCATGGGCGAGGGGGAGCGCGAGGATGAGGCCCGTGGCGATCACGATCATGCCGAGGTATCCGGGCATCCCCATCTTCACACAGGCGTGATGAAACCAGCGCTTGGCGGGATCTTTAAAGCCGAGTCCCTGCTCAAAGGCCTTCCGCCCTCCCGCGATGAGGTAGTAGCCAGGATCCGTCTGCCGGTCCCCCGCCCCGAAGCCATTCTCCAACTTCACCCGGGCGCGCTGGGCCTTCAGCACCGCCCGCCGGGCGACCTCCAGCTCCGAGTGCTCTGAGCCCCGCGCCAGCTCCTCGATCGCGTGCCGGTAGCGATCGCGCGTGACGAATTCCTGAGCGGCAAAGCCGGTGCCAGCTTTCAGCGCCTCGTCAACCAAGCTGACGCTCTCGAAGAACTCCGTCCAGTCGATGGCTGACATCAAGCGCATGCTCGTGATGATGTTGCGGACGGTCACATTGGCCGCCGCCTGCCTGGAGTGCTCGAGCTGGACGATCTCATCAGCCGTGGTCCCCTGTACGGCCAGGCGTTCGTTCAGCCAGAGGAGAGCCGGCATCACCGCCGGGTCCTGATCGCGCAGCCGCTGAACGAGCTGGACGGCGAAGGCCCGCACCAGGCGGGTTTTCCCGAACCGCTTCAGGGCCGTCTGAGCTGGCACGGCTGGCCCTCCCCCAACGCCGAGCAGGCTATCCGCGAGCGTGTCGGCCTCCTGGCGCGCCGCCTGCCCGCGCATGATCCGCACCGCCAGGCGCCTTAAGTTCTCAATGAGCACCATCCGTAAGGTAATGGGGACCGCCCAGAGCTCGCCGATCATCAGCGGCGTCACGCGCTGATAGGCAAGCACAAACCGGCGGAGCGCCTCTGGGTCGAACCGGCTGTCCGTGTGCGAGACAAACGCCCAGGACAGCTCGTAGACGCGGGGGTAACCCTTCAGGGGTCCCTCGGCCAGCTTGGGCAGCAAGCGGTAGAAGCCAGGCGGCAGATCTTCACGGATATCACGGAGTTGCTCGTCCACGACATAGAAGTTGTCTGCGAGCCACTCCGCGGCATGCGAGATCACGCGCTTCTCCTTAATCGCCCTGACGGTCATGCGATAGAACTCGAGCAGCACACGCCCATTGTCCACAACGCGCGGCGTCAGCCGGCGGCCCTTCCGCGACGTGGGAAGGACGCCCTGGGCGGCGGCAAGGCTTTCAGCGTGCTGCTCTAGGCGCTCAATGCTGAAGAGCTCCGACCGGATGGGCTCCTCGGGCTCAGGCCGGGACTTAAAGCGCAGGAGGGGATCAATCATGTCAGCCACGTTGTATTGTACGAAATTTAAACTTTGTCCGCGGAAGGACAGAGTGTGCGGACCGGGCATCCCGGGCAATCCGGCTTGCGCGCGGAACAGGTCCGGCGGCCGTGATGGATGAGCAGATTCCCAATTGAGATCCAAGACTCTCTTGGCACCACCTCCATCAGGTCCTGCTCGATCTTCACGGGGTCCTCTTCTTTCGTCAATCCCAGCCGCCGGCTCACCCGGGTGACATGGGTGTCCACCACGATGCCGCTGGCGATACCGTACGCGACTGAAAGCACCACGTTGGCTGTCTTGCGCCCCACACCCGGTAGCGTGACGAGCTGATCCAGCTCGCGCGGCACCTCGCCGCCGTATTCCTCCACAAGCTTTTTGCTGCATCCCAGCAGGCTTTTCGCCTTGGCCCGGTAGAACCCTGTGCTGTGGATTCGACCCTCCAGCTCGCTTGGGACCGCCTTCGCCAGCTCCCTCGCTGTGGGATACCGCTTGAACAGCGTGTCCGTCACCATGTTCACGCGCTCATCGGTGCACTGCGCCGAGAGGATGGTGGCCACGAGCAGCTCGTAGGCGTTGCGGTGATGCAACGCGCATTTCGCGTCCGGGATGGCGGCCCGAAGCGCCTTGATGATTTTCAGCGTACCCACAACCCTAGCCATCAAAGTTTTTTGAGTTGCTCTGAGGCCTCGTAGAGCCGGCGCTTCTCCTCCTCGGAGAGGCTGGCCATCCCTCTCTTGGAAATCTTGTCAAGCAGCCCATCCACTTCTTCCTGCAAGCGGCGCTGCTCTCTCTTGGCCTCAGACACCACCCTCATCTGCCGCTGCACGCGCCGCTGACGGTCTGCGGACTCAACGCGCGCCAACATACCAGGCCCGCGAAGGTAGAGCCAGCCAAAGAAGAGCCCGCCAAGGTGGGCGATGTGCCCCAACTGAGGCCCGGGCATGCTCAGGAGCGTCAGCGCTGAGATCCCGCCGAACAGCGCCACCAGCCAGCGGGCCTCCATGGTCACGGGGAGGACAAAGAACACCAGGAGGGTGATCGGGCGGTATGGGAAAAATATCGCGAAGGCTATCAACACCCCGAAGACAGCCCCGGAGGCGCCCACCACGACCATGGGGGAACCCCAGGCAAAAATCATGGTGCACAGACCCGCCCCCACTCCGCAAAACAGGTACAACACCATGAAACGTCTGGACCCCAACTGGGCCTCCACATCGCCCCCGAAGACCCACAGGCCGAGCATATTGAAGACCAGATGCCAGATCCCCCCATGCAGGAACATGTACGTGGCGAGCTGCCAGACCGCGCCGTGCGCCACCGAAGACGGTGAGAGGCCCAGCCAGGGAGTGAGCTCGATCACCGGACCGGCGATGAGCTGAAGGACGAACACCGCGACATTGGCAATCAGCAACTTCTTGACCACGGGCGTGACTGAGCCGCCGAGCCCGAACGGCGAATAACTCCTCGTGTAGTACATCGTTGCTACGGTCTGACGCCCTTGAGCGTCAGCCAGCCAGCGACCACGACGGCGATCATGCCGGCCACAAGGATACCGAAGTACACGTAACTCCGCACGCGCCGCCACCACCTGGCGTCGCGCTCGGGCGTTTCAGGCTGAGGTCTAACAGGGTTCATGGGCATTGAGCGCCATCTGGATCTCTGATATTTTACAAGGCAGGTAATGACGCGCACCATAGTGAAACCAACGGCGGTTTCATATCCCACGAAGATCATCAAGCCCGAGGCCGGCAACATCGCCGAGGTGTTTTCCGCCATTCAGGGTGAAGGCCCACGGGTCGGCGAGCGCCACCTGTTCATTCGAATGGGCAGTTGCCCCTTTCGGTGCCAGTACTGCGACACGCCGGAGGCACTGGTCCCACAGGACTCTTGCCTGGTGGAGACCCCGCCAGCCAGCCGCAAGTTCCGCAAGCAACCGAACCCGATCGCACCGGAGGAGCTCAGGGCGATTGCGGAAAACTTCTTCGCCACCAACGGCAACAACGTGTACCGCGCGGTGACCATCACCGGAGGAGAGCCGCTGTGGCAGGCCGGCTACTTGAAAACAGCTCTCCCGCTCCTGCGCCGTTTCGGGAAATGCATCTATCTTGAGACCGCTGGCGCCCATGTGGCGGAGCTGCAGTCGATCCTGGAGCACGTGGACGTGATCGCCATGGACATCAAACCCCCGTCAGCAACCGGCATCAAGCCCATGTGGTCCGTGCACCGGGATTTCCTCAAGATGGCGCTGGTGAAGCAGGTCATCGTCAAGGTGGTCGTAACCCGCAAGACGACGCTGACCGAGCTTGAACAGGTCCGCGACCTGGTGGCCGAGGTGGACCGCACGATCCCGGTCATCCTCCAGCCCGTGACGCCAGCCTGGA
>CAZPLZ010000226.1:0-4178 GCA_964587525.1 uncultured bacterium | reverse complement strand
AGGGCGGTCACTCGAAGTTGACGGCCGAGCGACTGTGCCAGGCGGCTCGCCGTGGTCCGCCTCTTCACCAGACCGACGACGGCGGAGCCGCTGCCAGTCATGAATGCTGGCCGGGCTCCCCGCTGAATCAGGGCCTGACGGAGGGCTAGAACTTTCGGGTGCCGCGCGCTGACGACTCGCTCGAAATCATTGTGTGTACTCAAGGCTGAGAGTGATCCCTGGCGCAGCGCCGCAGCAACTTTCCTCACCCCCCTCACCCTCCCCTCTCCCCCCAAAGGGGGGAGAGGGGAGGGTGAGGGGGGCGCGGGTTTTCCTGCCTCGATCGCCCGGTAGGCGTCTCGGGTCGATATGGCAAATCGCGGTTTGAGCACCACCGCCCAAGCGCGCAGGCGTGAACGCAGGGAGGTGAGCCGCTCACCCTTCCCGTGTCCTTCCGCGGCTCCGCCTCTTAAGAAAAATGGCACGTCGGATCCGAGCCGGGCAGCCAGCCGGCGCATTGCGGCAGGCTGAAGCTTCAGCCGCCACAGCCGGTTCAGTCCAACCAGGCAGGCGGCCGCGTCCGCGCTGCCCCCGCCCAGCCCGGAGCCTGGTGGAATCCGCTTGTTGAGGTGCAGCGCCGCCCCTTGGCGGGTGCCGGTGCGTTCCCGCAGCAGGCGGTACGCTTTGATGCACAGGTTGCCGCTCCCGCGGGGCGTGGGGAAGCCGGCGGCGGTGAACCGCAAGGCCGGAGCGGGGGTCAGGTGCAGCTCATCCCACAGACCGATTGTGTGAAAGACTGTCTCGATCGAGTGAAAGCCGTCGGTCCGCTTGCCAAGGACCCGGAGGAAGAGATTGACTTTTGCGGGCACGCGGATACAGATCCCTCTCTCCCGCTGTAGGGTGAGGGGGCTCAATTTTGTAATTCGATGGTGCGGGCTAGGAAGGTGGATGGCTGGGGGAGTGAGATGCCGTGGATCAGCACGGCCCGCCCCTTCGCGAGCTTTTCCTGGCCGGCTGGGGCGCCGTCAGCCGTGATTCGGGTGTGCGCATCCACCAGCACTGTCGCCCGGTACACGCCGGGCTGTCCCACTTCGAACTCGTCTTGATCCAGACTCTTCAGCACATAACCGCGCAGGACGGTCAGGGCGTCAGTAGATTTGACGGACTTAAGTTTCCACCTCAGGCGAATGCCGGCGCTGAAGAAAAAAGTGGGACCTTCGTTGACGTTAAATTCGTTGGCCGTAACGATAGCTTGGAAGGGGGAGGAGGTAAGGTTCTCTCGCGACAATTTGTCCTCGTGAACGGCGCTCCACGAGGTAACGTTGACGAACAGGCTGTGAACCGGCGAGAGATGGCACTCCACCCCGCCGCCCCAGGCGTAGATGTCTTTGGTGAATTTTTCTGACTCATCTGATGAAAAGGGACCGCTACCGGCACGCCAGAGGCGCTCGTTGCTGCGCCCCATGCCGCCCATGCCGGTGACCTCTACGGGGCCGATGGTTTTGGTGGCCAGCAGCGCCCCGCCCAACGTGGGCTGGGTAATGAGCCCCAGGTAGGCCTGCGCCGCCACCGCCGGCACAATCCGGGTTTCATGGAGCGCCTGAAATTTAAAATCCCACACCATGTGCCAGGGTGCCTGGAGGGTGAACCCGGCTTCGAGCCGGTCACCCGGTAGCCCGCCGCGGATTTCCACCACACCGACGGCCGGGCCGGCCTGCTCGATGCCCTCAGGCAACCGGCTGGTACGGCCCATGCCGGCTACGGCCAGCGTGAGCTCGCCTGGCTTGAGCGTCTTGGCGCTGCTGATCAAAAGCGGCAAGCAGCCGGAAAGGGCGAAGGCCAGGCCAACAAGGAGTAAGGTCCCCCTCACCCTCCCCTCTCCCCCCTCCGGGGGGAGAGGGAGATGGGAGAGGGGGGTGCTACGATGGCCACGATGAACGCTGCCCTTATCCGGGGTAAACGCGCTGTACGCGAGGCGCTCCTGAAGCGCCGGGCCGCGCAGCCGTTCTGGCTTAGGCGCGTTAAGAGCTGGCGGATGGCTCGCCGGGCCCAGCGCCTCTCGGCCATCCGCCGTGCCCGGCTCATCTTTGCCTACTTCCCGGTCCGGGGCGAAGTGGACACCCGCTCGCTGATCACTTGCTGCCTGCAAAGGGGCCAGGCCGTGGCCCTTCCGCGGGTGGCAGGGCGCAAGCTCGTTTTCCACCGCATTCGGAGCCTGGCGACCTTGAGCCCCGGCGCCTACGGCATTCCGGAGCCGCCGGCCTCTTCCGGCGGCGAGGTGGCGATGGAGCAGGCGGACGCTATCCTGGTGCCGGGCGTGGCATTCTCGCTTTTGGGGTTGCGGCTGGGGTACGGCTCCGGCTATTACGACGCGCTGCTGAGGTCGCGCCGCGGTGCAGCCTTGGGTCTGGCGTTTGAGTTCCAACTTCTCCCCGATCTGCCGCAGAGCTCGAAGGACGTGCCGCTGGATGCGCTGGTGACGGAGCGGCGCCTGTTGCTGTTCGGGCGATAACCACCCCGTCACGGTTCGACTCGCATGCGCTCGCTCACCGTGACCCTGAGCGAGTCGAAGGGTCACAGTTTCTTCTCTTCCACGAGCGCCCCGCCTATGAAAAACTGCGCCACCGCTTCTCCCTGCACCTGTGTTGAGAAGCGCAGCGTGCTTCCGCCCTCCTCGATATCGTTGGCGATTTCCCGGCTTCCACCCTCGTCCACGATCAGCGCACGCACCCGTCGCGCCGGCCCCTCGGTGACCTTAAACGTGAACTTCACCCACCGGGCCTGTCCGGTCGAGGTGCTGCGTGCCGCCCGCAGCCGCACCTTGTCCCCCCTGATGGCCCGGAAACCCCCGGGTGGCTCCTGGGCGATGACGGTGCCTTCGGCGAACTGGGCCGTGGTTTCGTACGCTACGCCCGAGATTTTCAGGCCGGCCTTCCGAAGCCGGGCCAAGGCGACACGGGTGGGCAGACCGGTCACACGTGGAATGGCGAGCACGGCCGGGGCCCTCCCGTTGCTGACCAGGAGCATGACGGGATGACTGCGCGCTACCTTGACGCCGGCGTCAGGATCGTGAGCCAGGACGGTCCGTTTGGCTTTGGGAGAAGGGACGTACGTCACGCCGCCAGTCTCCAAACCGAGCTGGCGCAGGAGCAGCTCCGCTTCGTTCAGATTCAGCTCGCTGAGCCGTGGCATCTGGATGATCTCGGACCCCCGGGAGAGCGTGAGCTTGACCCGGCGGCCGCGTTTCACCCGGGCGTTGGCGGCCGGCTGTTGAGAGATCACGGAGTCAACCGGGTAACGCTCATGCCATTCTTCACCGGTGATCACAAACGTCAACCCCTTGTCTTGCAGCATCCCCTGGGCTTGCTTGACCTCGATGCCGGTCAGGACGGGAACCGTCACCGTTGAGCCACGCGCGGTCAGGCGAACGGTCACGAACGCTGCGACGATCGCCGTCACCGTATACGCGACCCCAAGCTTAAGGGTGTTGAGGAGTCGCCCGCGCAAAGGACTCAAGCTCCTGCCCCCTCACCCTACCCGGGGGGAGCACGAGTTGCCCGCAGGCGGCGGCGATCTCTTCACCCCGCTCGCGGCGCACGAATGTGAATACACCGCGGGCTTTCAGGGCAGCCTGGAACCGGCTGATCGCCTCATCGGTGGGACGCTCAAACCCAAACGTCTGATTGAACGGGATCAAGTTGACCTTGGCCCTCACCTGGAGCGCGAGGCCGGCCAGTCGCACTGCCTGCGCGGGAGCGTCATTGATCCCGCGCAGCAGCACGTACGCAAACGTCACGCTGCGGCGCGTCCGAGCCTGGTACTCCTGTAAGGCCTGAAGAAGTGTGGCGATCGGCCAGCGCTGGTTCACCGGCAGGAGACGGGACCGCAGATCATCGTGCGCCGCCGTGAGTGACACCGTCAGCCGCGCTGGGACCCGGTCCTCGGCCAGCTTGAGGATGTGCGGGACGATGCCGACCGTGGAGATGGTGACGTGCCGCTGCGAAAGTCCGAAGGCGGCCGTCGAGGTGAGCAGGATCGCTGTCCGCCTGACGTTCTCGTAATTGTCCAGTGGCTCGCCCATACCCATGAACACGACATTGGTGACGGCGCCAAACCGGCGCGCGATGATGACCTGCTCGAGAATCTCCCCTGCGCTGAGGTTACGCTTGAGATTCATGCGCGCGGTGGCGCAGAAGAGG
>CAZPLZ010000225.1:0-4199 GCA_964587525.1 uncultured bacterium | reverse complement strand
TCTCCCTTTCCCTCTCCCCCTTAGGGGGAGAGGGGAGGGTGAGGGGGAATCCCTAACCGGCTCATGAAGCTCGGCGCTAACACCGTGCTGTTCGGGGGCTTCGACCTGAAGACCGCGTTCCGGTGCCTGGCCATGGCGGGGTACGACGGCGTTGAGGTCTCGGCCATCTCTGGCATGAGCCAGCATCTGGTCCTGGATCGCTGGCGCGAGATCGTGCCCGAGCTTCGCTCGCTCTCCCAGGCGCATCACCTCGAGCTGCTGGCCATGGAGCAGCCCTCCCAGGACCTGGACACCATGGAGGCGGCCTTCCAGGCCGCGGTGGAGAGTGGGATCCCGGTGATCAATTGTGGGCCGGGTGGGAAGACCGGTGACGAGGACAGTTTCAAGCGTTCGATTGATTCGCTCCAGAAGCTGGCGCGCCGGGCCGAGCATCACGGGGTGACCCTGTGCGTGAAAGCGCACGTCGGCGCGGCCATCCATGACACCCCGACCAGCCTGCGCATGCTGGAGCTGGTGTCCTCGCCGGCCTTCGGGCTCGATATGGACCCCAGCCACCTCCACCGGGCCGGAGAGGACCCGGTGCAGGCGATCGCCGCCGTGGTGAAGTGGATTCGGCACGTGCATATCCGCGATTGCAAGGAACGGCAGCAGAATCCCGGGCCACCCGAAATACAGGCCAACGGCCGCGGGGATATCAACCTGCTGGGCTATTTCAAGGTCCTGCACGAAGCTGGCTATGACGGCCCGGTGAACCTTGAAGTGATCGGGGCTAAAGACTATGAGCTGCAGCGGTGTCTGGCCATCGCTGCGGAGGCGAGGGGTCATATGCAGGCGTGTTTGCAAGCCTGCGGGGCGCGGTGAGGGGAGCCGTGGCCGCTGGAAGATCCAGGCGTCACCGTCCGAACATCCTCCTGATCGCGGTGGACTCACTTCGCCGCGACCACATGAGCTGCTATGGCTATCCTAAGTTGACCACGCCCTTCATCGAGCGCTTCGCCGAAGGTGGCGCGGTCTTCGAGGACACCTACTCGGCACATATCCCTACCACTTCGGCCTACGCGACGATGCTCACCGGCCTCGATTGCTTCGGCACCCAAGTGGTAGCCCTGCGGCACCAGGGTCCACTGACACTCAAGATCAAGACCCTGCCAGAGGTTTTTAGGGAGGCAGGGTACAACACCTCCTGTATCGGCTTTACGGGCAATCCATCCTCGCGCGGGTTTGCCAACTATCTGAATTATTCCAACGTGTGGGGCGGGTGGGAGCAGCGGCCGCTGCGCAAGGCCGAGGAACTCAACAAAGTCGCGGTTCCCGAGATCGAGCGCCTGAGCGAATCGCCCAAGCCTTGGATGGTCATGCTTCGTCACATGGAACCGCACGCACCGTATATGCCGCCGCCGCCGTATGACCGCATGTTCTATCACGGCAACCCGTGGGATCCCAGGAACAAGTCCATGGACCCAGTCAGGGAATTCAAGCCGTTTTGTGACTTTCATCTCTCCTGGCTGCCGCCGGGCATCACCGACAAGGACTTCGTGATCGCTCAGTATGACGGTGCATTGGCCTATCTGGATGCGTGCTTGAAGGTGCTACTCACCCAGCTTGAGTCCGTGGGCCTCCTCGATGAAACCATTGTGGTCTTTAACGGCGACCACGGTGAGACGCTCTACGATCACGAGTGCTGGTTCGACCATCATGGGCTCTATGAGCCCACGCTGGCCGTGCCGCTGATCATCCGCTACCCTAAGAAAATTCCCGCTGGTATTCGCGTCAAGGGCTATAACCAACACAAGGATTTGATGCCGACCCTTCTCGAGCTGGCCGGCATCAAGACGGCCATCAAGTTCAACGGCCGATCGTTGCTACCTCTGATCACCGGTAAGAAGGCCAGCCTCGAGTCCGAGTTCTACATCACCGAATGCACCTGGATGCGCAAGCACGGATGGCGCACGCCGGAATGGAAGCTGATCGTGGCCCTCGAGCCGGATTTCCACTTCAAACCGCAAGTGGAGCTGTACAACCTGGTCGAGGATCCCGGGGAACACCACAATCGGGCTCAGGACTTTCTCAACGTGGTGGCTCATCTACGGGGCCGGATGGAGGGCTTCATTCTGGACCGGGAGAAGGAAACCGGCCTCACCAATCCCATGCTGACGCAGGGAGACTGGCACGGCCATAAGGGTGTGGGGGCACTTAAAACTAGCGAGCAGGCATACGACACCCTCCACATTGGAAGCGCGAGCGAGGCAGCCAGGCTCCAGGCCAAGTCTCGCGAGGAGTAAGACACTCATGACTGACGAACAGAAATTCATCTTTGACCTCAAGGGGTTCCTGGTCCTTCCGGGCGTTCTCAAGGACGATGAAGTTCAGGGGCTGAAGGTTCAAGTGGAAAAAATTCGGACCGACCCGGCGTCGCTGCCCCCGCATCAGCGGGCGCTCCCGGGTGGAGCGGCGGAATTCCTGATCGATCAACCGGCGCTCATGGATATCCTTCATGTGATCATCGGCAAAACCGAGAAGATTAGAATGGAAGCTTGCCACTACACCCGCCGGGCCAACGGGGAGGGGGAGTGGCGCCCGCACGCGGGGGGCCGGACCGTCAATCCCAATTACAGTTACCAGTATCACGATGGCAAGATCTACGCGGGCATGACCCGGGTGGTCTGGGAGCTGAACGCGGTGCCGGAGAACGGCGGGGCCACGGCGTTCATGCCCGGCTCCCACAAGGCCAATTTCCCCATCCCCTCTGCGGCTGGGAGCCACATGTCTACCCTCAGCCGCGACTCCGGGTTATTTGAGTCTTACACGTGTCCCGCAGGCTCCCTGGTCATCTTTTCCGAGGCGGTGTGCCACTCGGCTGACTTCTGGCGGCATCCGGACCATCCCCGCATGGCGCTGTTCTTTGCGTATAACCACATCAATGTCCGGCATCACATCCCGAAGTTTCCCAAGGAAGTCATCGAGGGTCTTTCCAAGGAGCACCAGAGATTTTTCCGGGAGGTCTATCACCCCCAGTTCGACCGGCCGCCTTTTGTCTAGCGGGACTCCTTCGCCCACGCCTGCCAGAGCGCCTCGATGGCTTGAGGGGAGAGCTGGCCGTCGTGAATCAGGAGGCGGTAAGAGAATGATATCGGCTGCCCCGGCTGAATGGTGAACTCCTCCTTCTGGAACGGAAAGAATCCGAAATAAGGGATGTCGGGGTTCAGCCTCATCGGGGACGGGTGATTTTTGTTGCTTGGCGCATCAAACATCGCGAAGCCGACCGGTTCGCCGCCCTGGCCTGAGGCGTCCGTACCCACGTTGCCCTGCACGTGCCACCAGCGCGCACGGTTTTCATCACCACGCCGACGGTCGTCTCCCTCGCTGGTAATCACCGTGAGCGGGAAGGTCTTGGGCTGCCATTCGGGGGCCCCGCGGAACGCCATGCCGCCATAGCGATAGGCGGGCAGGCGGACCGGGACCAGCGCTTCCTGCTGGGTCGTTAGGTCAAGCCAGAAGCCTTGCGGGGGAGCGGCCGGCCCCCCGTTGGGCGCCGCCAAACCGCCCGCGCAGCGCACCGTCCAGCGCTCGCGCAGGACCACTTCGTCATAGCGGGTGTTGACGCCGCCCGCCCCGGTCTTCCATTCGTGTTCGCTGACAAAGCCGGAGCCGTCGGGAAATTTCTCCAGGAACTTCGCGAAGAATATTTTTCCCGTGCCCTCGCCGAGGTTCCAGAAATCGTGCGGCCGGCCGTGAATCTCTGTTTTTGTCCATGCAAACCACACGCCTCGGTGATGCAAGTGGTTGTCTTTTTCCGCCCAGTCGTCGGTGATAACTTTTCCTGACGGTGTCCAGACGGGATGGAGATAGGCGTTACGGGTGTAGTTGTCGTTCCCGAATTCGGGCCGGCTGACCGCACCGTAATTGTACTGGCAGACCGGTTTGCCGTCGGCAAGCAAGCGCAGTCCTCCCTGCCTGTCATCTTCAAGTTTGAGTTTCATGGTTGGGCTTTCCGGATGGCCGGCCAGTAGAGCCACAGGTGCCCCCCGCGCTCATGCTGGCCTAGGAAGATCTGGCCATCCCGGCCTGCCACTGCGCAGGAAAACTCATATATTTACCAATTCACCCCTGGGATAGCGGCGGGGGTGTCGGTATGGCCGATGGTGCCGGCCGCAGCAGTATGGTCTTTCAAGGCCTCATCCAGTTTTGCCTGAAGGTCA
>CAZPLZ010000224.1:0-4437 GCA_964587525.1 uncultured bacterium | reverse complement strand
GCTGGGCTCAGACTACCCTTGTTCTCCGGTCCAGTTCAAACGGGGTGCGTTTCGAATCTACCCTCACCCCTACCCTCTCCCGTATGCGGGAGAGGGAGTTGAGGAGTAAGAGTTTAGGAGTTAAGGAATTAGCTGAGCTCAAGCCCTATACTTGACTTATGTAAGGCTAATTGCTAGGTTTCTAGAGAAGGGAGGGCTCAGGGAAAATAACTGGGCTCGATGACCGTCGCCCACTCTCTAGTGTTCAGAGAGTGAGTCAGGCCTCGAACCCCCTGGCAGGGGTAAGAAGGAGAGACGGGTGAAGAAAAATTTTTCACAAGTGACTGCACGCTGTGCAGGGAGAGGGCAGCGTGTGTGGTGTGACATTGTGTGCTTAAACTCGCCGCTTCTATATCTAATCTATATAATGATACCTCCTGCATTTCAGCGCTCACCATTTTATGAATATTGATGCGAACCGGCTTTTTACCATCAGGGGCTCTCTAATTGTCCGGAGGGATGCCGGGATTAAATCACCCTTCCGTGGCACCGGGAACCTAACCTGATGCACAACCGAATCTAAGACCATCGGCTAGCTCTCTACTGTTCGGGGAGTTGGTTTGCTTTTACCCTCTGGCAGGGGTGAAAGGGGATGGGAACCTCTATCCTCTTACTCCTCTCGCTTTGGGTCGAACACCCAGCTCTCTCGGCAAGCCAGCCGGAAAATCTTAAACAGGTTGAAGACAAATGAATCGGTTTCATGAATCCCGTGGAACAGACGGGATGAGGCTCCGTATTGCCATGCCAGTGGCTTAGGAGCCCAAGGCTTTTTGATTATGGAAACAGAGAAACGAAACTCGTTAAGCGAGGAAGGATGCACGAAACGAAGGTCGCGACAATTGAACGCGGCAGCATGAGCACGGTGAGCAAGCTCCTGCGAGTCTGCGCTCCGGCGCTAGCCTGCGTGTTGTGGCTGGGTGCGCCGCAGCAGGCGTGGACCATGGCTGCCGACGGCGCCTTGCTTACCAACGCGGTGAGCGCGACGTACCATGGGCCGGCCGGTTTCCCGGATCTCGGATGCCCGACCTGCCCGCAATATCCCGTGACCTATTCCGCATCTTCGAATATCCTGATCAGTTGTCCCGTTGTTGTGCTGCAAAAGTCCGTCACGCCCACGGTTGAAGGTGCCGGCGGCACCGTCACTTACCGGCTCTGGGCCATCAATGACTCGATCAACGCATCCGCGTTCAACTTTGTGATGACCGACCGGCTTCAGGATTGGCTCTCCTTCGCGGGGCCGGGACCGGAGATGGTGGTGGTGTCGCCGGTGTGGACGGACTGGTTTGGGAATGCCTGGACTGCGGCTTCTTCTGCGGACGGCACCACCTACACCGCCGGGGCCCCGGCGATCGGTGAACCCGGGCTGTACTTCCTGAGGTGGTCACTGGGCGTGCTCGGTCCGGGCAAGAGTGGGTTTATCGAATTCATGGCGAAGGTGTTGTGAACATGGGTATGAGCGAAGCAAGGAACTCGGGGCGCAATGCCAGTGGCGCTTCGAGAGGCATCATGAGGGGATTTCTGCTTTTGGGCCTGCTGTTGCTGGGCGTGATCGCGGGCTCCGTCCAGCGCGCCGAAGCCGCCACGGCGGAAGGCACGTTGATCACGAATGTCGCCACCGGCACGTATGGCTCGGTTCAATTCACGGAATACACCGTCAGTTATTCTGTGACCGCCTATGTGCTGGTGGCCAGACCCACCATTCAGCTTCGGAAATGGGCGGCGCCAACGGTGGCGTGCTCCGGTCAAACGGTCGAGTTCTGCATCCAGGCGGTGAATGAGTCGCTGTTCACCTCAGCCTTCAACATCGTCTTGACAGACCGGATAAATATGCCATTTGGGTCTGGCTATGCGTATGTAGGCCTAAGTTTAACCAGCTGGTTCAGTGATCCCGTGACCACGGTTTCCCCTGGGATGCGCAGCGGCCTCTTCCCCTTTATCTACACCGCGGGCGAGCCACCCGACAATCAGGGCGGCGATAGTACTCCTTGGGAGCTTATTTGGGGTCTCAACATGCTGGGGCCGGGCCAGTCCGCCATCATATGTTACAGCGTGAGGATTTTGTAATGCGTGGCCTTATGGCAGAGGCAGTATGCCAATCTGCAGAACAGGCAGATCTCGCCCTGGAATTCCATGCCAGTGGGTTTCAGGGCACATGGCTTGATGGATGTGAGATGAAAAAGTTCCTGCTTGGAATGCTAACGGTCTTCGCGTTGCTGGCGGGGGTGGGGCGAGAGGCGCGTGCCACAACGGTGACCGGCACGCTGATCACGAACACGGTGACGGCGACGATGACTTCGGTGCTGGGTACTCCGTACGAGGCACGCTGGGCACAGCCGCCGGGCTCCGCCACGGCGAATGTCCTCGTCGTCGCCGGGCCGGTCATTACGTTGCTGAAGCTTGCGAGCCCGACGGAGCAGATTTCCGGTGGGACGGTGACGTACCGGTTGTGGGTGGAGAACATCTCCCCGACGTGGAGTGCGTTCAACATCACGGTGACGGACTTCTTGCCGGACAACGTGTCGTACAGCGGGAATCCGGATTCCTGGAACGGTGGCTCGTTCGGGACATGGTTCTCCTACGTGTCGGCGGACGGCGTGAGTTACTTTGGGGGATCGCCGACGATCGGGCAGACGGCGCCGTACTACCTGAGATGGATCCTGACGCAGCTCGGGCCGAACCGGAGCGCGTTCGTGGAGTTCACGGTGAACATTCTCTGATGGAGAGTCAGGCATATATGAAGAAGATACTGCTGAGCGTGCTGATGGGCGTGGCCCTGCTCGCGGGGGCGGGAAGGGAAGCCGGCGCCGGGACGACGCGCGGCACCCTGGTGACGAACTTCGCGATGGCCACGTTCAACACACCCGCCGGGATCCAGTTCCAGGTGAGCTACGCCGTCACGGCTCCCTTCCTGGTGGAGGCGCCGGACGTCATCATCTGGAAGGGGCCTTACTGGCCGCCTACGGAGCAGATGCCGGGCGGGCCGGTGTGGTTCTGGATATATCTGTGGAACGATTCGCAGGTCATGACCGCCTACAACGTCACGTTGACTGACCAGTTGCCGGACAACACTGCATACGGCAATGACTTATCGGCCTGGATTGGCGACTTTGCGTTCGCCGCCACGAGCTACACCAGCTCCTCGGCGGACGGCATCACCTACACGGATGGGGAGCCGGTGGTTGGACAGGCGGCGCCGTATTTCATGAGATGGGTGCTGCCGCAACTGGGGCCGAACAAGAGCGCGGTGATCGTGTTCCGGGTGGACATTCTCTAGGCATGATGACGAAGGTGGAGGATCCAAGGCATGAGTGATCGGGCAGACGTGGTGACAGGCAGGCGCCGCTGGGGCTGGCGTGCGGCCGGTGCCCTCGTGGGCATGCTGCTGATGCTCGTGGGCGGCCGGGTTCAGGCGACGACGGTGAGTGGCACGTTAATCACGAACGTCGTCTCGTTCGTCATGGACAGCGGGCCCACGGATTTCGTCGTGTACAAGGTTTCGTATAACGCCACGGCGTGGATCGAGGTGGTGAATCCGCCGTCACTGGCGATGGCGAAGTACACGAGCTGGGCGGTGGCCAGCGCTGGCACCACGGTGAAATTCACGGTCTGCATCGTGAACGAGACGGATAATTCGGTGTGGGGGGTCACGATCACGGACAAGATTCCGTTAAACATGGCGTTCATCGATCGAGACGGAACCTGGAATGACAGCTCGCCGTATGTGCCTGATGATTACTACGTTTCATATCAGTCCCCGCCTGATATCGGGGCGCTGCCCGGGGTGACGCTGGCGTGGAATGCATCAGAAATTGCACTCATGACAGCCGGTTCACCGGCTCCGGGGGACCAGAATGTCTATCTGCGCTGGACGCTGGATTTTGTCGGACCGGTGCGGAGCGCGTGCGTGACCTACCGGGTGACGATCCTGTGAGGGGGGGAAGGATGGCCGAACCAAACAGTAACCGCAGCGCAGGCAGGATGCCAGTGGGAATGATCCTGGCAGTGGGAATCCTGCTGTCGCTGGGAGCGGCGCAGGCCCAGGCGATGACCACGGATGGCTCGCTGCTCACCAACGTGGCCTCGGCGACGTACCGGACCCAGCAGGACCCGACGAGCACGGGTCTCGCCGTGAACTATAACGTTACGGCCTATGTGCTGGTCGCCACGCCGCAGATCATGACGAAGAAGACGGGCACCCCGACACTTCAGGCTCCGGGCGCGCTCGTCACGTTCTGCATCTCCTTCTCAAACCAGAGCGCGATCGCCAGCGCGATAAACCTGGTTTTGACAGATCAAGTTCCATACTACCCATCAGCACCCGCGACGGGGATGGTGTTTTATGGGGCGGGCACCATCACTGAACCAGCGGGCGGGACGATTACCCCATCCTGGTTCGAC
>CAZPLZ010000223.1:0-4493 GCA_964587525.1 uncultured bacterium | reverse complement strand
GCAAGGCATTCCCATCTGGAAGCACAAGATGGTCGGCGTGGGGAACCGACTTTATGTCGTGGGCGGGGCTACCACGAATGGCGGGGCGGTGTATCAGTTTCAGGGTCAGCCGGAACCCGCGATCGATGATGTGTTTTCGGCGCTGGTGGATCCTTTAACCGGGGAGCCGGGCCCCTGGGAGGAGGAGGAGAAACCGCCGCTGGACCTCGTTGGCCATGGTCTTGTATACGCGGCGGGCGCCCTCTATGTGGTGGGTGGGATTACCCTGCCGATATCGACTCATCGGGAGGTCAGCAAGGCAGAAATTATGCCCGATGGCCACCTTGCGCCATGGGAGTCAGTGACCAAGCTTCCTCTCGGCGTTCCGCCGCCTGATTGCTTGTGCACCCTGTGCAGTAGTGAATGCAGTGATGTCTGCCCATCGGAGGAGCGCTGCAAGGACAAGCAGATCTGCCCAGGCTGGACCTGGCTTGAACCGATTGGCATCATGCGCACGATTGGTTTTGTGGGGGGTGCTTACCAGCCGCTCACCTTGCCGCTAAACTGTGTTCGTTATCGCGGTTCGTATTACGCCATTCTGGACGACTGCAACCAGCCTCAGAGGTGGAAGCGCGCCGAAGGTAAAGACGGGCAATTTCTGGCCACCCTCGTGGCCCACAATGGTACGCTGGTATCCGTTGGCGGCGGCACCGGCCTTGACCAGGTGTTGTTCAACCCCTTCGACCCGGTCGATACCAACACCCGTCTGGGGCTGATCCGATGCAGCGGCAAAGATTGCGACACAGGCAGCGGCGACCTGGAAGAGTTACGGCCGGCGATTCCCGATGGGCTGGAGCTGTTCAGGGCCTTTAGCGGGAGCAAGGCTATGGAAAAACAGTGGTTTCCCGATCCAGTGTTATCGTATCCGGTTCTGGCTCACGGTCAGTTTATGTATGCCGTCGGCGGAGAGGGGCTGGCAACCACGGCCTGTGATCGTATCTACCGGGCCATGTTGGAGCCCACGTCCCAGTATGTGGACGCCGGGTCGTTTCTCTCCCGCCCGTATGACCTCTACGACCCGGACTTGGACAACAAGGCGAACAAACTAATCCGGGTGTCCTGGAAGTTCACCAAGACTGGTACCGATCCCAACGATGACTGGGTCATGCTCCGGTTCCGGGTGGCTGGGGATGGCGGCAACTGGGAATGCTGGTCTCCCCGGACTCCACAGGAGGGCGACATGCCGACTGGCCCGGGCGTGTACGAATATGCGTCGGACAAGAGTTCGATTTTCTTTCGGCAGCCGATGTTCCAAGACACCCCGTTTAGGTATATCCAGTTCGAAGTCAGCCTGTATAACAATCCGTACAACGACAATCCGACGCCGACCCTGCCGCAGTTCAACGAATTCCGCATCGAGTATGAGCCGGTGGGTGGTGTGACGGAGGGGCTGAAAAAACCTGTCGAGATCTGGCCGATTCCTGCCCGGGACATCCTCAACATTAAGTTTGAGGTGATTGCGGAGGGCGCAGAAGTCACGGTGCGTATCTACAACGTGGCAGCGATTCTGGTAGCCAAGGAAGGGTTTCAGTATCCCGCCGGCGGAGTACAGGTGATCGACGGAAAAAAAGATGAGATTCTGAAAATGGTGAACTATGCGAATGGCGTGTATATTTTTGTGATTGAAGGGCTGTCCTCCAGCGGAGGGCCGGGCCTGATCGTTGACGGGGAGGCTCGGAAGAAAGTACAAGGGAAATTTGTCGTCAGGCGGCCGTAGGTCCGTCAGTGACGTGACACATATCCATGCCCGCCGGATGGTCGCAGTGCTGGCAGCGTTCATGTGGCTGGCCGCGGTTCCGGTCACCGCGAAGATTTTCAAAGACGCAGGAGTGGCGGCCCCCTTTCTTAAAATCGGTCAGGGAGCCAGGGCGTCGGCGATGGGGGGGGCTTTCACCGCGGTGGCGGATGATTCGACCGCGGTCTTCTGGAACCCCGCTGGATTAGCTCAGATCAACCGGGTTGAGGCGCAGTTCACCCATAACGAGTGGATCAGCGACTTCCGCCAGGAGTATTTTGGCGTGGTCCTTCCGTTTTCCGGAGGTTGGGGGATCGCGTGGTCCCTGATAGATCTTGGAGACTTTGCTGGAGTTGACGCGAACAATAACCCCACCGGCAACACGCTGACCATCAATGATCAATTACTCATGATCGGCTATGGGCGTGGGTTCTTCGATGACACGCTGCTGGTGGGCGTCTCGGCGAAAACCGTCAAGGAGGATTTAGACGATGGCATCTCGGGGAAAACAACGAGCTTTGATCTGGGCGTGATCGGCCTCCCGTTGTGGGATTATCCTCGTCTGGCCGTTGCTGGGGTGGTGGAGAACATCGGGGGTGAACTCACCGGGTTTAAGCTGCCGCTCACCATGCGCATAGGCGCGTCATGCCGGCTCAGCGGGCTCTTGCGGCCGCGCAGCGACAGGGGAGAGCGGGCCGCCTCCTATCCCCGGGGGGGCGTGAATCCCCTGGCTCCCTACAGCGCTCGTGGAGAGAGACGGGAGCCTTCCCGCTCCCTGCCGTCAATCAGCCGTGCGTACAGCCGGTATCCCTGGGAGGTGCGGGGCGTCACGGAGGATGCTCTCCTGGTCGCGGTGGATTTACGGGTCCCACAGCGCGGGCGTGCTGAATTGCGGGCCGGCGCTGAATACTGGCTTGCGATCGTCGCGGTGCGGGCTGGATACCGGTACCGGTTCTTCCGGAATGATCTTGGCGGTCTCTCTGGACTTACCGTCGGTCTGGGCGTGCGTGGCCGGGGGTTTCAGTTTGACTACGGGTTCGATTATTCGTACGCACCGTTAGGCGAACTGGGCAGCGCTTCCCGGTTCACCGTGTCGGTTACGTTTTAGTTGCGTGGGTTGCTGGCTCGTTCATTTCATCTAGCCGGATGCGGAAAAAGTACCGCAGCCTGCTAGGGTTGTGCCTGCTCGTTTTGGCTTCCGGATGTGCGCCGCCGGTCCTGATGGTGCCTTCCTCCCGGGAAACTCTGGCCCCCGCCGAAATCCAAGTCAGCGTGGTGGTGGCGGAGGGTGTCCAGGTGGCTCAGGCGATGGATCAGAAGTACCGCGGGCGCCTGGAAACTCTCACGCACGAAGGACGGACCTTGCTTTTGAATCATGTGTCCCTGGAGGAGTACGTCAAAGGAGTGTTGCCCGCAGAAGTCCCTGCCGCATGGCCGCGCGAGGCGCTCAAAGTTCAAGCGGTGGTGGCACGCACCTACGCGTGGCACAAGTGGCAACGGCGGGAAGGTGAACCGTATCATCTGCTTGCGGATACCAGGGATCAGGGATATTGCGGGCTTGAGTGTGAGGATGAGCGCAGCAACCGTGCAGTGGAGGAGACGAGCGGCCTGGTACTCATTCATGGCGGCAAGGTCATGTCTGCCTTCAGCCATTCCTGCTGTGCAGGTGCTACCGAGGATATCCGGGAGGTGTGGGGTGGCAAGCGGTTGCGTCCCTTAGGCGGGGTGAAATGCCGCTGGTGTGCGCGGTCGGAGCATTATGGGCCTTGGATCTTGATCCTGGACCGGCTCACGCTGGCCAAGCGCTTAGCTAAGGAAATTGGGGGCGTAAACGACGTTCGCTGGATTAGAAGCCATGGGGAAACGGCTTCCGGGCGAGTGCGCATCGTGGAGATCAACGCGGGAGGAAAAGTGACGCGCCTCCCTAGCCCGAAGTTCCGGGAGTTGGTTGGTTACAACAACCTGCGCAGCACGCGCTTTGAGATTCGTGAGCGGGAAGAGTCAGTGGAATTCAGGGGGACCGGCTGGGGGCATGGGGTTGGGCTTTGCCAGGAGGGCACCGGCGCGCTGGCCAGTCAGGGATGGAAGTGTAAGGACATTCTTCGTCACTATTTTCCTGGGGCCAAGATTGGGCGGCTTCAGCGATGACCCCGTTGTCTCAATCTATCCCCCCTCACCCTAACCCTCTTCCCCCTTCGGAGGGCGAGGGAATAAGGGAGAGGGGAGTATCTGCGATCCCTGGCATTTCCCCAAGCGAGGCTCGTTCATTGTTCCGGCTAGGGGTGAAAACGCCCGGCCAGCTTCTGTTCTGGCTTCCCCACTGGCATGTGCATCGTGACCGGATAACCACCTTCGCGCAAGCACGTGAGGGCGAGCAGGCGTTCTTTCTGGCTAGGATCACCAACGTGTACATCTTTGTCCGAGGCCGGCTGCACATTATCAAGCTGCAGCTTGCGGACGGCACGGGGCGTGCGTTTCTCTACTGGTTCAACCGGCCTTATCTGATAAAGGAGTACAAGGTTGGACGGCCGCTGGCCATCTGCGAGGTTCCCGAGCGCACGAACGCGGGATTGCGATTTTCCGGGAAAGCGGGTACGTGCGAGCTTGTGACCGATGAGGATGTCAAGCGGATTGAGGATGGCGAGACCCTCGTGTTTTATCGCACCACCACCGTGATCAACCAGGCACGGGCGCGGGAGATTGCGGAGCAGGGCTTGAA
>CAZPLZ010000222.1:0-4511 GCA_964587525.1 uncultured bacterium | reverse complement strand
GGAGAATGTGGCTGCCGTGGTCTGGGATGAGAAGATGTTGAGAGCGCTAGAGGAGGAGCACGGTCTCAGCTCTTCAGAAATCTCCGATACCCCCTCAGAACCTCCGGAACCTCCGGAAGCTCCGGACCCAATGGGAAATCAGCGATTTGGGACCGGAGGGTTTACGGAAGCCGGAGGTGTCAACGAAGTAGATCACCAACATTCTGGAGAGCCGGAGGGCCAGAAGAAAAGCTCCGGTCAATCTCCGGCTTTAAATGCCTTGTCAAACAATGACAGCGGAGGTTCCGGAGGTTCCGGAGGTTTGTCGGGGGTGTGCCATGCGTGCGGCCAAAAGAAATGGTGGAAGGGGCCAGGCGGAGAGTGGGTATGCGGTGTGTGCCACCCCCCGGCCGGTGGGGGAACGACACATGCCTAACGATGGCCTCAAGCCGCTCGGAAGGCGCCTCCTGACGGTCCGGGAGGCCGCAGGGGGTACTGTTGGGGCTGCGGCAAGCCTCCCATCCGGGGTTGCTGGCAGGGGCACGCCACCTGGAAAGCGGTTACTCACGGTGGGGGAGGCCGGACAATACGTGGGAGTCCAACCAAAAACCCTCTATAACTGGGTTTCATCAGGGAAAATCGCATGTGTAAAAGCAGGCGCCCGTTGCCTGAGGTTCGACATCCGAGAGTTGGACCGCTGGATAGACGCTCACCGGGTCCCGGCGAGCACTTGACACACCGTGCCACACTGTGCTACACTCTCCATGATGGCTAAGCAGGTCACGTACGATTTAACAAAGGCCGCGAAGTTGCTGGGGGTTGATCGTGTCACTCTGCATCGTTGGATTAGGCGAGGATGGGTGCCTGATGTTGCCCGAGATTACAAGGAGCGCCGTGCCTTTACGGTAGCTAATATCAGGCGCATCCGTGCATGGAAAGAGAGGCTGGGGGCGCCAGGGCAACCCAGAGGAGGTAAAAAGCGATGAGGAACCGCCTATTCAAGCGCAATGGGAGTTGGTACTACGATGTGACCGACACGCGGACCATGAAGCGCGACAAGAAGAGAATCGGCCCCGTATCGAAGGCACAGGCTGAGGCAGTCTTGGCGAAGGTTACGACCGCCAACGTGGAGAAGCGCTGGCTAGACGTGAACGAAACGCCAAGGGTGACGTTTGAAGATATGGCCGAGGAATACTTGGCTTGGGCGAAGGTGAATCGGCCACGTACGTGGGGTCGATACGTCGAAAGCCTCAAGGCTATTGCGCCTCATTTCGCCCGGAAGGTACTGACGGAGCTTACGCCGGACGTGATTGAGAAGTGGCGTGTTACGCGGCTACTGGATGTGAAACCATCAACGTGCAATCGCGATTTGACGTTTCTAAAGGCCCTTTTTAGTCGCGCCGAGGAATGGGGAAGAATTGGCGAGAACCCCACGCGGAAGGTGAAGTTTGTGAAAGAACACAACGAGCGGCTTGTTTACCTGAACTCGGATGAGGAAGAAAAGTTGCTCGAAGCGGCCACCAACCATCTTAGGCCCATGTTGGTAATTGCGCTAAACGCGGGGCTGCGCGTCGGTGAGATTCTTGCCCTGCGTTGGGCCGACATTGACCGGGAAAAGGGATACCTGCACGTGAGAGACAGCAAGAGCGGGGAACGTAGGTCAATACCAATGAACGAGTGTGTGCGCGAAGCGTTAACACAGGCGGTGTCGGTCAAGCACTTTGATACGCAATCGCCTTTCATCTTCTGTGGTAGCTCCGGCAAGCCATACGGGAGCATCAAGACGGCGTTCCGCAACGCACTCAAACGCGCTGGCCTTGAAGGGAAGGGCTACGTACTGCACACTTGCCGCCATACTTTTGCCAGCAAGTTGGTGAACGCGGGGGTAAGCCTCTACGTGGTCGGTTGCCTGTTGGGGCACAAGGATGGGAGAGCGACCAGGAGATACGCTCACCTGAGCCCTGGGGCGATGCGCGATGCGGTCGCACTTCTGACTCAAAAGGGCCCCGAGAGGGCCCCGGAAGGAACACCGGCGGTACGCTATAATCAAAACTCCTGATTTAACAACGGTGGTGAGTGTAGCTCAATGGTTAGAGCACTGGTCTGTGGCACCAGGGGCTGGGGGTTCAAGTCCCCTCACTCACCCCAGGACTACACTGTAAACTGAAAATCATGGCCACACTGGCTGAATCTGGCGACCTCCGGAAGGTTTCGCATCGCATCGGTTTCGTCCCGGGAGATGGGATCGGCCCCGAGGTGGCCTGGGCTGCCCGGCGTTGTGCGGATGCCACCGGGATTGAAATAAAATGGGAAAATTTTCCCCTGGGGCAGGGGCTGTTCGCACGCACGGGGGACCCCATGCCTCAAACATCTGTGAGCCACTTGTTGAAAATCGGCAAGATTCTCAAGGCGCCGTTGGATAGTGGCTATGATGGCGCCTTAAGGAATCCCAATTCTATTTTAAAAGATTTATTTGGTGTCTTTGCGTCGGTGCGCCGGTGTCAATCGTTCAAGGGAGTGTCTGCACCCTGGGAGGGGCTTGATGTCTTGATCGTTCGCCAGGAAGGGTGGGGGGCATCTGTGATGGAAGTGGAAGCGCAGGATCCCGCCTGGGAATTTCTGGCCCACCTCCATGATGGCGAGGCTAGTGCAGCTAAATTGTGTTTTGTCAGCCAGGAACGAACCCGTCAGTATTTTGAATTTGCGTTCGCTCTGGCAACCCGGACCGGGCGGAAGAAAGTGACAGTTGCCCACAAGGCTAATATCTTCAAAAAAACCGATGGGTTGTGGCTGAAGAGTGCGGAGGAAGTTTCTCGGAGGTTCCCCGGTCTGGAGTTTGAAGATCAATTAATTGACCACGTGGTGCTGCAACTCGCCAGATCACCACGGCGGTTTGAAGTCGTGCTGGTCAATGAATTATACGGTGACCTCGTTGGCGATCTCGGGGTTGGGTTGGCAGGGGGACTCGGCATTGTTCCGCAAGTGTTTTACGGAACCAAGGGGTCGATTTTTACTTCTGTGCATGGCACCGCGCCCAAATATGCCGGGATGGACCGGGCTAATCCATGCGCAATGATTCTGTCGGTCGCGGCCATGCTGACTGAGTTAGGCGAGTGGCAGGCAGCCAGGAACATCGAGGAGGCTATCTGTGCGGTGTTGCGGTCTGGTACGCGCACAGCGGATCTTTGCCTGAGTTCAGAATCTAACGTTGCCATCAGCACAAAAGAGTTTGTCAATTCAGTGATTAAGCATATTCATCTGGGGAGGGGGAGCGAGAGGGAGAAAGGCCCGTTTCACTTGACAAAGTAAGCGGATTTTGTTACATTTAACACACGAAGTTGAGGACCTCTTTTTGAGGTTTCCATCGGTTCTTTGAAAACCAGGTAGGTAGCACCCCAATACAATTTCACTTTTATGAAGAGTTTGATTCTGGCTCAGGACGAACGCTGGCGGTGTGCCTAAAACATGCAAGTCGAACGAGCTATTCTTAAAACCGCAAGGAATTAGGGATGGCGAGTGGCGAACGGGTGAGTAATGTGTGGGAATCTGCCCTTGAGACGGGAACAACCCACCGAAAGGTGGACTAATACCAGATACGAGAGCAGTATGAGAGTACTGTTTTGAAAAGATGGCCTCTACGCAAGCAAGCTATCGCTCGAGGAAGAGCCCACATCCTATCAGCTAGTTGGCGGGGTAAGAGCCCACCAAGGCGATGACGGGTAGCTGGTCTGAGAGGATGTCCAGCCACACTGGGACTGAGACACGGCCCAGACTCCTACGGGAGGCAGCAGTTGGGAATATTGCACAATGGGCGCAAGCCTGATGCAGCGACACCGCGTGTGGGATGAAGGCCTGCGGGTTGTAAACCACTGTCAGGAGGGGCGAAGCTCGATTTGGTGAATAACCTTAACGAGTTGACGGTACTTCCAAAGGAAGCCACGGCTAACTCTGTGCCAGCAGCCGCGGTAAGACAGAGGTGGCGAGCGTTGTCCGGATTCACTGGACGTAAAGGGCGTGTAGGCGGTTTCATAAGTCAGCCGTGAAAGGCGTCGGCTCAACCGAAGCAGGGCGACTGATACTGTGAAGCTAGAGGGCAGGAGAGGAAAGTGGAATTCCCGGTGTAGCAGTGAAATGCGTAGATATCGGGAAGAACACCAATGGCGAAGGCGACTTTCTGGTCTGCTTCTGACGCTGAGGCGCGAAAGCCAGGGGAGCAAACGGGATTAGATACCCCGGTAGTCCTGGCCATAAACTATGGACACTAGGTGTGGGGGGGTTCTCCCCTCCGTGCCGAAGGTAACCCAGTAAGTGTCCCGCCTGGGAACTACGGCCGCAAGGCTGAAACTCAAAGAAATTGACGGGGGCCCGCACAAGCGGTGGAGCATGTGGCTCAATTCGACGTAACGCGAGGAACCTTACCAGGGTTTGACATGCTTCTGACCGTCTTCGAAAGAAGACTTTCTCGCAAGAGACAGATGCACAGGTGCTGCATGGCTGTCGTCAGCTCGTGTCGTGAGATGTTGGGTTAAGTC
>CAZPLZ010000221.1:0-4517 GCA_964587525.1 uncultured bacterium | reverse complement strand
GGGGGCGACACGAAGTTTTATAAGCTCATCTACGACGTGAGCTTCTTTCAACCGGCTCCGGCTCGTCTGCTGCCCGTCTTTCGAAAGCCCAGCCTGGGCCTGCACACGCGTCTTGGACGCGGGTGGGGTTTTGACGGCGAGACCCTTCCCCTGTTTGAGCGCTTCTTCCTGGGCGGCACCGATTCGATCCGGGGATACCGCGAGCGGGTCCTGGGGCCCCGGGAAGACGACGGCAGTCTCTCCGGCGGATTTGCCATGTGGCAGTTTAATGCAGAGATCAAGTGGCCCTTGGTGCCGAGGGTCCTGACGATTGCCGCGCCGTTCTATGACATCGGGAATGCCTGGAAGCACTTTCCGTTGACGGCCGCTAATGTTAAAAAAGAATTTAAGGGTTTGGCTCAGAGCGCCGGTGTGGGCATCCGGCTCACCATCCCAGGAACGATCATCGTGATCAGACTTGATTATGGCTGGGGACTGACGGAATTCCCGCCCGATGATATCCGCAACCCGCCGCCCAACGGGAGACTGCATTTCAACATCGGAAACATTTTTTAGGACCTGGCTCAACCCCGATGCGACCTCCGTCGTCCCCTTCACCCTCTCCCCCCGAAAGGGGGGAGAGGGTAGGGTGAGGGGGGCAGGGGTATCTATCGAGCCTCCTGCGCCGCCTGCGGTTTGTATGGCCAAAGATGCAGCCATGATTCAATCGGCCGCTCACCTGAACGCAGGCACTATTGTTCGCATCTATGAATGGTCTCACCCCGCTATTTCCCTGGGTCGGTCCAACAACGCCGGGTGTCTCAACGAGGAGAAGCTCCGGGAAGGGGGTGTTGTGGTTGTCCACCGCCCCACGGGCGGAGCGGCGCTGGTGCACGGCACGGACATCAGCCTGAGTGTGGCCGTGCCCCGGGCAGCCCTGGCAGGGGCTAGCCTGCTGGATTTGGGCCGGCGGCTCGCCACTCCCATGCTGGAGGCCCTCCGCGCACTGGGATTTCATCCTGAGTTCCGTGATTGCAAGAGATTCCCTCTCTCCTTCAGGGGAGAGGGGCGCCGTGGCCTGCCTCTCTGTTTCCTGCAAAAGTCAGGGCTTGACATTTTGGTCGGCGGGTTCAAGGTGGCGGCGTTTGCGCAGCGAAAAACCGCCCAAGTCTTTTTCCAACACGGCTCACTTCTGGTAGACCCGATTCCGGAGCCGGTCAAGCGCGTGTTGCAAAAAGGAGGGCTGGGGACCCGGGAAGAGTGGCGCCAGGTTGATCAGACGGTGAAGCCTTTATGTGGGTTTCGAGCGATCAACCCTCATGAGATCAAAAAAGCTCTGGCGGACGCAGCAGAAAATCTGCCGGCATCACCCACAGGGGTGTAGGTTCCCTAGTGGTAAGCGCGAGTAGAACCCCCTTCCCCTGGTGTATTGCAAAATAGAGCGGGTTAAGGGTTCCCCCCTTGCGGAAAGTAAAAAGTCGTGATTTTATTCCATTATAAGGTAAGGGGCTGGCCCGCTGGTTGCGGAAGCCCTCCTAAAGGCGCCGAATGAATGAGGCGACCTTGATAAATCTTTGTTGAAGAGGTTTACAATACTGTTAGTAAGGAGCTCTACAATAGAATTTCCGATGTCAAACGAAGTGATCTACACCATTAAGGAAGCGGCGGGGAAGCTCCGTCTTCACGAGCAGACGCTCCGTAATTGGGAGCGTGCCGGAATCATCAAGCTGCAGCGCTTCGGGAAGAACGGTTCCCGCCTCTTCCGCTCCGCCGATATCGAACGCTGCCGCTGGATCCAGAAATACTCCGGCCGGGGCATCAGCTTGAGAGGTGTGAAAGCGCTGCTCACCATGAACCGCCACCGGAATCATTCAAGGTGATTGACCGGCTGTTCTCCAGCAACACCCAGCAAATTTTGGAACAGGCTCTCCGAGCTTCGGGACTCACGCACGAGGTGATCGCGCACAACCTGGCGAACGTGGACACCCCTGGGTTCAAACGTAGCGAGGTCATCTTCCAGGAGAAGCTCAGGGCCGCGCTGGCCGCCGCGCAGGAGGCTGATCAGCAGCCCACGGGTATCCGCACGCATCCCTGGCATCTTCCGATTGGAGAGGTGCTGGCGCCCGGCTCCATTCGGCCGGAGGTCGTGGTGCGGGCGGAGACATCGCTGCGGCCTGACGGGAATAATGTGGATTTGGATGCCGAGATGGTCAAGCTTAATCAGAACACACTGCTCTATCAAACGCTGGCCCAACTGATCAGCGGGAAGCTGGCGCAATTGCGGTCTGTGATCACCGAAGGGAGGAGATAACGGATGAATCTATTCAGGTCAATGGCAATCTCAGGTTCAGCGCTCACCGCGGAGCGGCTGCGGTTGGACGTCATTGCGAACAATCTTGCCAACGTCAACACGACGCGCACGGCGCAGGGTGGACCGTACCGGCGGCAGATGACGGTGTTCGCCCCGCGCGGCGAGCAGGTGCAGTGGATGTATCCTGGCGTGGAGCCAAAGCCGCCCTTCCGCGGGGCAGGGGTCCGCGTCGTGGGCATCGTGCAGGACGGCGCTGCCTTCAGGCGCGTATACGATCCAGGGCATCCGGACGCGGATGCGTCGGGCTACGTGGCGTACCCGAATGTCAATGTGGTGACCGAGATGGTGGATATGATGTCGGCCACCCGCGCGTATGAGGCGAATGTGGCGGCCATTACCGCGGCCCGGAGCATGGCCGAGCGCGCGCTGGAGATCGGGCGATAACCCATGGAAATTAATCCACTGAAACCATCTGACATCGCGGCGCAACTGTCCGGCCAGGCTGCGACGACGCCGGGGGCAGCTCCGGTCAGCTTTAAATCGCTGCTTTCCGACGCGCTGGCCCAGGTCAATCATCTCGAAAAGGAAGCGAGTGCGTCAGTGATCAAGCTGGCGGCTGGCGAGCCCATTGCCATTGATGAGGTCATGCTGGCCGTGCAGAAGGCCGATCTGGCCTTGCAGTTGACGCAGCAGATCCGTAACAAGCTGGTGGACGCGTACCAGGAAGTTTCCCGAATGCAGATCTAATCTCTAGATGAACGAGTACTTCCAGCAACTCCTCGAGCGGTTCCGCGAGCTGTGGGGGCGGCTGACGCCGGTGCAGAAGGCTTTTGTGACCGGTGGTCCGATCATCCTCTTTACGGTCCTGGCGATCCTGCTCGCCGCGCTTTCCATGCGGCCTGAATCGTACGGTGTGCTCTTTGCAGATCTGGCGCGTGAGGATGTATCCGTGATCGTGGGGACACTCAAAGGTGCCGGGACGCCCTACCGTTTGAAAGATGACGGGGCCACGATCGAGGTGCCGGTTGAGCAAGTGTTCGAGCTGCGGCTCTCGCTGGCCAGCCAGGGGCTGCCGAAGGGGCCGGGGGTCGGGTTCGAGCTGTTTGACAAGACGAAGGTGCTGGGCACCACCGAGGCGCAGCAGCGGGTGGCCTACTTAAGGGCGTTGCAGGGGGAGCTGACCCGGACCGTCATGTCCCTCGTTGAAGTGCGGCTAGCCCGGGTGAACCTCGCGCTTCCGAAGCCTTCCCTGTTCAGCGAGAAGGAACAAGACACCACCGCCTCGGTCCTGGTGGAGATCAAACGTGGATACAAACTGGAGCCTGGACAGATCCGCGGGGTGATCCATCTCGTGGCGGCCAGCGTGGAGGGGTTGAAGCCGCAGCATGTCAAGGTCATCGACAATTTCGGCAACGTGCTGTCCGACATTGTGCGCGACGATCTGTTGGCCGAGGAGAGCGACGGCACCGGAGCCGCTGCACTGTCCCGGCAGGCCAAGCTGACCAGAGGCCAGCTCCTGGTCCAGCGGGGCGTGGAGCGCGAGATGGAACGGCGAATCGAGGAAGTCCTGGGCAAGGTTCTCGGTCAGGGCCGCTCGGCGGTCAAGGTCAGTGCCGAGCTGAACTTTGACCACGTGAAATCGGTGACCAAGACGTTCGAGCCGGCTGTCGGGACCCAGGGGATCGTGCGGAGTTCCGGGAAGAAGAATGAGAGCTACACCGGGATCGGCGGCATCCCTGGCGGCGTGCCGGGTGTGGAGAGCAACATCCCTGGCTATCAAGCGGTGGTGGGCGGCAACCTGTCGTACACCAAAATTGAAGACATCAAAAATTATGAGGTGAACGAGAAAATTGAGGAAGTGATCAAGGCGCCTGGAACGGTCCGCCGGTTGTCGGTCGCGGTGTTTGTGGACAATGTGCAACCGCAGCAACATGCATCAATCCAGAACGCCGTGCGCGTGGCTGCGGGCGTGGACATGGCACGCGGCGACGCAATCGTGGTGGAGAATCTGCCGTTCGATACGACGCTCATGGACCAGGTCGCCGCTGAACGGGCCGCCGTTGCACAAAGGGAGCAAGAGCAAATGTGGCTGGACGTCGGAAAGTTCGGGGCGATCGTGGTGGTGGCGCTGTTGACGCTGTTGTTCCTTCGGGCCTTAGTGAAGCCCCGGGTTGTACGGGAGCGCGTGCTGGTGGAAGTGGCCGGCGCGCCGGTCGTGGAGGAGGCT
>CAZPLZ010000220.1:0-4609 GCA_964587525.1 uncultured bacterium | reverse complement strand
AGTCGCTCACCACGATCAGGCCAGCCGACCGTGGCAGGGGTGCCAGGATCGCTCGTCCCAGGTCATATGACCAGGTATACCGGCTGACATCGTGGAGCGCGCACGCGGGGCGCTGCAAGACGACAGCACCGGCTACGAGGAGTGCGGCAGTGGCACACCCCACAGCCTGAAAGCGCGAGGCCAGATGAACCACTCCCCGGACGGCGAGCAACGCCAGGATCAGGTACGAGGGCAGCAGGAACACCCCCAGCAACCTGATAAGCTCCGTGGACAGGTCAAGGTACAGGGAAGCTGCAAGCCAGGGACTCAACGCTGCCACCCCGGCGGCGGCCAGCAGTCCCGGCGAGGAGAGCCACAGTCCCCAGGCCCCAGCGGCTACTAAGGCCCATCCAGCCCAGCCTAGTTGATGATGCAGTCCGGCCAGTCCCGCTACAGCCTGCCGAACCCAGGAGGAGAGGGTGGGCTTGAGTTCCCGGACCAGAAACGGCTTGCGGATGATGTGTGCAACGAACCGTTGGGCCGTCGAAACCTTGCCCCAGTTGAGGGCCGGAGCCTGCACGGCACGGACTGGCAAGGAGATCCAGAGAGAAGATCCCAGCGTAACAAGGCACGCGGCCACCACGGCCTGCCGCACTGTCTTTGATGCAGGCAGCGCGGGTGAGGGGCGGTAACGGGCTGATCGCCAGGAGTCCCAGAGCCACCAGGCTGCCAGCGCAACCAGCGCAGGGGCAAATGCCGCCAGGGTCATCCAGTGATGCCCGCACAGCAGGCCCAGGCAGAGTGCCGCAACAGCTAAGTTGCGATTCAGGAGAGCCCAGATAGCTCCGAGCACGAGCAGGAGATTTATGCCGTACACCGCACCCTTGGCAACCGCGCATTGCTGTAGCAGGACCGGGTTGGAGGCCAGCAGCCCCACCGCAGCTAAGGCGGCCAGGATTCGCACGCCCCCCCTCTCTCTATCCCGGGCTCGAGGACTCGCCCCGCAGACGACCTCCCCCACGATGAACAGTCTCACCGAAAGATGCCAGATCAGCACCACCAACCCGGCGCCCAGCAGTGAGGCGAGCAGGTTCAGCCGCCATGCGGGATTGCCAATTGGAAGGACACTCCAAAGTTTTCCCAGAAGCATCAGGAGCGGATCGCCCGGCGGGTGCGTGATGCCGAGGGAGAAACAGGCGGTGACGGTTTCAGGGCTATCATCAGCAAATACGCTGGGACAGGCTCGCCTGAGGTTGATGGCGCCTGAGATCAGGAACAGCGCTGCTGGGAGAAGCAGGTTCATGGTTCGACTCGCTGAACGAGTCGAAGGGTTATGGGAAAAAAGGATTGAGCCTTTTTTCGTCGGCCACGGTGGTGAGCGGGCCGTGGCCGGGACAGAGGATCGTGCTGTCAGGAAGACTCAGAATCTTCTCCCGCACTTCCTGTCTGAGCTGGTTGTACGGGGTACCAGGGCCGGAAGCCCGGCCCAGTGACCGGGCAAACAGCGAGTCGCCAACGAAGGCTACGCCGGCGTCTCGGAACACCACCGTCGCCATGCCTGCCGTGTGACCGGGGACATGGAGAAACTGGCCGCGCAGTGTTCCCGCGGCGACCTCGTGCCCAGGATCCACGAGTGTGGTCGCTCGGGTGTGAGATCCGAGTAGCTGCTGCTCTGCTTTCAGGGCCAGCACGGGGACGGGATAGCGTGTTTTGACTTCTGTGAGCGCACCCACGTGGTCGTGATGCGCGTGGGTGATGAGGATGGCGGTCGGCTGCATGGCGAGTTTGTCCACGCTGGCGAAAATTGTTTGGGCGTCAGCTCCGGGATCCACGATGACGCCCTGCCGGGAGGAAGGGCAGGACAGAAGGTAGCCGTTTGCGGTGAATCCGGCCCCAAGCACAAGTTGCGCAAATGGGACGGAAGGCTTGAGCGAGCGTGGATGTTCGGGCCGGAGCGCAAAATCAGCCAGTTTACCGGGAGCAAGTTCAAGGGCTTTCGCGGCCGCGACCAGATGCGGCTCTGGTGGCTTATCCCCGCCAGATTCGAGTGCGGTGTACTCTGCTTCGCTTAGGCCTGAGCGTGCGGTGACTCGCCGCACCAAGAGCCCCAGTCCAAATCGGGCCTTGCCGACAATGTCGTAATATTCGTCTTCAAACATGGATGACATATGGCTAATACAGCTTGGTTAATTTCGCTTTCGGGTAGTAATGCTTGAGAATCTGGTGGGCGGATTTTCCGGTGAGGGCCAGGCCATAGGCGCCATGCTGGCACATGCCCGCGCCATGTCCCCAGCCTGCTCCCACGAAGAGGTACTGGGCCGGGGTGTCGACGGTCGCGGGGAGAATCTCCATGGTGAAAAAATTGCTCCGGATGGTGTTGAAGGCCGTGCGGATGGCATCACGTTTGACCTCTTTGACCCCGGCTTCGCCCTCTAACTCCACCGACGTGAGCCATCCCTCCGTGGTTAAGGTTTTGGGCGTGATGCGCTTGAGCCGCCCCAGTTGGTACCGGCGGTGGACCCAGTTGCTCAACTCCTCGTGGGTGTAGCTGCGGACCCAGCGGTAGGAGGCGCTGTAGTAGGGTTTCTTCTGTTGGCTATGGTTGCAGTAGGCCGGGACGCGTTCAAAGAAAAAACGCTGCCGGATATCGGGATTCACGGGTACCAAGTTCCAATCCTCCCTCGCGGCTGGTGGAAGATCGCACACCGCAGGCAGGATCGTTGAGCCCGACCCCCAGATCTCACCGCCACTGCTGCCCCAGCCGCCGCAATTGGCGGCGTACACCGTGTCCAGCGGCTCGCCATCAATGAGCAGTACTTTGCCGCGGGTTTCCAGAACGGCACGGGAGGGGGCGTCCATCTCGTTGATGGTTCCGCGATAAACCGCGCAGTGCTGGGTCGAGCAGATATTGAAGCCTTCATGTCGGTGTCGCCCAAGTTTTTTCAGGGCCTCAGTCCGCGCTGCCACCGCTTGGGCCTTGAGAGCCTCCAGCGGCCAGCTTGCCGGCATCTCTGAGGGAATCACGCTCAAGAGGTAATCCTCGAGCTGCACGTGGTTGACAAACGTGATTTTGTTTTTTTTCGGGATGATCTCCAGGGTGCCGCGGTAGGAGCGATTCTCCTGATCTGACCAGTAATAACCTTTCTCGAAGTGCACGTTGAAAACTGTAAACGTTGCGTCTGGGTCCTTTGACATCAGCCGCGCGGCACTGGTCAGTGATGCGCCACCGCCCGACCAGGTGAGGCGCAGCGCCGTCCCGGAGAGTTTCCCTTGAATCTCGGTTTGTCCAGGTATCGTCAAAGGTGCGCTCTCGTCAGATTCCAAAGAACATTCGCTTGCGCATTTCACGCGGAAATCAGACACGTCAGAGATAATCCCCACCGCGATCGGGCTCAAGGGCGTTGGCGGGAGGGGTTTGAACCGGGGCGCCAGGGTTTCACGAAAGACCTGCACTTTCATTTGCTCGCGAGCGAGTTCCTTCCTGGCTAGCCTGGGGAGGGTTTGGGCCAGCCGGGCTTTTTCGGCCCTTGCAACCGGGTGAGAGGCGTCTACGAGGAGAAATTTTCGATAGCGCTCGTATGCCGCTTCGGTCTTTCCCAGTTTGGATTCCAGGTGCGCCAGGCGGATCTGCAAGTGGGTGAACGACGGGTCCAGTGCGATCGCGGCGGCGTAGGCCTGGGCGGCTTCCGCATGGCGGCCGAGTGCCTCAAGAGTTTCTCCCCGCTCCTGTTCCACCAGGGACAGCTTGGGATCGGCGGCACGGGCGCGCTCGAACACAGCGAGCGCATCCTCTGGCCGGCTGAGGCGGCGCAGAATCTGCCCCTGCGTCAGAAACTCCCAGGCATTAGCCGGCTCGCCCAGTTCGGCGAGGGCCATCGCTGGATTGTGGGCAGCCAGCAGCAGCCGGGCGATCCACATTCGGCTCCAGCGGTCTTCTGGATCGAGCGCTACCGCGGCCTGGCGTGACCCCAGGGCCTCCAGCACCAGCCCGGCCTGGCGGGCGCAGGCCGCGGCTGTGCGGTGGAGGTCAGGCCGCGATTCACTTGCGGTTGCCAGGGCCCGGTATTGCCGGTAGGCCTCGGCGGCATCACCACTCCGGTAAGCAGCCAGCGCGGACTGTTCAGCTAAAGAGAGCCGTTGTTCAGGGGAGGGGAGAGGTTGGGTGGAGAGTGTCGCGCAACCGGCTGTGGCGGTTGCCGCGAAGAGGACAAGGTATTTAACGCATCCGCGACGCACATTAACAGGATGCGGAAAAAGTCCTCCATCGGAGCGAAGGGGCAGACTTCTCGGGCACGCTCGCCGTCCCCACCGTGGACGGCTCACTCTGGTGCCGACCTCGCGCGCGTGAACCATGGGCGCGCGTTCTCCGTCGCAAGCGCGCTCCTACGAGGGCCGGCTCGGACGCTGCCGGCGGCCGGGCCGCCTCCACGTCCTCGCCGGCCGGAGCGCGCCGCGACGCCGAAACGGTCGGCACACGGCCCTCGAAGTCTGCCCCTTCGCTCCGTTGAGGCTCTTTCAGCATGCTGAACAATTCGGCTGGACGGGTCGGAGGGGGGTGAGCGGTCGCTGGCCGACCGGTGCGGAGTCGCGGTGCGTTCAGGTCGCGTCCGGACGACACGGTCATCCCGAC
>CAZPLZ010000219.1:0-4624 GCA_964587525.1 uncultured bacterium | reverse complement strand
GATTTCTTGATGTCTATCTTCCAGTCGGCATCAGCGGTGTTCGGGATATCGAGACGGAGTCTGGCAAGCTTGTAGGGTTCTTCCCTCGTCCATGTGCGGCTGTGTCCTAGTCCCAACCAGTCGCCGGAAACGAGCATGCGGCGATTCCTGTAGACGTAGAAACCCTGCTGCGCCGTCCACCCGCCGGGACCTGCCCCGGTCTGGAATTCGTTCCGGACCAGGCGGTCCTTGTGAGGAAGAACGAAACCCTGGATCTCCACATCTCCCCGAGGAGTCGGGATCCTTTCGGCGGGTGTTGAGAGCGTGGCCCTGTGATGCCTCATGAACGGATCCCAGGCCCTGACCCGGTGGTCTTCGTCATCTCCGTTTATAAAGATGCGCAGCTCGGGTGGGGCCCCTTCCAGGAACCTGTGAAACACCATCGCGAGATGTTGTTCCACCTTGTCGACGAGTCTCAGGAAAGAATCATGTGATCGTTGGTCCGAGGATGCTGATTTTCCGACGACGCGATCCATGCATTCCCAGAGCACCAGGGTTCCCTGCTCAATGGCTTCCAGCGGCTTGATCAATTTCTCGGATCCCCGAGCCGGGCCGGTGAGGAGCTGCCAATCGTCCACACGCGCAACGTGGTCCAGGTCCCACCGTCTCGTCGCCAAGCGCCCGTCCCGGCGTGACGCCACTGTCAGCCGCCGACACTGCGAAAAGGACGCTGTCTTCAGGCCCAAGCCAAAGCGGCCAAGATCGTGAGCGGATCGCTCGTCGAGCGGGCTCTGGCTTCCGGGACGCATGGCACTGGACAGCTCCTTCTCTTCCATGCCTTCGCCGTCGTCCAGGGTCGAAACGTACGAGTCCCTTCCGGCCCACCAGAAGTTGATCCACACATTGTTAGCTCCGGCGGAGATGCTATTGTCTATCAGGTCGGCGATGGCCGTTTCCGTGGAATATCCGACACCGCGGAGCGCCTCGATCATCGAGGACGCTGGCGGAGGTGCGAATTCGAACTCTGTGTTCTGCTTCCTTGACACAGAACATCCCCCGGGTTGCACAGGGAATACATGGAACTCTAAACTGTCGAATGGTGCCCAACCCATGGTAACTGGAGATTGTTGAGTCTGCAATCTTAACGGGCCATGTCTGTGCCCCGGTGAATTTTCCTCTGCTGTAGGGCCCACCTGGAATGCCACCAAGGAGACCCACCCCGCCCAGGCGACATCGCGGGGACATTATGTCCCCGGAGAAGCGCAGTGCGGTGATGTCCCGGATCCGTGGCAAGGACACAGGCCCCGAACGGATCATCGCCCGGGCACTCAAGGACCTGGGACTGGAATGGGAAAGTCATGCAAGCGATCTTCCCGGCCGACCGGATTTCGTGATCAGGGAGAAGCGGGTTGCCATCTTCGTGGATGGCGACTTCTGGCATGGATGGAACTTCCCCAGATGGCGTGACAAGCTCGCCGAGAAGTGGGAAAGCAAGATCGAAGGGAACCGGAACAGGGACCGGAGAAACCACAGGAAACTCCGCCGCATGGGATGGAAGGTGGTGCGGATCTGGGAGCACCAGATAAAGAAGGACTTCCCTTCCTGCGTTGGCCAAATCCGCGCAGGCCTCCAACGTAAGTGAATTTATCGCGGAACTGGCCGAAAGGCATGTCAAACTGCCTGGTCAGCCCTCTGTCAACCTGGTAGTATCGCGCAATGGCAATTCGAACGCTCGATCTCTTCTGTGGCGGAGGCGGCACCAGTTGGGGTGCCAAGTTGGCGGGTGCCGAGATCGTATGCGGTGTCGATTCTTGGGATTTGGCCGTTCAGACCTTCCAGGCAAGTTTCCCCGAAGCAAAGGCGATTCGCAGGCGGCTGACCTCGAGGTCCGGCCATCGAACCGTCGGGGATATCGGCGAGATCAACCTCATTCTGGCGTCGCCAGAGTGCACCAATCATACGTGCGCGCGCGGAAGCCACGAACGTAACGAAGACAGCCGACTGACAGCCATGCACGCGCTGAAGTTTGTACGGGCGTTTCGTCCCCGCTGGGTCGTCATGGAAAACGTCATCCAGATGCGTTCCTGGTCACGGTATGGCGAACTCATCTCCGCGTTGAGGGATGAGCTCGGTTACCATGTAAGCGAACAGGTATTGGATACGGCACACTTTGGCGTACCGCAGCGCCGCCGCAGGCTTTTCGTGATCTGTGACCGATCGACCGCTACCCCCGAAATCAAACCACATGAGGGCACACGGGCCAGGAGAGTGATCGAGATACTCGACCCGAAGGGGACCTGGGAGTGCAGACCGCTGTACTCGAAGGGCAGGGCGAAGCCCACACTGGAAAGAGCCGAAAGGGCAATGGCCGAATTGGGTCGGGGGGAACCCTTCTTGATCGTGTACTACAGCAGCGACGGTTGTGGGGGCTGGCAGCGACTGGACAGACCACTAAGGACAATCACGACTCTCGACAGGTTCGGTTTGGTTGATTGGGAGGACGATACAGCGATGCTGCGAATGCTGCAGGTGCCGGAACTGATGCGCGCCATGGGTTTTGAAGATGGCTACACCCTGCCCCACGGGTCCCGTCGCGACCGGATCAAGCTCTTGGGAAACGGCGTTTGTCCGCCTGTTATGGAGGTCATTGTCAGGACCATCACCCGGCAGGAACTTGCCGAATTGCCACCAAAAAATCTGCCAACAGCAGCCGAATAGACAGGCTCAGTTGCATCGCAACTGAAATGCCATTTTGCGACATGACCACGCGTTTCAGATCTAATGAACTGGAAGACGCTGATCTCGTGGTGGACGCGGTCTACGAGGGCGGCCGAAAGGGTAATGCCGGCGACGATCCGTTGCCAGCATTGCTCGGGGTAAGCAATCAAGGGGGTTTCCGCTACCGAGGAAGCATCAAGAACCTTGAACTGGTGGTCTTGACTTCAACGCTGAACGACCCCGATTGGCCGGATGAACTTGACAGGGAGTCCGGGATTTTCACCTATTTCGGGGACAACAAGAAGCCAGGGCGCGGTCTCCATGAAACGCCGCGCTTCGGAAACAGAATTCTCCGGGACATTTTCAACGCGACCCATCGCACAGAAAATTGCCGCGTCGGAGTTCCTCCCATCTTCGTATTCGCGAATTCGGGCGAGTGGCGAGATATGGTCTTCCTGGGTTTGTCGGTACCCGGAGCCATGGACCTGCACGGAACCGAGGATCTCCTGGCTCTGTGGAAAATCGCGGAAGGACAGCGGTTCCAAAATTATGTGGCAAAATTCACCATCCTTGACGTGCCCACTATACGACGTTTGTGGATCAAGGACATAAATTCGGGAAATCCCTTTACCAACAACTGCCCCGAGCCCTGGGGGGAATGGGTGGAAACGGGATCCTACAGGCCGTTAAGGGCTACACGTTCCCTTGAATACAGGAACAAGAAAGAGCAGTTGCCCTCGGATCCCGAGCAACAGCGGATGTTGAAGGCCATGTACGACTATTTTGCTGACAACTCCGTTGGCTTCGAAGCGTGTGCCGCTCGGCTTGCCCAAATGATGGACAGCAACGTCATGTCTATAGATTTGACCCGTCCCACACGGGATGGTGGACGGGACGGTCTCGGGAAATATCGTATAGGGCGGGGGATGTCAGGTATCCATGTCGACTTCGCATTGGAGGCCAAGTGTTATGCTTTCGACAATCCCGTATCGGTGCGTGATACTTCCAGGCTGCTTTCACGATTGCGCCACCGTCAGTTCGGTATCCTTGTCACCACCTCTTACGTCCACTCGCAGGCCTACAAAGAAATCAAAGAGGACGGACAACCTGTCGTGATCTTGGCCGCGACTGATATTGCTCGCATCCTAACCGACGCCGGCATCGCCACCGAAACGGATGTGAGAAAGTGGCTGCGGACACTATTTCCCAGGTAACGCCGATCACACCAAGGCGGCCTTATGCCTTTCAGGTGGAGTGCCCGCTGGTTCCTTGGCGCGCTCCTGCCAAGCGGCATATTCGACGGCCTAACCAGCATATTAGGCCGTTTTTGCGAAACGGATTTCGGCTGCGTCCGCGTTGGCCGTCCAGTGTTCAGCGTACCGCTCCACCGGCGCCCAGATAATCCCGCTGCGAAAAGAGCTCGCGGGTCATCCGGGTTTAGTTCGTTCGAGATTGTCGAAAGGCCCAATCGGTCCGCCTCGAATGGAATGCTGCCGCCTCCCGCTGTAGGATCGAGTACAAGGGGATCAGCGCCCGTCATTCTTGCGGCTTGTTCACGGAGCCATACTTTGTCCTCTGTACTTGGCAAGAATTTGAACGCTCTGTCGTATCCGTACGGATTAGCAATCCGATTTCCCGTACGCTTTGCTACGTCCATCTTTTGTTTTGCCTCAACCGGATCGCCGTGTATGCCTAGAATATGAAGGAACCGCTTTGAATGTCCGATTTGGGTCATCAACGGACCTCAGCGGCTTTGGCTCCCAGCGTCCGCTGACCCCCTGCAAGCCGACGTCAGCGCCGATTCTGCGCCCCAGTGTCCGCAGGAGGGGGTAGACCGGACCCTAGCGAGTGACCCCTTGAATGGCCGCTGCTAGCCATTTCCGGACGTTCGAGCCCGATGAGCGGAGAGCACCCAAACTGACCCAAG
>CAZPLZ010000218.1:0-4635 GCA_964587525.1 uncultured bacterium | reverse complement strand
GGGCATGTAGGGTCTCCACCGCTTGGCGTAGCAGTCCCGGTCCCTTCGGAGGACTAACTCCTGCCAGTTGAAGATCGATGTCTTCGGATGAGCGCTGATCAAGCGTTTGCTGGACTTTACTGGCCAGCGCTGAAAGATCCTCGCCTTCCGTGCCAGCCGCTTCAGCAGCCGTGATCAGGGCTAGCCAGAACCACCGGTCTCTTCCTTTCCTTTTGATTGTGCTCAGGTATTCGTCAATCAAGCTCGCCAGTGGTTCTGTGTCTGCCAAGCTGCCAATGAAGGCCGCACCGCCAACGTCTTTGAGCCTACTGGTTGCTTCCAGATTAGCCTTAACCGAGACGAGATTGACCGGTTTCCTTTGCCAGACAAGATCTCGGATGGCCGCCAGAATAGTCTGGTGCCTGCCGTCATAGAGGTCGGTGTCACCCAGACTGTCGGCTACCTTTGGTGCGATCTCCGGACGCAGCAGCGCGACTGCCAGGGCGCACGCCTCAGAATCGAGATCATAGAGGTGAGCAGGAGTGGCCTGAATGGCGGACCTCCGAGCTCTACTACGCTTTGCCGATCCCGTTGTCATAGGGGCATTACCGTCGAGTGAGCTCGCGTGACACTGGGGATTGGCCAAGGCCACTGGAGTGTCTGGCTCCATCCACTCGGCACCGCAACAGTTGACTGAGACCTTGGTGAAGAGCCGAGGCCAGAACGGTGCCCAGCGGCATATCCCGGTCCGTCGCCTGATGCTTTGCTGCCCGCCACAGATCGCGCGGAATCCTTACCTGCACTTGTGACAGGTGATCGCGCTTGCGTTGCTGACTTTGCCTCATTTGTTTCATTGCACCTCCTGCTGCACTTTTTACCGCAGCGAGCGCGTGGTATATAGAGGGAAGCAACGTAGCAACCGTGTTAACAAATCGCAGAACAAATTCGACATTTTGCGAATCGAATCGAAGGATTCACTGCACACCTGATGGCCAATTCTTGCTCGTAAAGGGACAGCCACCTAGTCGTCTAGCTCAAGGTCACGTTTTGAGCGCAGAGGAGGCTGGCGAAGTGGTTGAGAAATTCAAGGCCGACAAGTCCCATCAGAAGGTAGCCGAAGGCGAGTTCTACCGCCCAATCAGCCGGGTCCTGGATGTGGGCGTGGAGCGGATCAAACTGCTCCTGGACCCATATAAGCATGACCAGTGTATTCTTTTTAATTGGCGTGAGTGGGACGACGCCAAATTACGGCACGCTGGCAAAGAGGTCGCCAGGATGATTCAAGAGGTCCAGCGCATTATCCCTTTCAAACGCCGACGCGAACTGCTTAGCTGCCAAAAAGAAATCCACATGAGGCTATGGCAGTTTGCACGTGATTTAGGATATCGTCCCGCGCGCCGGATGGGCTATTCGTTGGATGGGCGCACGATCAATTACTACATCGGGGAGGTTGAGGAAAGGGTGGGGGAATCCTTCGAGCTTTTTCGGTGCACGAATCAGCAGCTTAGCCTAGTCTTGCCCCTCATCAAACAGCTGAGGTTGTTTTTCCAGCCATCCCTGGCACTGCAGCAAAAGGGTGGCGTGAAATCCCGGCACGGGTGGGAGGTCGATTATGCCTTTAGGTTCTTTGTCATCCTAGAGTCCGTTATGCAACTGCGACGTCTCTATGACGAGATTTTAAGCTGGGCCCAGTGGGACCTCCACATGCGCGCCAACTCTATGAGTAACCGCATTGAGCCCCGTGCCTACATCTCGTCACGATTGAGGAAGTGGAAAAAGGATACGCAGGGATTCTTCAATGAAAGACCTGAAATGAAGACGATCTCGGAGCTGACTGTTAATGCAGGGCGTGCTTTACACAAGATTGCGGGTCGAGCTGTATGTGAATTGGAGAAAGTTGGCTATGCCAGCGGGCCGGGCTTTCCCCGCACGCGACGCTCGCGAGAACGATTTGTGTGTCAGCACATCGGGACGCTCCTGAAAGCAGTGGGGATAACCAGAATCACGCAAGCCACCTACTTGAGCGAGATACGTAAGTGGCAACACCAGGGACGGCTGAAATCGCCATTAAGGAAGACACGGCGTGGCGACGACGTGTATGTTATTCCGCGGTGTCAATAGAACCGCGGCAGCTGTGGATTAATTCTGTTTGAACTGCGAGGAGAGTAGTGCCTGAAGAAAATCAATTACCAGATGACATTAGGCGGCTAGGAGATCTGTTAGCCTATCCACATGAAGATTTGGCCATCGAATTAAAAGAATGGCTCGATTTTTCATCAGAGGAACACCGAGCCGACCTTGCAAAAGCGATCCTCGCGTTGGCGAATCATGGAGGGGGAACCGTTGTGCTCGGTTTTTCCGATCAGGGCGGCCAATGGGTGCCCACTGAACCACTTCCGCACAACCTCACTGTTTATAGTCAAGATGCAATTAATGGAATCGTTCAACGGTACGCAGAGCCACCTTTTCAATGCATAGTCCATCATACGCCACATCCCCAGACGGGCATCTTGTTTCCAATTATTTTGGTGCCGGGAGGTCATCGGGTTCCCATTCGTGCAGCGCGTTCCGGACCTAGTGATAGGCACGTGAAAGCGGACGCATACTACATACGCCGTCCCGGCCCATCCAGCGATGTACCGCGCTCCGGACAGGAATGGGACGAGTTGATCGGCCGTTGCGTTCTTAATAAGAAGGATGAGTTGCTATCCGTAGTTAGAGGAATTCTTGAGGGAAGAACTGGTTCAGAAGTGTCTGTTGCTCCTGCGGAAGCCATGCAAGCTGACATGAACGAGTGGATTGCTTCTTCAAATGCACGAATGGGAGCTAAGGCGGATGAATATCGCCATGAAACTCAAAGGGCTATTTATCATGGTGGAGCATGGAAGTTAGCGTACATCCTCCCAGGAACACATCAGTCTCGCCCCTTAGGCGATTTCCTTAAAATATTAGGCCAAGTCTCTGGGCATGAGACTGGTTGGCCACCCTGGTGGGTCCCTACCGATGAAGAAATCAAACCGCACCCGTTCGAGGGTTGCATTGAATGTTTCATGGCACCCTCTCACTTCCAAGACCCTGCGCATTCAGATTTCTGGCGCGCATCTCCAGAGGGGAAATTATTTCTGGTGAGGGGTTACCAAGAAGACAGTCGTCCGGAGAAGTTGAGGCCGAGGACACAGCTTTCAGTGACCATCCCAATATGGCGGGTCGGCGAGTGCCTGCTCCATGCTGGAAGACTTGCCCGCACGCTTGGCTTGAGCACTGGTGAAATATCGATCTACGCTGAATGGATAGGATTGCAAGGACGAAAACTGACAACATGGGGAACGGATCGCATTATGGATCGTGAGGATCGTTTGGCACGCCAAAATATAGTGGTATCAGAACTTAGGGTCGATGTGGACCAGATTGAAACCCTCTTACCTGAGTTCGTTCGAGAGATCACCCGCAAGTTATTTGAGGTGTTTGATTTTTTTCAACCGTCGTTAGACATGATTCGGGCGGAAATAGCTCGGATGCGTAGACAAAGGTAACCGATCGAATCGATCCGCAAAGAGCATTAGCAGGATGCTGAAAAAGTGTCGTGCGTCAGTGAATTTCCCTGTGCGCATGCTTCACGATGAACAAAACCCTCCTGGAGGTGCACATGCGCAGTACAGGGTAAGTGCAACAGCAAAAGCGTACTCACAATCTACAAGGCGCTGGGTCATATGTGGCGCTGTTTCTACTGGTATCATAGCCATCGCCACAGCGGTTAACGCACTCGCACTGTTTGACGTTTTCCGGCAGCCCTAAGTTTCCCACGCACATCCCTCCAGGGTTCAAGGCACGTCGTGCGAGATGGCGCCGGCAGATTCCACCAGATGCCCATATCGCTCACACCAAGAAGTTGGGCGCCGGCCAGTAGATGACGGCGTGTCCATGCGTGCACCAAGGCACAGTGCCCAACATTACGCCTTTGGATGTTGCCTCTCGATGCTTTTGAAAACGAGCTGCGCAAGATCATCCCGTAGGACTCCGAACGGCTTAAGCGCAGTGAGTGCCCTAGCAATGAGGCGACCTCCCCGTGCTTGAGCTGTTTGAATATCTCCCGCTAACGCCGCTTTCCCTATTTCGTCCCCTGTGTAATGCAATGGCAAGCTCAGGAGCCACGTCAATGACGGATTCACAGGGACATGGATTGTTCTAGCGGCTGGTTGTTGCCATGTGCACACCACAGAGAGAGTTGAGATAGAAAGCCGGTCCCCTTCAACCCGAAACGTTACCGGGTCGCCCGCTGGCGGCACCTTTGCCAACCCTACAATGAACTGACCAGGAACACGGGCTTGACCCGGCCAGGTGCCGCGAGCTGGAACTGAGACCGCAATGCCGCTACAGCTGATTTCGAGCTTTCCATCCCAGTACGAAAGCATCGCTTCCCCCATTGGCTTCCGCACTCCCCGGACCAGGACAACCAACCGGCGCCATGCGTTGTCCAGCTCGTGCTTGGCGACTTCCAAGATTGGCGCGGCGGTCACACGCTCACCTCAAGCTGCTCTCCCTTTTCCTCTGGTCCGCGCAGTGCTTCCGGCCACGTGATGTCAGCCCACCAGGGATACCGCACGGGATGACGCCCGGCGTTGACGGCCTCTAGCATCTCAGTAGCGCGGATCACTT
>CAZPLZ010000217.1:0-4686 GCA_964587525.1 uncultured bacterium | reverse complement strand
AAGGGCCGTGCGCCACATGAGGATCCGCCCGGGATCGCCAGGCACCAGCAGGTGTTCAACCAGTGGAGGACGCCAAACCCAGATCCCGACGATCAAGACCACCCCGACCACGGCCAGGCCCGCCACCCACCGGCGCAGATCCTTGACCATCAGTGCAAGCAGGCCCAGCCCCGCGGCCAGACCCAGAAACGCCCCACGTGATGCGGTGAAAACCAGTGCAATCAGTTGCAGAGCCACAGCGGCGGCAAGGAGCTTGAAACGCCATCGACCCCGGTCTCGCGGAGCCAAAGCCAGCTCGGTGATCGCCAGCGGGAACACCAGGATCAGGTACCCAGCGAAAAAAATTGGATTCCCGAACGTTGAGAACACCCGCTCTGAGGTGAACGTGACCGATCGGGGGTCCACCGCGTAGGGCGAGATGATCTGCCACCCGAACAGGTGCTGTGCGACGCCGATGAGCGATACCAGCGCGGTGCTGACCAGCAGCACGTCAAGGGCGAGCCGTCGATTCCGGCCAGCGAGGCCCAGCACCGCGGCGGCCGCGGCGAAGGTCAGAAGCCACTCGCCACCGCGCTGAAGCGCGGTTGGCACATCGACCCCACCCGGCAGCCGGATGAGCGCCCAGGCGAGAAACCCCCCCGCCACCGCCAGGTACCACCGCGGCACAGCCTGAAGGCCCGGACGGCCAAACAGCCACCAGAGCAGAAGGGCCGGAACGATATAGGCGACGAGCGCAGCTTCTTTCACCAGCCGGTAGGACTCCCTGGCCCAGGGCCAGAAGATCAACGGGGCCACGAACAGGGCGGCGAAAACGGTCTGCGCCCACAGTCGTTCAAGCAGCATGGTCACTTCCGGGCAGGCTCTGGCTCTTTAGCCTTCTCCTTTTCCTTTCCTTTTGTTGGTTTGGGAATTTCGTCAATTTCCTGCCGCGAGGAAATCACAACGCGCTCGCCCACCGCGTTCCTGACCTGGCGATGCATACCCTCCACCAGCCCCAGGCCGATCTCGCACACCACTCTAAAGGGGAGCAGCAGCAGGCCAATCAGGGCCACCCCGAAGAGCATGGCGCCCCGAAATGCATCGGGGCTCAAGGTCAACCACCGCTGATACTGGAACACACCCAGCACCACCAGCGCCACGAGCCCCACCACCAGATACATGCTGAGGAGCCGCTTGGCCAGCCGCCACCTCCGCGCCTGCTGGGCCAGCCGCTCAATCAGCTCGTCGATCGAGGCGCCGTGGCGTTTCTCCCAGTCCAACGCCCAAGCTTCATCCCAACGCCGTTCCACATCAGCCTCAATCGCCATAGCCGCCAGAAGACAGACAAAGACCGTCCCCCACACGAGAAGGCCCAGCACCACTATAAGTTGCTCGCTCACCCCCGTGTCCCTCGCCCCCCCTCACCCTCCCCTCTCCCCCCGGAGGGGGGAGAGGGAAAGGGAGAGGGGAGCTTACCGGTGGCCAGCCGCAAAAACGCCTTGGGGAGGTATGCGAGGATGTCGGATGCCGTCAGCGAGATCTCCGTTTTCTCCTCACGAGCCAGATCACCCGCGAGGCCGTGCGCGTAGGCACCCAGCAGGGCACCCGGCAATGCAGAGAGCTTCTGCGCAAGGAGTGCCGTGATGAGCCCGGTGAGGACATCGCCAGTTCCCGCGGTCGCCATCCCTGGGTTGCCAGTGGGCACGATGAAGAGCCGCCCGCCGGGCTCCGCCACCACCGTGCGCGCACCCTTCAGGACCACCACGGCGCCAAATTGCGCTGCGCTCCGCCGCGCCGCTTCCAGCCGGTCAGCCTCCACCGCCTCAGCGGTTGTACCCAGCAGCCGTGCCATCTCTCCCACGTGAGGGGTGAGGACCCGGCCACCACGAGCGGAGGACAGCGCATCCGGGTTCGCCGCCAGCGCCGTGAGGGCGTCCGCATCGACGACCGTTGGGGCCTCGACGGACTGAAGGAGTCTCACCACAGAGCGCTTCGTGGTTTCCTCCAGTCCAAGTCCCGGCCCGATCGCCATCGCCTGCATCGTGCCGGACAACGCCAACAGCTCCTCCACCGCCGCTTCCGCCAACCCACCCGCCGGCGTGTTCGCCTGCGGCTTGAGCAGCAGTTCGGGCCGCCGGTCATGTAACAGCGCTGCCGCCGACGCTGGCGTCGCCAAGTACACCATCCCAGCCCCACCCACCAGCGCACCCTCAGCCGCCAGCAACGCGGCCCCCGTCATCGCCTTAGAACCTGCCACCACGAGGGCCCGGCCAATTTCATGTTTGTGCGCCTGGCGGGGACGAGACGGCAGCAGTTGCGCCGCCTCATCCGGCAGAAGCACATCAGCTTGAATCGCCGAATCGGTCAACAGCGCCAGCGGTAGGGTTAGATCAGCCACCACCAGCTTCCCGACGTACAAGGTCCCCGGGTACAGGACAAGCCCGCGCTTGGGCAGGCCCAGGGTGACGGTGAGGGATGCCTTCACGCAGGCCCCCCTCACCGCACCGGAATCCACATCCAGGCCTGACGGCGCATCCACGGCCACGGCCGGTTTGCCGGACTCGTTGATGGTCTGCACCACCTGCCCCATCAGACCTTCCACGGGCAGGCGCGAGCCCACACCCAGCAGCGCATCCACCACATAGTCCGCGGCTCCTGCCGCGGCACGTGCCCAAGGCAAGTCCGCGTCTCCCTGAATGTCATGCGGCGTGACGTCCATCCGATCCAGAATCTTCCAGTTCTGAAGCGGCTCACCCTTCAGCCCGCCCCGGGTCCCCACCAGCCCCACGACCACCGAGGCCCCATGCGAGATCAAGTGGCGGGCTGCGCACATCCCATCACCCCCGTTGCCACCCCTCCCACAGAAGAGCGTGACCCGCTTCCCCTCCAGCGGGCCATAGACCCTCTCCATCGCCAGGACCACCGACGCGCCTGCGTTCTCCATAAGGAGCAGCCGCGAGAGGCCAAACTCTTTCTCGGCCCGCTCATCCAGTCTCTTGATGTCCGCCGCCGTCGCCAGTCTCATGCGGCACGCACCGCCAAAACGATAGCGATCGCACGATCAGCATCATGGGTGAGTGAGATGTGGAAGGCCCGTACCTTACGCTGGCAGGCAAACGCCGCCGCCCTACCCTTCAGGGTGACCAAAGGTTTCCCTGACTCCGCTCGCCTCACCTCCATGTCACGCCACTCCCACAAGCCGCGTGCATCCAACGACTTGAGCACCGCCTCCTTGGCGGCGAACCGGGCAGCCAGAGAGGGGTACGGGTTGACGTGTGAGAGGCAGTAGTCCAGCTCGGATTCGGTGAAGAGGCGTCCGAGGAACTCCTCGCCCCATCGCTTCGCCGCTCGGCGGATCCGGTCCACCTTCACGGAGTCGATGCCAACGCCGGAGATCACGGTTTGTTCTTTAGGAGTCGGCAAGGACGACGGTGCGGTTCCCTTCGATACGAGCCACCCCGCCCGCAAGAGCGACGCTCTCCCACTGGCCGCCTGGACGTTTATAAGAAATGTGACCTTGCTTAAGCAGCACGATCCACGGCTCGTGGGACCAGAGCACGCCCAGCGAACCGGCGTGGCCGGGGAGAACGAGGCTTTCAACCTCGGTCTCCACTTTGGCGCCTTCTGGTGCGATAACTCTGAGCGAAAAAGATTTCATGTACGAGCCCCCCTCACCCTCCCCCCCAAGGGGGGAGAGGGAAATTTTACATGATCAGGCTGCGGTGCCTGCGAGCATCTTGCGCCCCTTCTCCACGGCCTCGTCGATATTCCCAACCATGAAGAACGCACCCTCCGGCAGGTGGTCATGACGCCCTTCCACAATCTCCTTGAAACTGCGGATCGTCTCCCTGATCGGCACGTACTTCCCGGGGATACCGGTGAACTGCTCAGCCACAAAATTGGGCTGCGACAGAAACCGCTGGATTCTGCGGGCGCGCGCCACGACAACCTTATCCTCCTCCGTCAGCTCGTCCATACCCAGAATCGCGATAATGTCTTGAAGGTCAGCGTAGCGCTGGAGGATGCGCTGCACCTCGCGCGCGACTTGGTAGTGCTCGTCTCCCACGATCCGCGGATCGAGCTGCCGAGAGGTAGAGGTCAACGGGTTCACCGCTGGGTAGATGCCGAGCTCCACGATCTTACGGTCCAGGGCCACCCGGGCGTCCAGATGGGCGAACGAGGTCACGATGGCAGGGTCGGTGTAGTCGTCCGCAGGCACGTAGATCGCCTGCACGGAGGTGACGGATCCCTTCTTGGTGGAGGTGATGCGCTCCTGCAACTCGCCCATGTCCGTACCCAGCGTGGGCTGGTATCCCACCGCCGAGGGGATGCGTCCCAGGAGGGCGGACACCTCGGAACCGGCCTGCAGGAACCGGAAGATATTGTCGATGAACAATAACACGTCCTGCCCTTCCTCGTCCCGGAAGTACTCCGCCATGGTGAGCGCGGTCAGCGCCACACGGAACCGGGCGCCAGGCGGCTCGTTCATCTGGCCATACACCAGCACCGCCTTGGGCAGGACCCCTGAGCGCTTCATCTCCAGCCACATGTCGTTGCCCTCGCGGGTGCGCTCACCCACGCCAGCGAAGCACGACACCCCCCCATGCTCTGTGGCAATGTTGTGAATGAGCTCCTGCACCAGCACGGTCTTGCCGGTACCCGCGCCGCCTAACATCCCAATCTTGCCGCCCTTGGCAAACGGCACCA
>CAZPLZ010000216.1:0-4697 GCA_964587525.1 uncultured bacterium | reverse complement strand
TAATATTATGAACGTCCCCCTAACCTCTAACTATAACTATAACTAACTACGTCCCCCTAACCTGTTAGCGGCCGAGGAAGTGCAAGAGGCCCAGCGAGATGAACGGGACGTACGTGATCAGCAGGACGCCGAAGACGCGGATGAGCAGAAACGGCAGGGTCGAACGGATAATCTCAACCACCGGGCGGTTGAAGCGGTACGCCGACAGGAACAGGTTCATGCCCACCGGCGGGGTGATGTACCCCAGCTCCAGGTTCGTCAGAAAGATAATGCCGAGGTGAACCGGGTGGATGCCGTACGCCGCGCCGATCGGCGCGATCAGCGGCACCACGATCAGGATCGCGGAGTAAATATCCATCATGCACCCCACCACGAGCAAAAACACATTCAGCGCTAGCAAAAACATGAGCGGCGACTGGATGTGCCCCTTGATCCATTCCAGGAACGCAGCCGGCACGCCAGCGTCGATCAGGTAATTGGTGAACCCCATCGCTGTGCCCAGGATGATGAGGACCCCGCCGACCAGGGTCGCGCACTCTATGACCACGCGAGGGAGATCCTTCCTGATGGAGAGGTCCTGGTACACGAAGGCCTCGACCACGAGGGCATACACCACCGTCAGGGCCGCAGTCTCAACCAGCGTCATGAATCCGCCGAAGACACCCACCAGCACCACGAGCGGAAGCAGCAGCTCCCAATCCGCACCACTTCGGAGCACTTTCAGCGCGCCCCTCCACCGCGCGTGCACCACCAGGGACGGCAGCCACTGCCAGTGCTCACCCCAGACTGCCGCGGCCGCCTCCTTCGGCTGAAACCGCTGGCGGCCTGCGCCGGTCTTCACGCCCTGCCTGACCCCCCACGCGGCCACCATCAGGACGAGCATGAAACCGGGGAGGAGCCCGCCGATGAACAGCGTGTCGATCGGCGTCTGCGAGTACACGCCGTACAGGATCACCGCCAAGCTGGGGGGGAACAGAAGCCCGATCGAACCCGACGAGGTCACCAGCCCGATGGAAAATCTTTCCGGGTATCCGGACTTCACGAGCACCGGGAGCAGCAGCCCGCCCAGCGACAGGATCGCGACACCCGAGGCGCCGGTAAAGGATGTGAAGAACGCGAAGATCACCACGGTCACGATTGCCAGGCCGCCCGGCATCCAGCCGACCAGCGCCTGAAAGACCCGCACCAGCCGCTGGCTCGCACCACCTTCCGCCAGGATGTACCCGGCCAGGGTGAACAGCGGGATGGCGGGCAGCATCGGCGAGGCGCTGAGCTGGTACGTGGCGACCGGCACCGCCGCGAGGGGAACCCCGGCGGCCCAGAACAACACGAGTGCCAGCCCGCCGAGCGTGGCAAAGATCGGCAGCCCCAGCACGGTGGCGAGCAGGAGCACCGCAATGCCGACGGCCCGGCACTCCGGGCCTTGCAACTCTGGCATGAACGAAATCACAGCCGGGAGGGCCAGTCCCAGCGCCGCGAGCAGCCGCCCGCGCCAGCCGGCAGCGGCGTGCCAGATGAGACGGAGCGCGATCGCCGCGAACCCGACCGGCATGATAGCGGTGGCCACCCAGACCGGAATCCCCAGCGCCACGATCTCACCAGCCTCGCGGTCGATCCGAACCATCTCCAGGCTCGCCCAGCTCAGGGCTGCGGTCACGGCAGCCCCGATCGCAGCCGTCAACACGCGCGACCGGGGCTGGAACCATTGGGGCAGCAAGGTGGCCGTGGACAGGGCCAGGAGACGGTTGGAACGCGCCGCCAGCGCGGCGCCCAGGAATGCGATCCAGAGCGTCAGGTGCTGGACGATGACCGAGGATCCGGCGATCTTCCCGATGACGCCAAACCGTCCAGCAAACTCGACCAGCGGCAGCAGCGCCATGCCGGCAAAGACCAGGAGCGGGAGGAACCCCTCCACTGATCCCGTTCCGAGTTTCGTGTCTCGAGTGTCGTGTTGAGTCATGGTTTCAACGTAAGCCCCCTCTCCCTTCTCCCGGGCCGGGCCCGCGAGGCCGGGGGGCCGAGGTCACGATTTCTAGCGGGACCGGAACTCGTCGCGGATCTTCAGCACCTCGTCAAACAAGGCCGGCCCGCCCATGTGCTTGCGAAAGAGCGGATAGATTTTTTCCACCTCGGCCTTCCAGTTCTGATACCCGGCGCTGTCCACCTTCACCACGTTCAACCCGCGCTTTTGCATCGCGGGGATCGCGTCCTGGCTCATGGTGCGGATTTCACGGCTGAACTGTTTGCTCGCCTGGCGGGCCGCTTGGCGCAGACTTCCTCGCTGGCCGGCAGGAAACTTTCTCCAGGCCCTCTGACTCATGACGACACCGCCCAGGAGCGGCGCCCACTTCACATCAATCATGTTGGGAGCTAAGCCAAACCACTGGTTCAGCAGCGCCGCCAGGGGCGGGGCATCCAGCGCATTGATCAACCCCGTTTGCAAGCCCGGAAGCATGTCGGTGACCGCGAGCGGCACCGGGTTGAACTTCGCCGCCGTATAAATCTCGGCGCTCCCGACGTCTCCGGCCCACACGAAGAGCTTTTGCTTCCGGAGTTCTTCCATGGTGAACACCGGTTTTTTGGTGAAGAAACGGATCCACCCGCCGTCGGTCCAGGCCAGCACGATGAACCCCTTGTTCTCATACCGGGCCTCCAGCTTGGGCCGCATGCGATCCCGCACGTAATCGAACTCCTCGTATGACTCAAACATCAGCGGGACCTGCAGGCACAGGGGGCCCTGATCCATGAGGGATAAGCCGACCGTGGACACGCCCACCGCCTGCAACTGCCCGATCCGCATCTTCTTGACCAAGCTCGGTTCGTCGCCAAGCACCCCGCCTGGATAAATCCGCAACGTGATGCCACCATTGGAGATCTTGTTCCAGTCCTGGCCCATCTGCTTCAGCATGTGATGCCAGGGTGAGCCCTCGGGCGCCAGCGAGCCCATCTTGATCACAATCGGCCTGGCATCGACGCGACCAGCCATCCCGAGACCGGCCACACAAAGAACAAGCTGGATGAGAAGCTGTTTCAAGGCTCGCCCTACAGAAACAGCCTGTCTGTCCGTGTCAGAAGCCACCGGGCCCTCCGCTGCGCCACGAGGTTGGCCAGTCGCAGGTTCTCGTGCTCGTCCGGATCAATGGCCAGGGCCATTTGGAGCTGCTCTTTGAATCCAGCCAGGTTCTGCGTCTTCACCGACACCGCCTCGGCGTAGGCCACGAACAGGCTCGCCCCGCTTCCCGTCGGAAAGCTCCAGCGCTCGCTGATAGGCATCGTTCATCGGTGCGGTTCCCCCAACCGAGAGCCTTGGGGTGGCGCCGGAGAGCACCAGCTTGAACTCGTGCAGCGTGCCTTCCTCCCACGCCTCATCCAGCTCCAGCGCACGCGCCAGGAGGGCGTCAACTTCCGGCAGCCGTGCGATCATCTCCGCGTCGCTCCGCGACGATGAGATCGCCAGGCCCAGCGCGGCCGCGCTCCAGTACAGCAGCGGCACGTCACCTCTGTTAACCTTTTTCAGCGCATCCTGGGGCTGGCGCACCAGGCGCTCACGCAGGCCCCGGTGCGACACTTCCAGCCCGCGGAGCCCGTATCCCAGCGCGCGCACGTAAAGCCTGCAAGCTCGCAGGCTAATCGTCCGGTGCCGGGCAAGGTCCGTGTCAGCGGCCTCGTCCGCCTCCTGGTGCACATAGACATAGGAATACAGGGTGAACCCTTTGCAGGCGGCGAGTAGTAAACCCTTGTGTTTCGGTGATTCGGCGAGCAGCGTCTCCAGAAGCTTGAGCGAGAAGGGCAGCGCAGCGCCAACCAGCTCAAGATCAGAATCAGACTCGTACACGGACCCGCCCTCCGCCAGCGAATCCCCAATCCTGTTCACCGCATAGCGCTTGATGGAACAGCCGGAGAGGGCAACCGCAGCGATCAGAAACAGAAGGGCGATCAATCCCCCCCTCACCCTTCCCTCTCCCCTATATGAAATTTGAACCGGCCTTATCTCCTTTTTTTGGCTGGGCGCTTCGACCCTCCCTGTTCCCGGTGGCGGCGCACGCCCCCTTGGCCAACGTCCCCTCGTCCCTGGCCAGCACCGCGATCCCGAACACCCTGATCAGGGTGCTTGCGCCGCTCGCCCCCTCGGCCAACGTCGCCTCGTCCCTGGCCAGCGCCCCGATCCCGGACACCGAGGTCATGATGCTTGCCCGGGTGCCGCGCGTGTTTGACCAGCCGAGGATGGCGCTTCAAGAATTTCGCGCGCTGTTTCAGTTTCATGTGCTCCCACCGCTTGTGCAACCCCTTCCGCAGCCCCGGGTGGTGCGAAAGGAAAGCCCCACGCTCCGCTGGAGACAGCTTTCTCCACTTTTTGTGTTTGGCCTCCCGGCTCAGGCCCGGCTGGGACCGCAGGAACTTTTCCTTTTTACTTGGAGTCATCTCCTTCCAGTGCTTATGAGCTTTTTTATTGAGGTCCCTATGCTGGCGGAGGAAAGCGTGCCGCTCGACATCATTCAGGTCAGCAAATTTCACGGGGCCCTGGCCGATGTCCCGGCCCGGGGCAGCCGGGGTCGCTGGGGTAGCCGGTGTGGCAGCCTGCTCAGAAGCCGCGTTCGGATTGCCACCCCCAGGGATGGCAGGTTGGGTACCGGAAGGCGTCTCAGCAGGCTTGTCCGCGCGTACCGCCCGTTCTGCCGAGGCCGGCGCCGCCAGCC
>CAZPLZ010000215.1:0-4746 GCA_964587525.1 uncultured bacterium | reverse complement strand
GTCTTTCTGATCGTCGGTCTGGTCTTACTGTGGAGAGCCTGGCGGTTTTAAAGTATTGAGGATGTGGTTCAAGAATACAAGGTATCCGTGAGAAAATTGCAAACCTGCGTCCGGCGGACTTTCCTACGAGACGGCGCGAGGGATAAGGTGGGAGAGGGATTAAGGCTTTAAAATAGAAAGTATCCACCTTGTCTAGCATTGTTTGTCTGCGCTGCCTCCATTTTTATCAAGCCATACGGACCAATTGTAACAGCTGGGACAATGATTGGTGGTGGTGCCTGTGTTGCGGGGACTTTCGATGCAGTAAACTAATCATTATGTTTGTCGACAGGGTCACAATCAAGGTCAAAGCGGGCGACGGCGGTCGTGGGTGCGTGGCATTCCGGAGGGAATGGGGTGTCCCGTTTGGCGGCCCCAGCGGCGGTGATGGCGGCCAGGGAGGCTCGATCATCCTGGTCGCCACGGCGTCCCAGCGCACGCTCATCGACTTCCAGTTCAGGCCCGAATACAAGACGAAGCACGGGGAGCATGGGCTGGGCAGCCAGTGCCACGGCCAGGACGCAGGGGATATGCTCGTGCGGGTGCCGCTCGGCACCGTGGTTCGGGACACGGCCACCGGGCAGATACTGGGGGATCTTATCGCCGAGGGCCAGCGGGTGGTGGCAGCCAACGGTGGCCGTGGGGGACGGGGCAACCAGCACTTCGCCACGTCCACGGCACAGGCTCCGAAATTGGCGGAGCCAGGAGAGGCTGGCGAGGAGCGCTCGCTCCAATTGGAGCTGCGGATACTGGCAGATGTAGGGCTGGTGGGGATGCCCAACGCGGGGAAGTCTTTGCTCCTGTCAAAAATCTCGGCCGCGCATCCCAAGGTGGCCGACTATCCCTTCACGACCAGGGAGCCGCACCTCGGGGTGGTGAGTTTAGGTCTGGGGGAAAGCTTCGTGGTGGCGGACCTGCCCGGGCTGATCGAAGGTGCTCATCGCGGGGTGGGACTGGGACATGAATTCCTCCGCCATGTCTCCCGGACACGGGTGCTTGTGCAGGTGGTGGATGTGGGGCTGGAGAAACCCGTGGCCGAGCTCATCCGTGACCATGAGTCGATTCTGGAAGAGCTCAAACTCCACGACGCGGGATTGTTACAGCGGCCCCGGATTCTGGCGGCCAACAAGCTGGACATGCCCGGCGCCAGGAAGCGTTTCGAAGCGCTGCGTAAGCACGCGATGAAGCGGGGACTCAAGGAGAAGGATTGCCTGGCAATTTCTGCTCTGACTGGAAAAGGGGTGAAGGAATTGATGCGGGAGATGCAGCGTGTGCTGGCTAAGGCCCCGGTGCCGGAGCTTCATGTGAAGGAAGTCCCGGTCGTGTTGACCCCCAAAGGCAGGCCCCAGGTCAAAGTGATGCGGGACCAGCGGGGTATGTTCCTGGTGCGTGGGCGGGAGTTGGAGCGCCTGGTGGCGAACTTGGACACCGGCGCCAAAGAGGCGATACGGCAGTTGCACGGTGACTTCGAGCGCTTGGGGGTGGAGTCGGCACTGGCGCATGCCGGAGCTCGCAGGGGTGACAAGGTGAAGATCGGTGACCTTGAGTTTGAGTACGTCCCTTGATTAAAGACGATCAGACGGTTCGTGAGCGACTGCTCGGTGGTGCTAAGCGGTTGGTGGTGAAGCTGGGTTCCAGCCTGCTCGCGCCCGAGGGGATTGAGGTGCACAGGGAGTGGCTGAACACGCTGGCTGGCCAGGTCGCCGAGCTGAAACGGAGCGGAAAGGAGATCGTGCTGGTCTCCTCGGGCGCCATCGCTTCCGGGATGCGCTTGCTAAAGCTGAAGCGCCGTCCCGAAGCGGTGGAGGAGAAGCAGGCGTTGGCAGCGGTTGGGCAACCGGAGCTGATGCGGGCCTACGCCGAGGTCTTCGGGCATCATGGACTCCAGGTGGCCCAGGTGCTGCTGACCCAGGACGATATTCTGGCGCGCCGGCGATTCCTCAACGCGCGCAACGCGCTGCTCGTTCTTCTTCGCCGGGGCGTGATTCCCATCATTAACGAAAACGATGTGGTGGCCGTTGACGAAATTCGCATGGGGGATAACGATCTGCTCTCGGCGCATGTGGCGCTGCTGACCAATGCAGACGCGCTGGTCATTCTGACCGACAGTGACGGGCTGTATAACGGCCACCCGGGGAAGGATCCAGCCGCTACCCGAATTGAAACGGTGGAGACGATCACGCCGGAGATCAGACGGATGGCCGGGTACGCTCCCGGTAGTGCGGTGGGTAGCGGGGGCATGAGGACCAAGGTGAAGGCTGCGGAGGCGGTGACGAGTGCCGGGCATGCGGTGTTGATCGCGCGGGGCACCGATGAGCGGGTGCTCATCCGGGCTGTCAACGGTGAGTCGTTGGGTACGCTGTTTCTGCCGGCTGGCCGGCGCATGCCGGCCCGCAAACAGGGAGGTTTTTTATGAGTCGGCCGAAAGTTGCGGTGGTGGGTGCGGGCAATGTGGGTGCTACGGTGGCGCATCAGATTCTTCAGCATGAAATCGCCGATACCGTGTTGATTGACATCGTGGAAGGGATGCCCCAGGGGAAAGCGCTGGATCTGGCTGAATCCACCCCGGTCGAGCAACGTGGCGCTCTGGTGGAGGGGGGGAACGACTATGCCTTGCTGAAAGGTTGCTCCGTGGTGGTCATCCCCGCTGGGATCGCGCGCAAGCCCGGCATGTCTCGGGATGACCTGCTGGCCACCAACGCCGGGATCATCAAGAGCGTCGCGGAGCACGTGAAGTCAAAGGCACCTGAGGCGTTCGTGCTCGTGGTGACCAACCCGCTGGATGTCATGGCCTACCTCGCGTGGAAGGTGACTGGTTTCCCGAAGGCTCGCGTCTTTGGCATGGCCGGCGTCTTGGACTCGACCCGGTTCGCCTACTTCGTCAGCCGTGAGCTGAACGTGTCTTCCAAGGATGTGCAGGCGATGGTGCTGGGCGGCCATGGCGACACGATGGTGCCGCTGCCCCGGTACACAACTGTTTCCGGCATTCCGATCACCGACCTGCTGCCCGCCGAGACCATCGGCAAACTGGTTCAGCGTACGCGGGACGGTGGCGCCGAGATCGTGGCGCTCCTCAAGCAGGGCAGCGCGTTCTATGCGCCGGGGTCCTCTGTGGCCATGATGGTCAAGAGCCTGTTGTGGGATGAAAAGCGGCTGCTGCCCGGAGCGGCGATGTTGGATGGTGAATACGGTGAGCGCGACGTGTGCCTGGGTGTGCCCGTGGTCATCGGCGCGGGTGGGGTTGAGCGCATCGTGGAGTTGAAGCTGAGTGCGGATGAAAATGCTGCTCTGCATCAGTCCGCTGAGGCGGTCCGGAGCGGGATTAAGGTCTTGAAGGACCGGAAGTTTATTTGACATGGCGGACGCGGCACCAGACACCCCGCAGGGAGTGCCGAAAAAGCGAAGAGGATTCCGTTTCGGGCTGCGCTTTCGGTTCATCTTGGTGCTGGGTATGTTCATCCTGGCCATCATGGGCGCGGTCATTTACCTGGTCCGTGAACAGCAACAGGCTGCCCTCGACAAGGAGATCCGGGAGCGCGGTCTGGCGCTGGCCCGCGCTCTCGCGGCGAACTCCGTCGAACCGCTGGCTCTCGGAGAGGAGGCCACACTGCAGCTCATGCTGCTGGTCAGGGACGTCATCCAGACGAGCGACGACCCCGGAGCTGGAAGGAGGCACCTCTACATGACCGACAGTGTCATGAAGATGCTCTGGGAGAATCTCAAGCGCTTGGGCCGTGAGGTCAGGCTGACCGGGTTGCGTAACGAGGGTGTGCTCTTCGCCAGGGTTGTGGATCCGGCAGGAGGAACGATTGCGGTGGCGGACATGCTCAGGCCGCCGGAGGCCTGGTTTGAAGAGCTGGAGCAGCCATACCAGCCTGCGCCCAAGACGGGCTTGCTTGCTCCCGGAGACGGTGAAAAGACTTGGGAGAGCCCGTCCTCTCACGGGATGTATGTCATCGCGGTGCCGGTCCTCCAGCGTTCGCCAGATGCCCCCGACACCTTCATGGGGTCCGTGTACCTGGGCATGAGCCAGTCAATCGTGCGCCGCGCGCTGGCGCTGGCCGTCTCCAAGCTGTTGCTGGTGGCCGCGGCCGTGCTGGTGCTGGGCGGGTTCATGGCGGTGTTCATCGCGGCCCTCTTGGTGAAGCCCATTCACGTTCTGCGTGACGGGGTCCTCGCGGTGGGCGCTGGAGACTTGACGACGCAGGTTTCGATCAAGCGCCGGGATGAGCTGGGTGAGCTGGGCGCCTCGTTCAATGAGATGACCAAGGGGCTGGCGGAGCGGGAGCTGATCCGGAACGCCTTCGGGGCCTATGTGTCCAGCAGTGTGTTGGAAGACATCCTCAAGAACCCGGACGCGATGAAAGTGGGAGGGGTCAGGCGAACGATCACCATGGTGGACTCGGATGTGCGCGGATTCACGGCCATGTCCTCAACCATGCGGCCGGAGGATGTCGTGGCGGTCATCAACGCCTACCTGGATGTGCAGACCAAGATCATCCTCCAGCACCACGGGCATATCGACCGGTTTGTGGGGGATGAGGTGCTGGCGGTGTTTGGAGTTCCCACTGAGCATCCGGACGATGCTGAGCGGGCGGTGCGGTGCGCGTGGGCCATCCGGGAAGCTGTCGCCACGATGATCGAGACACGGAAGAAGGAAGGGCTGCCGGCTCCCCGGATCGGCATCGGGGTGGATACGGGCCATGT
>CAZPLZ010000214.1:0-4787 GCA_964587525.1 uncultured bacterium | reverse complement strand
TCGGCGCCCTCATGGTCCGCGGGGTAGAACCCGAAGGCTTCCGGGGGACAGCCGGCGGCGATGAACGCCTGGATGATACGCCACGGGGTCCAGGGTTCGTCCCGCCCGGGTTTGAGCACCACAGGGATCTTCAAAGCGATGGCGGGCATCCAGAGTGAGTTCACCCCGGGTGAGTTGTTGGGCAGCACCACGCCTAGGCAATCTGTAGCCGCATAGAAGCTTAGGGGCACCTGGGCCTGTTCACCCACCCCGCCATCGAATGTCGTAAGGTCCAGCCCCCGCGTCAACCCACGCAGGATGGTGTCCATCTGCGTAAAAACCTGGTGGATTTTCATCATGTTTTCCCTGCACAGCCGGTGGGGAAGGCCGTTGGTGGCGGACACCGCGTCCACATACTCCTCCGGCGACTGGGTGTGCCCGCCGTCGCCCAGAGGCAGGGTCCCGTTCCGAAACAGCTCACCGGCCTTCCGGCATGTCTCCAGTAGGGCGTCGCTGGATAGTTTTCGGAGCACCTCACGGGGAGATCTCGCGCGGGCAAGGTCGCGCCGGATCAACCCCGCGTTGGCCTGGCTCACGTGCACCAGTGGCTCGCTTGCTCCCAGGCGGCGGATTTCGATCTGGTCCATGCTGGCATAAGGTTGACCAAAGCGCAGGAGGGGGAGATGGGGCAGGCTCATTTAATACACACCCTCCACTACTTTCTTCTCCATCATTTCGAAAGGACGGACGTCGCCAACGCCATCCCACGGGCAGTCCGTGTCCGGGGGCCGGCGGATCCCCTCGTCACGCTCCAGAAAGCGCGGCATGAAGAACTCCCGGGTCAGGGTGGTCAGCTCCATGCGGCCATATGCGCCGTACTCGACAAGATGGTCCGGATTCTTTGGATTCACCGTGCGCAGCACGGCCCGAGGCTGAGGCGCATAGTACGTGATGCTCCAGTTGTTTTCCGGGCCAGGGGGCTTGCTACGCGCGAGCCCCATCAACGTGTTGCCATAGACGGGGACGAACATGACTTTTTGCTCCAGCACTTCCTCGACCAGGAACCGCACGGTCTGCGGGGTCATCGAGGTGCCACCGCACATGACCCCTTTGACTCCCACTTCCGCCAGCGAGAGTTGCTCGCCCAGCGCCTCTAGCAGTTTCGGCGTCGTGAAGAGACAGCCAATTTTCCGATTCTTTAAGACGGCCACGGCCTGGTCAATCACGTGGCTCTTGTACCGGTTGGCCAGTCCGATTTCCTGCTGCGACACGAGCTTGACCACCCAGCGCGGGTCTAGGTCCACGTGAAAGCATGCGCCCCCCCGAACATTCGCCAGATGCTCGATGGCCAGCCTGAGCCGGCGCGGCCCGGTGGGCCCGAGCATGAGCCAGTTCGCGCCCCGTGGGAAGGCAGCCTCGTCGAGCGTTTCCGAATACTCGCTGTAATCAATGAGGTGGTCCTCCCAGCTCAGGCGGATTTTGGGGAGGCCCGTTGTTCCTCCTGTCTCGAAGATTTTGTAAGGTTTTCCCGAACAGGCCTTGGGAATCCAGTTCTCCAACGGCTCAGTGCGCAGCGATTCGTCGTTGAAATGAGGAAAACGCGTTAAGTCCTCGAACGTCTTAATCGCCGAGACGGGACTCCAGCCGGCATTCTTGGCCCAATTGATCCAGAAGGGAGTTCCTGTCTTCGCAGAGAAGTGCCATCGCACGATGTCACGTACATGGGCATCCAGCTTCTGTCTGGCGGCGCTGTCGGGCTTCATGCAGGATGGGGGGCTGAGAAGTACCGGTCCAGGGTGGCTTGGCGTGGGGGCCTGGTCAGCAACGACACCACAATCATGATCAGACCCGACATGAGGCACATGGGCATAACTTGATGGTACCCATAGATGGTGACGCCGCCCGGGGTGCGGAGCAGAAGATTTCCGAGGGCCGGGTAGATCTGCGCCGGTGGCTGTCCTGCTGTGGGCGCAATGCCGGCGGAGTGCTCGAAGAGATACCACGTTCCAAGCATGGCGGCGGCCACCCAGAGGGTGGAGGCCAGCGCGCCCCATTTGGTGCTGCGCCTCCAGAACAGCGCGGCCACCATGACCGGCGCCAGTGAGGCGAATCCAGAGAAAGCCATGCGGATGGCCAGCTCGAAAATGCCCGCCTTGTTCTTGAGGCTGATGGCGATGAGATAGGCCATCAAGGTGATCAGCACCACGAAGGCTCTTCCGGTCCACACCTGGGCTTTTTCGCCGAACCGCTGTTTGCCTCCGTAATAGGCGAAGATGTCCTGGGTGAACATGGTGCCCAGCGCCAGAATTTGACTGTCTGCGGCCATCACGCAGGCCATGATGCCTGCTCCCAAGATCCCCGCGGTCAGCGGGTTGGTGTAGGACGTGAGCAGGCGCAGGATGACGTTGTCCGACTCCCCGTGCTTCAATCCTGGAAACTGGGCGGCCGCTACCACCCCCAGCAGCACACAGGGTAGCCAGATCAGCATGATGCATACGGGATATGCGATCACCACCTGCTTGAAGGCGCTGATCTTTCTGGCGGTAAAGCACATGATCGCCATATGCGGAAACATGATGGCCGAGAGCGGGATAAACATGTAACTGAAGAACACTGACATGGGAATGCGCTCCCGGGTGAGCAGGCTGGCGGTCTTGGGGTTGTCCCGGAGCCGCTCCATGACCTGGTCGAAGCCGCCGAGCTGGTGACTGATGAGGAAAAACGCCGCCAGGCCGAAGCACAGGAACAGCGAGGTCTGGAGCGTGTTTACCCAGGCGGTTCCGCGCATGCCACCAAAAAACACATAGCTCATCAGCACCACCGCCACGATCGCTCCCCCCAGTTCGTAGCTCAGCCAATGGCGGGTGGGGACAACCGGCCTGCCGTCGGGCCCCATGACGGTGCTGATCGCTTCCAGGGTCGCCCCACCGCCCATCATCCCGATAATAATGTAGGGGACCAGCATGGCCGCGGTGACCGCGAAGATGACCGTGCCGATCCCCGAGCACTCCCATCGGTCCCGGAACAGTTGCACCTGGGTCATGTGGCCGAAGCGTTTTCCGAGCGACCACAGCCTGGTCCCAATGAAAAACAGGGTGAGGGGGATCACCAGCGCGGACGACGAGGCCATCAGCCCGTACACCCCGATCCCGCGGTGATAGGCCAGCCCGGAACTGCCCAGAATGGCAAAGGCAGTCATGTTGGTGCCGAACAGGGAGAGCAGGAAGACGATGGAACTCAGCGAGCGGCTGGCCAGAAAGTAGTCTTCTCCGGATGTCTTGCTCTTGCGAAAAGCGAAGATGCCGATGTACAGCACGACGGCGAGATACGCAAAGACGATGATGGACGGGATCATGAGCGCTTCCTCTTGCGGCTCTGTTGGGGGGGAGGTTCGACAGGTTCCAGGTGGCGAGGCCAGGCCACCTTAACGAGGATGGCCATGACGAAGGCGGCCAAGACGGAGTAGGCAGCATGGTAGGCCAGCCCCACGGGCACAAAGCCAAACACCAGGCGGCGATCAGTCCAGAACCACACGTCCTGGTGCAGCACCACCATCGCGATGATGAGACCGGCTACCAGCCACCTCACCCTTGTAGACATGACACTGCGCGGGTGTTTCATGTTGTCGATGCCTTGATTCGCACTACGATACCGCATTTGCGAACGCCCCAGTGAAGCGAAAACAACCCTGGGCATTCTTGCAGGTCGGGCGATGCTACACTGTGCACCATGACTCCCAACGTGCTGTCTTGCAGGCCGGCCAGCTACCAGAAGTTTTCCGCCGGAGCCTTTGCACACCTGGCCTCGATCGGGATCAAGCATGTGGAGATTCCTGCGCCGGCCGATGTGGGAGCGGAGCTAACCAAGCTGGCCAAATATGGGCTGGCGGTGACGAGCATGCAGGCCGAGTGCCACCCGGAGGCCGAGGACGGTGTGGAGCGGTTCCTGCCGCAGATTGAGACCGCCGTCAAGCTGGGAACGAAGTTGATGTTCGTCTCAGCCAACACCGGGGGGACGGAAAGGGCTGCCTGCTATGCCAGGCTGCGCACGATGGGGGAAGCTGCGGCGGCCAAGGGGGTGACCCTCGTGCTCGAGATCCATCCGGACTTGGCCACCAATGGCGACGTGGGACGGGAGACGATGACACAGGTGAACCATCCCAACGTCCGGATCAACTGGGATACCGCGAATGTCTATTTCTACAACCAGGGTGTGGATGGCCTTGCGGAGATGAAGAAGGTGCTTGAGTCCATCGCTGCGGTGCACTTAAAGGACACGAACGGCGGCTTCAAGACCTGGCACTTTCCTGCCCTCGGGGAGGGGATCGTGGATTTCAAGGAGGTTTTTCGTCTGATGAACGCGAGGGGGTTTTACGGGCCATTCACCCTCGAGATCGAAGGGGTCGAGGGTGAATCGCTTGACCGGGCCGCCACGGAGGCGCGCGTGGCGAAAAGCGTAGCGCATCTGCGCTTGCTGGGGCTGGTGAGTTAAGTTATTTCCTCTTCAGCTCCTTGACCGTCTGTAGCCTAATTAGTCCCTTCTTTCCGAACCAAAAACCTTAGACCTAGGTGCAAACTTGCGCTTGACGCGCCTTGATATATTAGTCCTAGGGGGAGGAAGTTTCTCCCTCGACTGAGTAGTTGAAAAAGGCAAAACCCGATAAATCGGGCGACGCAAAACTAACAGGGCCCATCGGAAGGTGCCTGCCAGACCTTCAGTGAGGGCAGCCAGTTGCCAGCGAAAGGAGTCTTACCCTCCTTCCGTTTAAGCAAGTGGCCATCAATATCGAGGAGTAACGCGATGAATTT
>CAZPLZ010000213.1:0-4823 GCA_964587525.1 uncultured bacterium | reverse complement strand
TGTTCTATGCCATGTGGCTGTACACCAACGCGTTCAGTTTTCTTAGGATGGGCTATGCCTGCGCCATGGCGTGGATCCTGTTCCTGATCATCTTAGGGTTAACGGGCATCGCCGTGAAGCTGTCCAAGGCGCATGTCTATTACGTGGGCGCCTAAAGGCCATGAGCACCGAGAGTTCTCCCTTCAGCAGCGCGATCAGACGGCGCCGGTGGGCGACCCCGGTCATTCACCTCCTGCTGGTGGCGGGTTCGCTGCTCTTTGTCTTCCCGATGCTCTGGATGGTCTCCACTTCGCTGAAGCCGATTGACCAGACCATGGTCTTTCCGCCCGAGTGGATCCCGAAACCCTTTCAGTGGAAGAACTACGTGGATGCGGTCAAGTACATCCCGTTTTTCACCTACACGGTGAACACGCTGATCGTGTGCGTGCTGAGCGTGATCGGCGCAGTCTTGTCCAACGCGGTGGTGGCGTACAGCTTCGCGCGGCTCAAGTGGCCGGGCCGGGACGTGCTGTTCGGGTTCACCCTGGCCACGATGATGATTCCATTCCCGGTGGTGATGGTCCCGCTCTACAGTGTCTTCCGGGAGCTGGGGTGGATCGGGACCCTGCTGCCGCTCTGGGTGCCGGCGTTCTTTGCCAATGCCTTCTTTATTTTTCTGTTGCGGCAGTTTTTCTTAAGAATTCCGAACGATCTGGCCGAGGCCGCTCAGTTAGATGGCGCGTCGGAGTTCAGGATATTCTGGATGATCTACCTGCCGCTGGCGAAGCCGGCGCTGGCGGTGGTGGCGCTGTTCACATTTATCAATTCCTGGAACGACTTCCTTGGCCCGCTGCTGTACCTGACCGAACAGAAAACGTTCACCCTTTCCTTGGGGTTGCAGTTCTACCAGAGCCAGCACGGCGGCACCCAGTGGCACCTGCTGATGGCGGCGTCCACCCTGGTGGTGCTGCCGATGGTGCTGTTGTTCTTCTTCACCCAGCGCGCTTTTCTCAGAGGTTTGACCTTCCTCAAGAACGTGGATGTCAGCTAACCGGTCACCTTTTTGAGGTTGTCGTAGCTGATCGCCGCGCTCTCCAAGGTGGGGCGGGCGCAGGTGTCCTGCTCCACGAGATACCATTCCACACCGATGGCCTGTGCGGCTTGGTGAACAGCCTTGAGGGGGAGCACTCCAGTCCCCACTTCAGTCCAGACTGGATCGGGAGCGGACGTGGTGTCCTTCATGTGGATGGTCCGGATGCGGCCCTTGAGCTTGTGCAGCCAGGCCACGGGGTCTTCCCCGGCCCGCTGTACCCAGCCCACATCGAGCTGGATGGGAACCAACTCCGGGTCCGAGGCGTCTAACAGGATATCGAGGCCGGTCTTCCCGTTGTGTTTCTGAAATTCGTGGGCGTGGTCATGATATTGAAAGGTGATCCCGTGCGCTTGAGCGGCGCGGCCGACGGCGGTCAGCTTCTGCCCGGCCTCTTTCCAGCCTTTCGCGCTGTCCCGCCGGTCGGAGAGGGCTAGGAATCTCACCCCGATGGATTCGTAAAAGGACAGCGTGTCTTCTCGCTTCCTGCCCAGGGCCTTCCACCCGGTGTGGGCACTGATGGGGTTCAGCTTGAGTTCTTTGAGGAGCGCCTTGAAGTCCTCGACGCTCAGGGGGCCGATCCCGCCGAATTCTATGGCCTCGTAGCCAATCTTCGAGATCTGCCGGAGGGTTCCCACATAGTCATTTTCGAGAGCGTCCCGCACGGTATAGAGCTGTATCCCGATCTGTGCCATGGTCACCATAGTATATGATGAGTGGATAAATGATAAAGCATATAACGATTGCCCTCGTGTGTGCGCTGCTGGTGCCAGCGCCGCAGGCTGGCGCTGCGAAGGCCAGGGAGCCAGTGTTCGTGCTGGTGCCGAAGTCGGTGATCCATCCCTACTGGGCCCGCTGCAAGAAGGGGATGGAAGCGGCGGCCAAGGAGCTGGGGGTCAAGGCGATCTTTGACGGGCCGGTCACCAACGACCTTGCCAAGCAGATCCAGATCGTCGAAGGGTATATCACGAGGCGGGTCACCGGCATCGCCATCTCGCCCAATGATCCCCAGGGCATTGAAGAGGTCATCAAGAAGGCGGTGCGGCGGGGCATTCCGGTTGTCACCTTCGATTCAGATGCGCCAGGCAGCAAGCGGGCCATGTACATCGGGACGGTGAACCGGGAAGCGGGCCGGGAGGCGGGCCGGGCCCTGGTCAAAGCGCTGAAGGGCAAGGGCAAAGTGGCGATTCTCCACGGAAGCGTAACCGCGCTCAATTTGCGCAAGCGGCTGGAGGGGTTCAAGGAGGTCGTTGACGAGGAGGAGGGCATCACCCTCGTGGCGCTTGAGGAGAACCGGGACGACGCCGCGTTGGCGATGGCGCAGGCCGAAAATATCTTGCAGAGGTACCCCAAACTGGATGCGTTCTTCGCGACCAGCGCACCGGGGGGGCCAGCCGCGGTGGCGGCGCTGCGCTCCAAAGGCAAGGCGGGGCGGGTTGTGGTGATCGGATTCGACCTGGACAAGCAAAATGTCAAAGCGATCAAGAAAGGCTGGATGACGGCTGTCATTGAGCAGCGCCCCTTCAAGATGGGCGAGCTGGCTGTGCAGTGGCTGCAGCTACTCGCTCAAGGCGAGAAGCCGGAGAGCCGCATTCTTGACACCGGCGTGACGGTGGTGACGAAAGAGAACGTGAAAGAGGCCGCCGCACTCCTCTAGGGTGGGGTTCTTCAAGAGGGACGAGGCGGGGATTCTTCTCGCCCTCGTTGTCTTGTTCACCGGGCTTTCGCTCGCGACCGAGGTGTTTTTCACCGCTGATAATCTGCTGACCGTTGCCCGGCAGTTCTCCGTGATCGGGATCATCGCGGTCGGCATGACGTTCGTGATCGTGGCCGGGGAGATCGATCTTTCCGTGGGATCGGTGCTCGCACTATCCGGCTGCCTGGTCGCCCAGCAGGTCGTAGAGCATTCATGGCCTCTGGCCGCCGCCATCCCGGTTGGCCTGGCAGTCGGTGCCGCCGCGGGATGGGTCAATGGCTGGCTTACGATCCTTCTGCGAGTTCCTTCCTTCATTATCACATTGGGAATGATGAGCGTCTTAAGGGGGCTCACCTTTGTGCTCACCCAGGCGTTTCCCATCGCCGGGTTGCCTGAGGAATTCAGATTTCTAGGCCACGGCACCCTCCTGGGGGTGTCGGTTCCCGTGATCACGATGGGGTTGGTCGCCCTCGGTGGCGGGCTGATCCTCTCCTCAACGCGCCTGGGCCGGTCCGTGTACGCCACGGGCGGCAATCTGGAAGCGGCCCGGTTGTCCGGGATCAACACGAACGCCGTCCGGGTCTTCGCGTTTACCTTGCTGGGAGCCCTGGCTGCGCTGGCCGGGGTGCTGAACGCGGCATGGGTCACCGTCGCCCAGCCGGTGGCAGGGCTAGGGTACGAGCTGGATGTGATCGCTGCCGTCATTATCGGGGGGGCCAGCTTCTCCGGCGGGAAGGGCACAGTGCTGGGCACCATGCTCGGCGCCACGCTCATGGGCATCCTGCGCAACGGGCTGGTGCTGCTCAGTGTGGATGTGTACTGGCAGCAGGTGGCGATCGGGAGCGTGATTGTCATGGCTGTCTTTTTGGATCGCTTGCGCCGGAATGCGTAGATGGTTACGCCGACAAGTACGTAGGACTAAAGATCCTCAACACCCCAACAACTTTGCCCTGCAGTGTGTTTCAGGCGGTATGCTGGTTCTCCCTTGGATTGGTGTATACCGAAATGGCTTCCCTTTTCTCAAAATCGTAATTATGTATTTGGTTGGCTTAGGGATAGCCGACTCGGCAGTGGTACAATGGCTGAAGTCGGTGGACATGAATTGGGGTAGTTCTTAACGTCGGGGAGGGTGCCATGAGGATGTTGATAAGTCTAGCTGTGGCATGTGTGACTACAGTAAGTTTAAACGGTTCCGCGCTTGCCACCATAACCTGTACTGAACCTGGTTTTAGTTCGGAGCTCGTCGTAGAGGGAGGTTCTTTTACCTTCATTAACGTCGTGAAAGATGGATGTAACATGTATATCTCGCACGATGACGTGGGGATTTTCAAATTTGACTTGTGTCAATTCAATGCCACCGGAGTCCCCCTGCAGGCGGATAATATCTTTCTGGGAGTGTCTCCTGGGGTCAACTATCATGCGATGCAGATAGTGACGAATCCAGACACGAAACTGAGTGAGCTGTGGGTGTCCGATAAGCGTGGTTTTGTGAGGCAGATTGACAAGAACACGGGGTTGGTTATCCCTGGGCAGTCCTTCCCGATAGGAGGACTAGGAGAGGGCTTGTCGTATGCGGCAGGACTGCGGGGCTACACAGTGGCAGCGGTGAGAAATTTTATCATTGCGAGAAAAGGTGAAATTGTGGAGGTGGATTTGGCAACAGGGATGGTCTCACCGCCAATCGGCGTTGTGCAAAGGGACTTCTTGGACCACATCTCATGGGAGGTTGAGGAGCCGGATCGATTTCTCTTCATATCCGGGTTCATCTCTGGTCGCGCCCTGCTCCTTGATGAGGAGGCACCGGTAGGCAGTAACATATGCAGCCTTGCCAGTGTAGGAGCTGGGATTGACGGCGTATCCTTTGTGCCGAGGAAGGCGATAAAGGCAGGCATTGTGCTCCCTCAGGCCTGGTACAACCACAATGATGGCAGGCTGATCGTCTTCAATGTGCTGCCAAGAGGGTTACCAGCTTCTTGTGCCCGGTCTTTTAGCGTTCCATGCCAAGGGGATGAGCGGGGTGATGGCGTGGGAGCCCCTGGGGATGGATTCCTGTATGTG
>CAZPLZ010000212.1:0-4826 GCA_964587525.1 uncultured bacterium | reverse complement strand
ATACCCGGATCGGCCAGACCCGTCTTCTCCCCCGGTTTGGTCTTGCCCTGAGGTTCGAAGGGCGTGCGGCTCAAGACGAAGCAGTCCAGGCTGCCATGGTTGTTCTGGCCGCCGTGAAACTTGAATGTCAAGGTGTGAGGCCCGGCTGAAAGCTTCAGCGTGCCCACCTTGGCCCAGGCGATGTACCTCAGGTCCACACCCCCGTCCTGGGCGATGTTGATGTTGCCCCGCTGGTTGTGGTTCATGTTGATGGGTGCCAAGGGACCCCTGTCCAATTGATACGAGAACTGGACCACCACGGGACTGGCCCGGACCCAGAACTCGTAGGAGGCGGCCCGGGGGACCTCGAACCGGTACTCAGCCTGGCCGACCTTGTTGGAGTAGTTCGCGATGAAGTCTCCGCCGGAGAGCTGGTCCTTCTTGACCTCCCCGGCGTACCAGGGGTGCTGGAAGGAAATGTTCGTGGAGTCCGCGTCCTCCCCCTCGATCCAGATGAAGCCCGGTGCGCCGGCGATGGCGAGGCCAGCAGCCAGGGCGACAACGATGAGCGCTGATTTAAAACTCACGGATCAACGTTAGGTGAATAAGGCCGGCTTTTGCAAGCAGCGCCATCACTTGTCCAACAACGGGATCTTGCGCCACCCTGAGCTCTCCGTGAACTCCCGCGCGCCGAAGCACCAGATCACCAGTTTCTTGCGTTGTAAATATTCAGGGTCGGACCGGACCCGGCGCATCAGGTTGATCCGGGCTGGTGTTGCCCCAGAACCGCGCACCGCCACCACGTCCAGCGGGAACCGCAGCGCCAACGCCAGATGATCCGCCAGACCGGCGCCGCTCGCATGCAGGTCGCCGCCCGCGTGGAAGACCAGACAGTGACTGTCCCCGAGCAGCACGATCGGGCTTTCCCGATCCGGCTCCACCAGTTCAGCGTCGGGGCCGGGGCCGGTTTTGACAAATCCCAGGGTCAACGTTTCAGCGGCAAGCTCAGGGAAACCGCGCGTGAGATCCCCGGTGATCTCCACGCTCTCTTCCACGAGCGCATACCGGGACTTGGGAACCGCCTTCGCCCACCGCCGCCGCGAGATGTCCGACGCCAGCAGCCGGGCGGCGTGGCGGCACGCCAGCCCGGACCAGTGTGAATCCTGAAGGCAATACATGGCGCCTTTTTTATCGTGGCGGTGGCGTACCAGCTCCGGCCACAGGTCCCTGACCTTCACGCCCTTTTCCGCCAGCACGTTGTAAAATTCCCGGTCATAGAAGTCCACTCTGGGCGGGGGCTCACCCTCCCCGAACGGCGAGCTGTCCGTCAGCATCTCCGGATACACCGCAGCTTTGGGAGGAACTGGAACGAGCCACAGCTCGATGCCCGCCCGGTCGAGCTGTGATTTAAAGTCCAGGATGGCGGGCAGCGGATCGGCATGTTCGGGGCGCCGAGCCTGGGATACCCGGGCCGCCCCCGGCCCCCAGAATTTCCCCACGCTCAGATGTCTCAACTCCGCCGCCAGGAACAGCCAGCCGTTTTGCCCCTTCACGGCCATGCGCTGCTCCTCGTCAGCCGCTTTGGCTTTTTCCCCGCACCGGGCAAGGAAATTCTTGACCGGGTCTGCCGGCAGGTCCACCGGGAGCCCCGCTGCCAACACGCCCGCTAACATCATGATTAGCGTCCGGGTCACGGCCCCGCCTCCTCCCCCCAGCACGGCTCTGCGAAGAGCAATGCCTCGGCATCCAGTTCGGATCGGTTCACCCGCTCCAAGTCCCGCGCCACCTCCGCCCATGGAATGAGTTTTACCGTGATCCGCTGCCCCGGGCGGTAGCGGGCCGCGGGTGTCTGGCGGTTGTCCCGCATGCTCCAGATGTACACCAGCGCCTCACCCTCCACAATCGCCCTCCGCGTATCCTTCAAGTCCACCAGATGGAGAGCGAGGATGTGATCCTTGTAGGGCACCAGGCCCGGTTTCGGGGAGGCGGAGGCCGCCCGCACGGTCCCGGAAACCATCAGGGCGGCTCCAGGACCCGGAACGAAGAAGTTGACCGGACGCGGCGCCCCAAGCTCCATCGGCAACAGCTTCCAGTCCCCGCCGCTCAACTCGCGCATCGCGAACTGCCAGATCACCAGCGTCTTGCCGGCGAGGCGGTTGTCGCCGCGCGCCAGGTCACGGCTCAAGATCTCCCGGGTGGCGAACGCCCCGGCGTCGTTGCGCACGATGGCGTCCACCGGCCGCTGGAGCGCCAGGCTGAGATGCTCGATCAACCCCGCGCTCTCCTCCCACCCAATACCCGGATGCGAATAGACGTTCGCGAAACTGTCACCCAGGACCAGGAGGTCAGCCGACCGTCGTGGCCGCCACAGTTCATGACGCCGCGTCAGGACCTGGCGGACCTCGACCCGCTGCCGCCGGTCATAGGCCAGCCCAGGCGGCAGCTGGAGCATGGCGGCGGTGTCCCCCTGCCCGGCGACCGTCAAGGGGCGGGCGCGGAATCCGGTCGCCGGCAGCGGCGGGAGGAGGGCGCGCACGCGGATGAACGCCGCGAGACGCCGGGCGGAAAATTCGGCCGCTTCGGGCCGCCAGTGCGTATCCTCCATCAAATATTGCGGCCGGCCGGGGCGCTGTGCTCGCTTCAAGAGTTCTTCACTGACATCAAAGACCAGCACCCCGTTCCGCGTCAGCTCCTGGATGAACCGATGGTACGAGGCGTTTTGCAGCACGCCTGCCCGCTCCGAGAAACCCGGCGAGAGTTTGTCCGGATGAATCATGGGTTTGCCCGGCACAGGCACCAGAAGCAACCGGATGCCGCGGGCGGCCAGCTGCGCGTGGAACTGGAAGATCGCCTTCCGGGGATCGGGCTGCGGCGATGGCGTCCACTCATTGCCCTCCCTGGCCCGCTCGGCCAAGCGACGGGTATCCAGGAATCCCCGTCCGGTCACGTAGGCGATATCCGGCCGGTAAAAGAGCCAGCTCTCCCGGCCGACCGCCACCCGTTCATTGCCGGCGCGCAAAGCCGCCGAGAGGACAAGCTGGACCCACGGCCGCACGGCCCGGCCAACCAACAGATCCTCATCGAGGCAATCCTCAAGGCGGGTTCTTTCTCTCAGGAGGATGGCGTTGGCCGCCAGGATACGTGTGAACAGTGCGCGCCCCGTCTCTGCCCCAGCCCGCACCGGGTGCCAGGCCAGGCCGCTCAATCCGGGGATCCCGCGCTCATGCACGAGCTGAGCGCCTGGAACCAAAAATACGTACGCGAGGAAACACCCGGCCAGGGCCCGGGCCAAGCCGCGGCTGATGTTCGTGCGCCCCACCTCCCGGCGGGCGACGGCTTCGCGATCCAACTGCAATGACCTGCTCATGATGCCGCGCTCAGAAGAAGAAATAAATGAACGGGTTATAGGCCTGGGTGGCCAGCACCGCGGCGGAGAGCGCAAACAGGACTCCGATCAGCACAGCTTTCCGCCAGGAAATCGTGCCAGTCCAGTCCCAGGTCTGAGGACCAGCCCACACCACCACCGCGGCCACCGCCATGGTGAGCAGGTGATACGGCTGATACAGCACGCCCCGCAGCAGCCCGGCCACCTCCAGGGGAGCGACCAGCCCGAGCATGGAGGCGCAGTACCGGAGGGCGTGCGCCAGATCCGGGGAACGGAAGAAGACCCAGGTGAACAGCAAGATCACAAATGTCCCCCCGACGCGCATGGGCCTCGGCAACCGCGCATAGAACGGCTGCTTGTTGTGGCCGCGCTCCAGCGCCAGCAGCCCGCCGTGCAGGAGTCCCCAGATCACGAAATTCCACGCCGCCCCGTGCCACAGCCCGCCCAACGCCATCACCACAAAAAGGTTGGTGTAGGCCCGGGCCGGGCCCTGCCGGTTCCCACCCAGGGGGACGTAGAGGTAATCCCTCAGCCACGTGGAAAGGGAAATGTGCCAGCGCCGCCAGAACTCCGTGACCGACCCCGCCTGGTAAGGTGAATCGAAATTCTTGGCGAACGTAAAGCCGAACATCAACCCCAGGCCAATGGCCATGTCCGAGTACCCGCTGAAGTCGAAGTAGATCTGGAAGGCGTAGGCGGTCACCCCGTACCAAGCCTCCATCCACCCGAGGGAGGCGGCCTCGAAGGCGGCGTCCGCCACCGCCCCGCAGGGATTGGCCAGCAGCACCTTCTTGGCAAGCCCCAGGCTGAAGAACGCCACCCCGCGGGCGAACTTCTCGACCGTGTGGGTGCGCGACACAAGCTGCTGCGCCACCTCTGAAAACCGCACGATGGGGCCGGCCACGAGCTGGGGAAACATCGCGACGTAGCACGCAAAATCCACGAAGTTTTTCAGCGGTTTGGCTTGTCCCCGGAAGACATCGATCGAGTAACTCATGGACTGGAACGTGTAGAAGCTGATGCCCAGGGGAAGGGTGACCCGCCACACCTGCTCCCACTGCCCGGCTTCGAGACCGAGGGACCCCAGGAGCACGTTGTAGTTGCCGGCGGCGAAGGTGAAGTACTTGAAGAAACCCAGGAGCGAGAGGTTGGAGACGATCGAGGCCGCCAGTGCGAGACGCCGGGTCCGGCTCCGCGGCGTGCCCGGAATGGGCTCGGGAACCGGCCTTCCCCACCCCGAGAACCCGTCATAAGCCTGCACCAGCCCGGCAAGGTAGTCCACGCAGGTCGAAAACAACATCAGCAGCATGAACAGCGGATTGGCCCAGCCGTAGAACGCGTAGCTGGCGACGGTGAGCAGGGCGTGCCTGGCCCGCCGCGGCGCGGCGTAATACACCAGGAGCACCACGGGCAGGAAATAAAAGATGAAGAGGTTGGAGCTGAAAACCACGACCGCTAACTA
>CAZPLZ010000211.1:0-4895 GCA_964587525.1 uncultured bacterium | reverse complement strand
GTCCCCCTCACCCTCCCCTCTCCCCCGCAAAGCGGGGGAGAGGGTAAAGGAGAGGGGGCTCTAAAACTCCCAGAGCTGTTTGGGACCCTCCGAATGCAGTCCCAGATCCAAGGGGACGGAGTCACCGCTGGCATTGACGAGCTCGCGCGGAACGCCGCCGTCGTCATACCCGATCCTGTAACGGTTCCCATCGTCCAGCGCGATCTCCCGTAGCTCACCGCTCGGCAGGTAGATGAACCGCAGCCAGCGTCCATTGCTGCTCTCGCGGATATACTCAAGCAGACCCAGCTCTAGGTCATAGCGCATCTCCACCCAGCCTCCGGCGGAGTCCTGCGCCCGCACCATATGGCTGAAACGGTCGTACGTCCACCGGGTGTTGGTCCCATCCTGGCGGTGAAGCATGGTGACATTCAGATCCGCGTCAACGTCACGGGTCTGCCGCTTGCCGCCGCCCACACCCGCGTTGAACGGGTCCAGGGTCTGATCCGCCTCCACCCGCTCCACCAGCACCCCGCGCTCGTCGTACTGGTCCGTCACCAGGAACTTCTGCAACCCCAGATCGATCTGGGTCGTGCGGTCCTCCGCCCACCGGTAGGACATCCGCATCAGGGGGTTGCCCTCCACATCCGTGACCACGCTGACCCGGTCGCGTTCGTCATACCGGATGCCGATCAGCACAGGAGATTGCTTGGCTCTCGCCTGCAGGTCCCTTATTTCGCCCAGCCGCCCCTGGTTATCGTACCGGTATTCGACAGTTTGTCTCGTGTTTGAGGTGACGCGGGCAAGTCGCCCGCCAGTGTCATACGTGTAAACCATCTGGGAGCCCGCCGTGGAGCGTATCTGCTTGATGCGTCCCTGCTCGTCATACACGAAAAAGACGCCAGGGCCCTTCATGGTCGCCGTGGGCGCATCCTGCCCTTGCGTAATTTCAATGCCGGTGCCAGGGAACAGGGCCGCCCCGGTCCGGTAATTCCTGACGGATCGAAGCCGCCCGTCCTTGTATTCAAACCGCAGGCGGTGGTACAGGGAGTTGCCGATCTCCGTCAGCTTCCCGGTGCTATCGAAAACCAGGAAAAATCCGGCCTCATCCTTGAGCAGGAAGCCAGTGCCGGAGCGGGTCAGGGTGTCATCGAAACCACCCGGCGAGATGTACCCGCCCTGGTCATCCGGTTTGTAGCAGAACCCTGAGCCATCCCACCGCGTGTACTGGATGGACTGATCCTCGTTGAAGTCCAGCCGTGAGGCGAAATTGTGGGACCAGCCAGGGCCAAAAGGCCCGGGGCCGCGCCGCAGCCCGTTGTACACCCGGTACACCATCACGTTCAGGCCCTTCCACAGGGCCACCGCATCCAGCGAGCACGCAAAGAGGTTCCCGGAGAAGGTGTTGATGACCGGCGAGATGGTAAGCCCCTGCCCCAGCAACGAGGACGCGCCCATGGCCAACGCGTAGTGGTGGCTGAGCAAATGCGACAGCTCTTTCAAAAAGACTTTTTCATGCGGGTCGTGCAGACCCCCGGCATGCAGGTGCGCCTGCTCCCGGGATGAGCGCAACGGCATGAGCACGCCACTGGCAACCGAGTACGGCGCCAGCCGCGCCTGGTCCAGGAACACGCCTGGCGGCAGCCCCAACCGGACCAGATCGATGTCCGCCAGCAGCTCCAGGCGCCGGGGCAGCGCGATCTTCACGGACGCCGGCTGGTGGTGCGCCGTCACGGTGGGCAGCCCCAGCCCATCACGAACGAGCAGGGTGAGGCACATCGAGCCCGGGATGATGTCCTCAAACTGGGGTTGCGCCTTCGCAGCCTGCGGCGCCCCCGCAGCCGTCGCGCATCCCCACAGCAACAACAGCGATCCAATGCCCAGTTTCATCACGCCCTTACCATACTATAATCCATCACCTTTTTTTTTGAAGAAGGCGGACACCTCGCGTCAGTTCTCCGCCGTACGGGTACGGCCGCCCGGCCCCCTGAGCTAAAATTCCAGGGTGTTGTTTCATCTGTTTTGAGGTCTGTTTGTTTGATTTTCTGGTCCGAATATGGTACCCTTTTCTTATGAAAAAGGTCTCAATTCAAGAGCTCAAGCGGTCCCTCTCCTCACTGGTGTCAGAGGCCGCCAGCGGCGAACGTATTCTCATTACCCGGCACAAGAAGACGGTCGCCTCACTGATTTCTTTCGAAACAGAACATCTGCACGTTGGTGCTCGTGTTGGGGAAGGGGGTCTTCGGCCTGTCTTGAACCGCGGCACCGGCGGAAGATATCTCGAGGTCCTACTCGAGGACCGAGGCGGCGGCAAGAACGCGCGTTAGCGCAGGGCCTGTGCCGTCCCGGCTCTACATCGATACGTCGGCCTATCTTGGCGTGCTGTTGCGGGAGGCCGGGCACGAGACAATCGTGCGAGAGACCGCCAACAGTCAGTTGTTGTCCAGTGCGGTCTTGGCCCTTGAGGCGCACCGGACGCTTGTACGACTCGCCCGAGAGGGGGCCCTTTCCCCGGCGGATTTGAATCGCACACTGGACCGGCTGGAGAACGACCTCGACCGCTTCGTGCTCCACGAGCTAACAGTGGAGCTCTGCCGCTGGGGAGCCATGCCCGTCGTGTCCACGCCGCGTTCACTGGATTTGGCCCATTTGCGAACCGCCCTCTGGTTTCATGAACGAGAGCCGCTGACCCGCTTCATCAGCCTGGACACATCGCAGAATCAATCGGCCCGCGAGTTCGGCCTGCCAGTCTAGACTCCGTTCTTAAAGGGTCCCTCCCTCCGAGTAAGTCTGCCCGAATCGGACTCTGGTAACAACGCCCGGTTCGGCCCCCACGTTACGGGAGTGCCGGGTTCCACCTGTTTCCTGGAGGACGCTTTTCCCATAGCCTGAAGGTGCATGCAGCATCCGTGGAATTTTTCAAATCATTCGTTCTTCCGCTACCGGGCAGTGAATTCTTTGACTGAGACCACGTCACGAAGGCGTATCTGTTCCACCGTTCCCTGGATGCGTCTTTCGCCGGATTCTCGTCCCCAATCCGCAGCCTTCGAGAGCAAGGGCAGATCGAAGGTCCGCTCCCAGCTCAGGCGGAACTTTCGGCGAAGGTCGCCGGGCAGTTCGTTCAAGCGTGGAAAGCGGCGTCCGGTTCGTTCCCGGCACTCCCGCTCGAAGCGTTCGTCCTCCCGCCGGGAGAGGGCCAGATATCCACGGAGGAAGGCCGGTCAGTTTGATGGCGCCGTGATGCCGTGGATTGTCTCCGAGCGCGAGAATCGCTTTGTCTATCCTGCGGATTGCGGTTGTGGGCAGTGCTTCAAGTTCCCGTGCGGCGCCGGACTTGATCTCGATCCGGTAGGTCAAAGACGGCCGGATGCCTTCAAGCGCCGGCGAACCTTGTCGTACGGTATGGAGGGCTCCGAGCGCCGCTCCAGCCACCGGGCGACGTCAATCACGTCCTCCCGCAGTTCGGAGGAAGCCAGGAGACGCCGCAGGACGCCTTCCCGCTCCGTTCGCGGGAGGGCCTTGATGGCGGTCATGAACACTTCTGCGGTGGCATCGGCTGTCTTCATGGTGATTCCCCTGAGGAATTATACCAGCCTGGATCATCTCCTCAGGCGGCCTGCGCGATTGTGGTTGTTACCAGAGTCCAGCCAGGGGGTCCAAGTCAGACTCTGATAACAACTGGGGCGCCTGGATTCGAACCAGGGAAATGCGGGGTTCAAAGCCCCGTGCCTTACCACTTGGCTACGCCCCAAAAGTGAATGATGTACATTCCAGCATAACGGGGACCGCACTCCCCCGCCATGTCCAAGTCGGGGGACTACCTAGGAGTACACGTCCGTACCTGTCAGATCACGTCCCGAGGGATCACAGAGGGATCACTGATGAGATTAGCCCCGGAGGATTTTGAGTCCTGCGAGTGTTGAGCTCAGAAGCTTCCTTCCGTTCGTACGGGCTTAACGTTTGCGGAGTAGTCGCGAGGGCCAGTGCGTCTTCGGTGCCCTCCCGGTGCCCCAGAGTTCTTGAGTACAGTAGGGGGATGGAGACGATGCCGGAAGCCGGGTGTACCTTCTACGGAAGAAATGAGATCGAACTCATGAGGCAACGGGTTGCCGCGGATAGAGAGTAGTGGTCGATGACCAGGCTCATCATCGCGGCTCTTGTAGCGGCAAAGGGGGTGGTGGCGATGGCTGATGCGGGGAAGTTCGAACTCGACCGCTTCGGGGGATGGACGGCGAAGAAGTTCGAGGCAACGGGGTTCTTCCGTACCGAACGCGACGGAAAGCGATGGTGGCTGGTGACCCCCGAAGGGAATGCGTTCGTCTCGCTTGGGATCAACCATTTTCATAATATGACTTCCACTGATTATGACAAGGCTATTGAGAATATCAGGTCTTGGGGCTTCAATGCAGGATGCTACCAGGGCCCGCGCTGGATGTGGGAACGCTACCCTTATACACAAGGGATCAATCTTGTAGCTATCTGCCAATGGATGCCTGACAGCAAGTTTGGTTTCAAGGATGTCTTCGACCCCGGATTCCTAGAGCAAATGGAAGAAGAGATCCGCGATATTGTTGAACCGCAAGCTGATAATCCAATGTTGATCGGCTACTTCTGGACTGATATCCCCCTTTGGAAGCGGAAAAGGGGAGGTCAAGATTGGATATCCTTCTTCCAGGAACTGCCAAAAGACTCTCCCGGGGGAAAGGCATGGGGGGAATGGAGGAAGGACCACCCTGGATCTCCTGAGAAGGATTTTCTCGCCGTAATTGCCCGGCAGCTTTATTCGAAGGCGCACGAGTACCTGCGCAAGTATGATAAGGATCATCTCATCTTTGGGGATCGCTATCATGAGATAGACATGCCAAGAAAGGTTGTGAACCAGGCATTACCATATATAGACGCTGTTGCCATCCAGC
>CAZPLZ010000210.1:0-4933 GCA_964587525.1 uncultured bacterium | reverse complement strand
TTTCGCAGCCGCCTCGGCCTTGATGGCGTTGATCAGCAGGCAGCCCCCGATCGTGGAGCCAGGCGACACGGGAGTGGACAGCCCCGGCACTTCCACCATGGCATCCCCCGGGGGGATCCCGGTGTCCAGCACGAGGTCGGCGAAATCCGGAAGCTTCTTGCCGCGGGGGTCCCGACTGGCGCTGGCCTCCGAATGGCGCTTGCCGATGATCACCACCACCTTGATCCCGCGCTTGCGGAAGCCCTCGGCCACTTCAATGGAGACCCGGTTGCATCCACTGCACGAAATGACGAGCGCGGAATCTTTCGGGCTGAGGTCGAAGTTACGCAGCACCTGCTCGGCAAACCCGCCGACATTTTCCAGAAACATCGCCTGCCGCTGTCCGTTGGCGCCAACCACGGGGTTGTGAAATGTCAGCGAAAGTTCAACGATCGGATTGAAGCCGGGGAAGGAGCCGTACCGCGGCCACATCTCCTCCACCATGATCCGGCTGTGGCCCGAACCGAACAGGTGCACCATGCGGCCCGCCAGGATCGTTTCCGCGAACCAGCCCGCGGCCTGACGGATCTTGTCCTCCTGGGCCGCCACGGTTTCCAGCAGTTCGCGGCACCTGGCGAGATACTGCAGACCCGGATTCATGCCGCCTCTCACCTATCCGCTCACGCACCAGCCGGCGTCCACCGTGAGCACATCCCCGGTGATCATCGACGCCTCAGTTCCCAGCAGAAACAGGGCCGCCTTGGCGATTTCCTCCGGCTCGATAAAGTCCTCAGCCAGCGGCTGCTTGCTCTTCATGAATTCCATGACCTCCGGCTTTTCCTGCGCTCGCTGGCTCATCGGGGTGCGGATCAGGGACGGGGCGATAACGTTCACCCGGATCTTGTGCGGGGCGTAGTACGCCGCCATCGCCTTGCTCATGCCCAGAATGGCGCCTTTGCTGGCGGCGTACGCATGGGTACCGAAGAACTTCGGCTCCGGCGAAAAACCCAGGACACTGGCCATGTTCAAGATGGATCCGCGCAGGCCATGACCGTCCACCGGCTGCGCCAACATCTGCTTGACGGCCTCCCGGCACATCAGGAACATGCTGCGCACATTGGTGGTGATCGTGTAATCCCAACCCTCCTCCGAGCACTCGTGGATGGGTCCGTCGCCCAGCCCCCGGCCGCTGACGCCGGCGACATTGAACAACGCGTCGATGCGGCCGAACCGCTCGACACACCTGCGGACCGACTCCGCGGCGGCCGAGGCAGCGGTGAGATCGGCGGCGTGCCAGGCACAGGTGCCTCCGGTTGAGGCGATCTCGTCCGCCAGCGCGCGGCAGTGGGCTTCCGTACGGCTGACGACGAACACCTGCGCGCCTTGCCGGGCGGCCAGCTTCGCAGTGGCAGCGGCGATGCCCGTGGACCCAGTGAGCAACAAAACCCGGGCAGGCAGGTTTACTTGACCCAAGGCTGCTCGACCCGCTCAGGCTGGGTCATACCCCCGGCGCGGATCCAGGGGGAAGGCGGCGGACGGAGCCCGGCGCTCTTGGCCTGCCATCGGTCGCACTGGCGATCGCAGCGAAACACAAGGCCAGACTCTTTAAATTGTCGCGCGCGCCGTTGGAGGGCTCGCGGCGCTCTTCAACCGCGCACAGCAGCTCGCCCATGGTGCCGTGGAAGCCGCCCGGAAACCAGCTCCCTTTCAACCGGGGGCTGGCATACCCCCTGGCGGTGTACAGGGTGACGGTTTGTTTACCCAAGCTGGGCCCGGTACTGACTACCGAACCCCTCGTGCCGCCCACATAGGTCCGATCTTCGGCGCCGAAGCGCACGTGCGCGTCGAACACCAGGGAGGCCTGACCCCCATCAAATTGCATGATGACTTCCCCCAGCATGGGGGGCCGAGCGCGCTGCTCTGCGGCCCGGGTCCTGAACGCCTGTACCCGCCGGACTTTCCGGTTTCCGAGCAGGCTGCTGGTCATGTCGAACCAGTGGATCGCAAAGTCGTAGAGGATCAGGTCGCGAATCTTCTCGAAGGGCGTTCCCACCACCCACGTGTGGTCCCAGTGGACATCGGCATGGATGCTGAGGAGTTCCCCGATGAGCCGGCGCTGCACGGCATGCCGGATCCAACTGAAGTGGGGCGCCCAGCGGCCGTTCTGGTTGACCGCCAGCTTCACCCCCTGCTTGCGGGCCAGCGCCACGAGGCGCCGGCCGGTCGCGAGATCAAGAACAAACGGCTTCTGGCTGAGCACGTGCTTGCGCGCGCGCAGGGCCGCCTCGATGAGCGGCGCACGCTCCCGGGGGTGGGTCGCGATGTCCACGACCTCGATGTCCTTGCGGTCCAGGACGTGACGGTAGTCGGTGTACACTTCGGCTCTGGGGTAGAACTGCTCCCGCCGCTTGCGCGCCCGCTCTTCGATGAGATCACACAGCGCCACCACACGGTACCCAGCCTGCCGGTAGGCAGTCAGGTGCGCCCCCGTGATGCCGCCACAGGCGATCAGCCCGATGGCGGGACGGTAGCGTTTCGGATCGCGCGGCTCGTACGGAAGCGCGGGTGCGGTGATGCGCCGGTTAGCCATGGTGTGCCCTAAGATTCAGGCCAGCAGCGGGACGGTGCGCTTTTCGCGGGCGCTCTTGCCCGCGGTGTCCACGATCTGCTGCCCGATGCGGGCCAACACAGGGGAGAGCGGGCCCGTCACCTCTTCGCCGGTGGCCAAGCAGTGAATCAGATACTCGATGGGATTCCTGCACGGCGGCCTCAGGTTGTCCACGGGCCGCACCTCCCCTTCGGGGTGCGCTTTGGTCTGCACGCGGATCGTCGGCTCGTAATCGTAGGAGCTGATCGTACCCTTGGTGCCAGTGACCACAAACCCGCACTTGGGCTGCGGCTGATGCGTCCAGGGGTCCGTGTAGGTCCCCCAGCGCGTCTCGTACGTGGACAGCCCGCAGGCGTAACGAGCCACCGTCACGCTGTGCTCGTCCACCTCCAACCCGGGTATCTCATCCACCATGCATGTCACCTCGATGGGGGCGCGGTCGCCGTGGAACCACGTGCCGAGTGTGACGCCATAGCCCAGGTAATCCAGGAGGGAGCCACCCCCCTTGGCCTTCTGGTACCACCAGCTTTGCGATTTCTGCCGCGCCGCCTCTTTCGCGCTGATCTCTGCCTTGTCGGCGATATGCCTTAAAGAGCCGCGGTTCCCATCATAGTAGTGCACCTCCAGCACGTCGCCGATGACTCCTTCATCGATCAGTCGCTTGGTGGTGATGTGCGGCGGATACCAGGCCAGCGGCCAGTTGATGACCATCGTCTTTCCCGTGGCCTTCACCGCCTTGGTCATGGCATCGGCGTCCGCGAGGGAAGCGGCGAACGGCTTCTCCACCAGGATATTCACCCCGTAGGGGGCGACCATTTCCACGTACTCGCCGTGTCGCCCCGTGGCCGGACACAGGATCGCGATGTCCGGTTTCGTCTCCTCCAGGCATTTGCGGTAGTCGGTGAACTGTTTAGACTGAGGAATAGAGAAATTTTTCACCGTGCCCTGCATGCGCGCAGGGTCTTCGTCGCAGACGCCAGCGATCTCCGCCTCGGGATGCTCATGGACCAGCCGCAGCAAATCCCCCATGTGCATATGGTCGAAATTGATCCCGGCTATTTTCCACGTTTTGGCCATCGGAGCCATTATAACCAGGGGGCCCTTAACCAAATACAAGAAGGCCGAAGGGAGATCCCCTCGGCCTTCTCTGATCGATTCTGACGGACTCTTATCCCCTTATTGAAACCTTAGCCTTCTCTCGGGTCTATACAAACTTTGCATGCCTGTCAAGAAATGTCCAGCAATGAAAAGCTCGCCTGAACTATTTAGCGATACCGACAGGATTATTGAGCTGTGCCGCGGTGGCAACTCCCCCATCTCCACCAAAAGTTGCGGTCCCATCCCCAGCCACAGTGGTGATCACCCCTGCGGCATCCACCTTGCGGACGCGATGGTTATTATAGTCGGCAACGAAAAGATTGCCTGTGCTATCAACGGCAAGACCAAGAGGGCCGTTGAGCTGCGCCATAGTGGCAGCGATGTCATCCGCGTTATAGCCTGCTATCCCCGTTCCGGCCATGGTGCTGATCGTGCCGGCCGTATTCACCTTGCGGACGCGATTGTCACTAAAGTCGGCAATGAAAAGATTACCCGAACTATCAAAGGCAACATAAGCAGGCCAAACCATTTGTGCTGACGTGGCGGGTCCTCCGTCTCCGGAAAAACCTACGGTCCCATTCCCTGCCACAGTGGTTATTGTTCCCGCAGCATCAACCTTGCGGATAACGCTGTTATCGGAATCAGCAATGAAAAGGTTTCCAGAACTATCGAAGGCAACATCTGTAGGAAAGGCTAGCTGTGCCGAGGTCGCGGGGCTCCCATCTCCGGAATAACCAACGGTCCCATTGCCCGCCACGGTTGATATGATCCCTGCGGCATCCACCTTGCGGATGCGGTTGTTCAAAGCATCGGCAATGAAAAGATTGCCTGCACTATCTACAGCGACACTGTAAGGAGCGAAGAGCTGTGCCGCGGTGGCAGCTCCCCCATCTCCACCAAAAGTTGCGTTCCCATCCCCAGCCACAGTGGTGATCACCCCTGCCGCGTCTATCTTGCGGATACGTTCGTTATTAGTATCGGCAATGAAAAGATTGCCTGAACTATCAACGGCGATACCAAAAGGACTATTGAGCTGTGCCGCGGTGGCAGCCCCCCCATCTCCGCCAAAAGCTGCGGTCCCATCCCCCGCCACAGTGGTGATGACCCCTGCGGTATCCACCTTGCGGATGCGATGGTTACTGGAATCAGCAATGAAAAGATCGCGCTTAGGCTTAGGTGCAGGTGCCAACCTCCTTCGTTCGGCCTCCTCCTTGGCCTTTCGCTCCAGTTTTTTTCCTTTGTTTTTTA
>CAZPLZ010000209.1:0-4962 GCA_964587525.1 uncultured bacterium | reverse complement strand
CGGGGGACGGTCGGGATCGAGCCCGGCCTCATGAAACAGATCCCTCCGGTAATACAGCGCCACCACCACGTTGTCGAACGGAAACGCCCACCAGTGCTTTTCCCCGCTTCTTCCCTCCCGGTACAGCACCGGCTTGACGGAAGGAAGCACAATCTCTTCCAGCTCCTCCGGCGGCAAGGAATCGATAAACTCATCCAGCGGGCGCAAGAAGCCTTGCATGATATAGCTGTTCGACTTGCGAAAGTTCACATAGATGACGTCAGGCGAGACCCCACCGGCGATCGCCATCAACGGTCCGACATCGAGGGACATCTCCTGCATCCGGATGCCGCCAAACCGGACTACCTCGATGTGCGGGTAACGCTTCTTGAAGGCCAAAAGGACGGCGCGTTCGGCCTGGGCCTGAATACCCATGTTGCTGTCATTCGGCAGGATCCACTCGGCGACGGACAGACGCAGCTTGGCAGGTTCCACCGGGGAGGCAGGAGCCGTCCCGGCCAAACACCCTATCGCCAGGAAAGCCAAAATGGACCGCGTGCGGTATCTGAGGAGGGAAATCATCGATCGAAGTGTATGGGGCCTGATGCCTCCTACATGACCGGCGCGGTGGTGGTCGTGGACGGCGGGCTGACCATTACGTTTTGAGCTGGATTTTAAATTGCTCTAGGTCATTCGTGGGCAGCTCGCAGGTGTAGTTTTCACAGACGTAGGCCGTGGCTCTGTCTTGAAGCGGGGTAATTGTTTTGATAAAAGGGAGCGTTTCGGCCAGCTTTTGCTGACCTGCACCGCCATCGGCATACAGGACCACCAAGTCCGGCAGGAAACGGCAGGCCAGGATCTTGCGCATGGCGGCGATCTCCGGTGAGGTAGGATCGCCAGCCAGGATCACTTGCCGTTGTTTTCCCAGATAGACAAGAAACGCTGCGAGCATCTGGGGTTGGGTGTAGGGGAGGCCTTTGAGACCTCCAGCGGCCCAGGCGATCTGGTCAATGGCCCGGCCCTTGAAGTCTTTCCGGCCGGTCATGTGCCAGAGCCGCAACAGGTTCATGGCGGCGATGGAGTTGCCTGACGGCTCGGCTCCGTCGTAATCATCTTTGTTCCTGGCGATGATCGAAGGATCCCTGCCATCCGTGCTGAAGTACCCGCCAGGTTTGTCCCAAAACAAGTTGTCTTGAGCTTCCTGTAGCGCGATCGCAGTTTCGAACCAGGTGATATCGCCATCCGCTTCGTATAAATCGAGCAGACCCTGGATAAAAAAGGCGTAGTCGTCAACGAAACCATGGATAGCCGCTTCGCCGTCCCGGTAGCGCCGCAGAAGGAGGTGTTCCTGGGGGCGGTACAGTGTTTTGAGGATGAATCCGGCGGCCCGCTGGGCAGCGGTGAGATAAGAAGGGGAGTGGGAGGCATCGGATGGAAGGGCCCAGGCGGCGCGGGCAAACGCACTGACCATGAGGCCGTTCCAGCTTGTGAGAATTTTGTCGTCCAGGTGCGGCTTTGGCCGTTTGGCGCGCTCAGCGAAGAGCTTGTCTCGCGCACGTTGTAGCCTGTTGGAAACTGAATCCACGGAGGTTTGAAACCGTTTTGCCAGACCTTCGAGGGTGGCAGCCAGGAAGATGACGTTCTTGCCCCGCAGTTCTCCCTGGGGGTCGTGGCCCACGTTGCCATCTTGCTCGACACCATAGGCAACGCTGAACAGCTCGGCGTCTTCCTGCCCCAGGATCCGATCGATTTCGGAGCGGGTCCACGTGTAGAAGGCCCCTTCTGATTTCTCGTGGGGGTGCCCAAGGTCCACAGCGCTGTCCGCATCCTCGGCGGAGTAAAAGGCGCCTTCCGGAGCGGTCAGGTCGCGGAGCACGTACTCCAGCACGCCGCGGGCAACCTGGGCGTAGCGATCCTCGTGGGTGATCTGGTACGCCTCCACGTAGGAGATCACCAGTTGGGCTTGGTCGTACAGCATTTTTTCGAAATGTGGGACATGCCAGCGCTCATCCACCGAGTAGCGGTGGAAGCCCCCGCCCAGGTGGTCGTACATGCCGCCGGCGGCCATCTCCTTAAGGGTGATAAGGCTCATGTCCAGGGCTGGACTTGCGTCGAAGTGGCAGTGGTAACGCAGGAGAAAATTAAAGACCGCCGGGCGGGGGAATTTCGGCGCGCCGCCGAATCCGCCTCGGCTAGAATCGTAGATACTTCGAAAGGCCTGATACCCTTCTTGACTGAACGACTCCAGGAGTTCGGCGGCCGCGCTTGGCACTGATTGCCGTATGCGCGTGCTGATAAATTTTTTCGCCTCGCCGGCCGACTGAGTGATCTTCTGCCGGTCTCGCTGCCAGAGCTGCGAAATCTGAGACAACATTTGCCGAAAAGCTTCGGGAGGGTAATAGGTGCCCCCAAAGAACGGTTGAAGTTCCGGGGTCAGCCAGACCGACATGGGCCAGCCGCCCCGCCCGGTGGTCGCCTGCACGTACCCCATGTAGATGCTGTCCACATCCGGTCGCTCCTCGCGGTCCACTTTGATCGCGATGAAGTTCTTGTTTAGAAGCCCGGCCAGCTCCTCGTTTTCGAATGATTCGCGCTCCATGACATGGCACCAGTGGCAGGTGGAGTAGCCCACGGACAAAAAGATGGGCTTGTCCTCCTTCTTGGCTTTCTCGAACGCTTCCTTTCCCCAGGCGTGCCAGTCAACCGGGTTTAAGGCATGCTGAAGGAGGTACGGGCTTTTTTCTTCGGCGAGGTGGTTAGCCGTTCTACTTCTCCAGCACCAGCAATTGGCCGCCGATGTGAGCCGGATGGAGATGGCACGTGATATCGAACAGTCCGGCTCTCTTAGCGACGAACTCGACGGTCTTGTCCTTTTTCCCAGAGACTTCGGTTTTGACGCCAAACGCTTCAATGGAGAAGCCGTGTACGTTGTCCCTTGGCGGGATCTTGTTGATCAGCTTGATCTTGATCTTCTCGCCCTGAAAGCAAATCAGCGTCGCCGGCTCCCACCGCTTGGCTCCTTTTGAGGATGTGCCAATGACGGTAAACTTCCGGACCGACTTGACCGTCCCCGATCCTTCAAGCGCCTTACCCGGATGTTCTCCCGCTGCCTCGCCGGGGTGTTCCGCCGCATCGGCGGACCAGTTGTGCGACATGCCCCAACCCAAGCCGACAACCAGCCCTAGAACAATCCCTGTTCCAAATGTGCGTTTCATCGTTTATCCTCCTTCATGCTTATTGTGTTTTGATAATCCCATAGCAAACCGCATCACGCGCTGCGGGGTTGCAGCCTTGCGCGCCAGGATCGTCGCGAGCCTGCCTTCGTGCATGACCGCCACCCGGTGGCTCAACCCCAACACCTCGCTGAGATCGGACGAGATCATGATGATGCCTACGCCGCGCTTCGCTAACGACGTGATCAATTTGTACACTTCGACTTTAGCCCCTACGTCAATGCCGCGGGTGGGTTCGTCAAAGATAATGATGCGCGGTTTTACCGCCAGCCACTTTGCGAGGACCAATTTCTGCTGGTTGCCGCCACTTAAGTTCCTTGTGGCCTGTCCAAGTCCGGTTGTTCTGACTTTGAGCCGGTCAATGAGCGCGGATACAGTCTTGCGTTCCTCCCGGCCTCTCATCCACCCGTACCGTGAGAATCGTGCAAGTGAAGCTAGGGAAACGTTGTGGAGCACGGACAGGTTCAGGACGAGTCCTTGGGCTTTCCGGTCCTCCGGCAGGAGGCAGAGACCATACCGCTTTGCCTCGCGCGGACTGCGAAACCGGCCGGTCATTCCATCGAGGTGGACCGTCCCCGATGTGGCTATGTCGGCACCGACCAGGCACCGTGCCATCTCGGTCCGGCCAGAGCCGATGAGTCCGGCGAACCCTAATATCTCTCCGGCACTCAGGGAGAACGAGACTGGACCGAAGATACCTTTCCGCCCTAGATCTTCCACACGTAGGAGCGTGCTTGGGCGTGGCGTGGGGGGGGCGGGAAACACCTGGGAGAGCCGGCGGCCTACCATGAGCTGCACCAATATGTTGTTTGATACCTTGCGCACCGGCGCGGCACCGGCCACCCTTCCGTCCCGGAGAACGGTGACCCTATCACCGATGGCTCGCGCTTCCTCCAGCCGGTGCGTGATGTAGATCACGGCGACGCTGGAGGCCTTCAGGGAGCGGATGACGCGGAAAAGATCCTGAACCTCGCGCTGGGTGAGGGAAGCCGTAGGTTCGTCCATGACCACAATCTTGGCATTCAAAGACAAGGCCTTAGAAATCTCCACAAGCTGCTGCTGGGCCACCGGGAGTTGCCGCACCGGGGTGGACGGGGCGAACCCAGCATGGAGTCGGCGCAGCAAGCGGCTGGCCTCTTGCTCCATGGCCGTAGTGCGTACGAACCCGAACCGGGAAGGTTCACGGCCCAGGAAGATGTTCTCAGCCACGGTGAGATTAGGAACCAGGTTCATTTCCTGGTAGATCATGCTGACCCCGAGTTCCTGTGCCTGGTGTGGAGATGTGATCTCGACCCTCTGGCCGTTGATTTCGATCGTGCCGCGGTCTTTTTCGTATGCGCCGGACAGGATTTTCATCAAGGTGGATTTGCCCGCACCGTTTTCTCCAAGCAGGAGATGAACTTCGCCCCGCCGCACATCCAGATCGACACTCTCGAGCGCCACCACACCGGGAAACCCCTTGGTGATGCCGCGCATGCGCAGCAGGGGGACCGGGGAATGCGCCATGGAGGTATTATAGAGAGAACGGGGCGTAGCGCAGCGGCAGCGCGCCTGCCTTGGGCGCAGGAGGTCCTCGGTTCAAATCCGGGCGCCCCGACGTAAATACAGATGAGCGGCCGTAGCTCAACAGGAAGAGCTGCTGGTTTCTACCCAGCGGGTTGGGGGTTCAAATCCCTCCGGCCGTGTGTATATATTCAATCGTGGTGATGGTGAGTGTAGCTCAATGGTTAGAGCACTGGTCTGTGGCACC
>CAZPLZ010000208.1:0-5079 GCA_964587525.1 uncultured bacterium | reverse complement strand
GCGACGCCGAAACGGTCGGCACACGGCCCTCGAAGTCTGCCCCTTCGCTCCGTTGGAGGATTTTTTCCGTATCCTGCTAAGTAGCCAGGAGCTCTGAGTATCTCGTACGCCAGTTCTGCTGGTGCATCTTGGGATCCGGCGGATGGCGCCCTTCCAGGATATCGACCGCTTCACGCACCACCGGGACTTCCTGCTTCTCGCATGTGTTGAGGAGTCCTCTGAGGACCGGCAGCGCCTGAGGGTCGCCCAGATTGGCCAGGGCCCCGGCGATGGAGCTTGTGAGCAGGACGTCAGTGGTCAGGGCTTCGGTGAGGAACCGCCGTGACTCCTCGGAGGGGATCAAGCCGATGGCCGCGTAGGCGTAGTGACGGGCTTCCCATTCGCGGGCTTCGCGCGCGAACTGGGACAGGGACGGGAACGCCGGAACTCCGATTTTAGCCAACGCTTCCACCGCCGCTTCAGCCAGCACATCCCCCTCCCGCAGCGCGAGCAACTTGAGCAAGGCTGATGTGGATCGAGGCGATCGCAGCTCACCGAGCGTCACGGCAATCCACAGCGGTGTCCAGTCGTCTTCATCCGGCTCAATGGCCTCGAGCAGGTCAACGAGCGGTTGCACGGCGGAGTCTCCGGCTTCGATCAGGGATTCAATGGCGCCGATGGGGGCTGAACTTTTAGCGCGCGCGAGCTCATCCAGTAGTCCGGAAAACTGGTGCGGTCCGGTGGAGGAGGCGCCCATCACGTTTCGTATGGTAACACACACTTGATTTTATCCCTTGAATCACTTACGATTCTTCACGTATGGAACTTGTTCACTCGCTTCGGCTTAAGCTGCAGCCGAAGTTGGTGATGACCCCCCAGCTTAGACAGGTCATCAAACTCCTGCAGCTTCCCACCATCGAACTTCAGCAGGTCGTGCGCCAGGAGTTGGAATCCAATCCCGTGCTCGAAGAAGGGCCGGGTGATCTCCCTCAGGATGTCCCCGAGCAACAGCGTCAGGAAAGTGAAATTGAAGAAACGATGGACGCTTGGCTTGCGCACGCGGCAGAAGCAGGCCCCCGAGAAAACTTGAACCGCGAGCGCGAGGACGAACGTGTGCAGCAACTGGAGAACCGCCTCATCACGGTGAAAACGCTGCAGGACCACCTGCTCGAGCAGGTCCGCTTTTCGAAAGCGAGCGAGGAAGAGATCCGGCTCGCGGAGTATCTGATCGGCAATCTGGACGATAACGGGTATCTCACGACTTCTCTGGATGAGCTGGCTGCCGACGCCGGGGCGCCGCGGGAGCAGCTTCAGCGGGCCCTTGCACTGCTCCAGACGCTCGACCCGCCGGGCATCGCCGCGCGGGATCTCAAGGAATGCCTTCTGCTGCAATTGCAGCGGCTGAAGGACGACACCACGTTGGCCCAGCGGATTGTCGCCGGGCACCTGGAACGGCTTCAGGTCAAAAACGGCGCGGAGGTGGAACCGCTGGCTTCAGAACTCGGGGTGAGCCCTGTCCACGTTGAGGCTGCCTTAAAGCAAGTCCGCTCGTGCGATCCAAAACCTGGCGGGCAGTTCACCGAATCCCCCCCTGCCGTTATCCCGGACGCCCGGGTGGAGAACATCGACGGGGAGTATGTCGTGAGCATGAACGATAACGGGCTGCCACCGCTGACGCTCAGCAAGGCCTACCGGGAATTACTGGCCAACCGCGACAAGCTCGAGGAGGAAGAGCGCCGGTATCTTCAAGAGCGGTTCCGGTCTGCCCTCATGCTGATGCGAGGGATTGAGCAGCGCCGGGTGACCATGTGCAAGGTGCTTGACCAGGTGGTCAAGACGCAGAAAGCGTTTCTCGACAAGGGCACTGCCGAGCTCAAGCCACTCACCCTGCGCGAGGTCGCTGACGCGATCGGCGTGCACGAGTCCACGGTCAGCAGGGTCGTGGCGAACAAGTACGTGAGCACACCGCGCGGGATCTACGCCCTCAAGGATTTTTTCTCGAACCGGCTGCCGGCAGCTTCCAGATCCGAAGCGTCAGGCGCCGCCGTGCGGGAGCGCCTCCGTGACCTCATTGAGGATGAAGATCGTACGATACCGCTCTCGGATGAGCAGTTGGGCGAGGTTCTGAAACGGGAGGGTATTGTCATCGCGCGGCGCACGGTCACCAAATACCGTGAGGCGTTGAAATTCCCGCCGGCCTGGCAGCGCAGAAATGATGCGCCCCCCTCTTCCCCAAAGGGGGAGAAGGAATTCTGAACAGGTGATTGAGCTCAGAGAGCAGCTCAAGGACCTCGCCAAGCCTCCGGTCGCGTTCACGCAGGGCAAGAGCTTCCGCCCACCTGCTGAAATCCGGATCTACGATGACACCTTGCGGGATGGGGAGCAGATGCCCGGCGTGGCGTTCTCCCCCGAGCAGAAACTGGAGTTGGCCATCCTGCTTTCGGAGGTCGGGGTGCACGTGATGGACGTGGCGTTCCCCGTGGTGTCCGAGTCGGACCGCAAATCCCTTCAGCTCTGTGTCGAGGCGCAGCGTGCGGGCCGGATCCGGAACGACGTCGAGATTCTGGCCATGTGCCGGAGTAACCGCGGCGATCTCGATGCCGTTGTGGACACGCTCAAAGAAATCAGCGTGGAGCCGGATGCCGTTGCCGTGCTCGTGCTCTCCACGCTGTCTGACCTTCACATGAAGTACAAGATCGGCCAGTTCTTGCTCAAGCTGGAAGGCCACAAACCTGAGGAGTGGCTGGACCTGCCTGTGGAGTTCTATCGGAAGGCCAACATCCGGATGATTACGGGCGCGGTGACGTACGCCCGGGAGCGCGGGTTCTCGCGCGTGGAATTCGCCGCGGAAGACGCCTCCCGGTCCACCCTGGAATATGATATCGAGTGGGCGCTCGCCTGTGCCAAGGCTGGCGGGACCCGGTTCTGCTTTTCAGACACGTGCGGGGTGTTCACGCCGGAGGCGGTGGACTACTACTTCCCGCCGATCGTGAAGGCTCTGCCGCCTGGCCTCGAACTGACCGCGCACTTTCACAATGACTTCGCGATCGGCGCGTACAACTGCGTGCGCGCGCTGTCGCACGGCGCCACGCACGCGGGCGTCACCGCCAACGGCATCGGCGAACGGGCCGGGAACGCGCCGCTGCATCAGGTGGTGATGATCTTGAAGGAGCTGTACGGGATCACCCTGCCTGGCTTCCAGTACGACCGGCTCGTGGAGCTGCGCCGCGCCGTCGAGCGGTACTCGGGCATCGCCATGCAGCCACACGAGCCGCTTGTCGGCGAGGGCGTGTTCTCACACGAGTCCGGCATGCACACGGCGGGCATCGTCATCCATCCGGCCATCTACCAGTTCATCCGGGAGGAAACCGTCGGGGGGACGCAGCGGTTTGTCTTCGGGAAGCACACCGGCGCGGCGGCGGTGGAGCACGTGTTGAAAAAGTATGTGCACGCGCTTACAGCGCACGGTGTGGAGCTGACCGAAGAGCTCATCAAGTATCTCGTCGGCGTCGTGAAGGAGCTACGCGAGGATAAGCTTAAGACCGGATCGCCGGAGCGGTTGATCGACGAGTCCTATCGCAATTATCACGCCCTGGGGATCTCGGAAGAGGAAGTCGTCCAGCTCGCCATCTCCGCCAAAGCCAAAGTTTAAACTCTGTTCGAGGCATTTTGAACCTTAGGCTGTTCGGGTCGGAGGGCCTCGCGGTCGCGGGATCGCCCTGCTAATGTCCGCTCAGTCGATCTTCATTTCAACTGGAGAGGCGTCGGGGGATGTGTATGGGGCGCTGCTGACGCGGGAACTGCGCCGGCGTGCGCCGCGGATCAAGGTGGAAGGGTTCGGGGACCGGCGGATGTCCGCAGCCGGCGCCCGGGTGAATCCGTCGCTTCACCGGGGTGCCGTGGTGGGCTGGACCGGGGTCGTGAGACACATCGCACTGTTTGCTTCGCTCCTGAAGGGGCTTAAGGCGCAATGGAGGGTCCGCCGTCCCGTCGCGGTTATCCTGATCGATTTCCCCGGGTTCAATCTCCGGGTGGGACGCATTGCCCACAGCCTGGGGATCCCCGTGTACTACTATATCTGCCCGCAGGTATGGGCCTGGGGCGCGCAGCGGCTTTTGCTCATGCGGCGGATCCTCCGGCGGGCCTTTCTCATCCTGCCGTTCGAAGAGCCGCTCTACCAGGCGTTTGGCATCCGCGCCACGTTCGTCGGGCATCCCTTGCTGGATGTGCTTCCCGCCAAGCCCCCCTCCCGGGGCTTAGCGTTCGCGCGTACCGGTCTTAATCCCAAAAGGCCGCTCATCGTCCTGCTTCCCGGCAGTCGCGCCGAGGAAGTCGCCCGGCATCTTCCAGTCTTTCTCAAAGCGGCCCGGGTGGTCGCCGCGCAGCACCAGGAGTTGCAGTGGGCGGTCATTGTGGCGCCGGGGTCGGAGGAGTTCGTGCGCACGGAACCCCATATCCATGTCGTGCGTGATCCGAACTACGCGATCCGGGCCGGAGCCCGGCTCGCCTGGACCGCCTCTGGCACCTCCACGCTGGAGTTGGGGCTGCTGGGGGTGCCGCAGATCGTCGTGTACCGCGGAAACTGGTTCAACTGGATGATCGCCCGGCGGCTGGTGCGGGTGCCATATGTGAGCTTGGTGAACCTGATTCTGAACCGGCCGGCGGTTCCGGAGTACTTGCAAGGTGCTCTCACGCCCGGAGCGCTCGTGGCTGCCACCCGTCGGCGGTTGAGCAGCAGTGCGGCGCGGCGCCAAGCCCGCCGTGACGCCCGTGAACTGCACCGGTGCCTTGGCTCTAAGCGCGCCACTCGCCTGGTCGCGCAAGCGATCCTGGACGATCTGTGATCCGTCGCGCACTGCGAAGCATCGCCTGGGTGGTGGCGCCCACCGCTGGGGTGTGGCTCTTGAAGGCGCTGGCAGCCACCCTCAACGTGCGGCTGGTTGGCATGGAGCATCATCGGAGGAAGGTGCCGCCGCCGGAGCCTACCCTCCTGGCGTTCTGGCATGATCAGTTGCTGGCGATGCTCCTCTCCGGGATCAACTGTGGCCAGACCTACACGGTGCTGATCAGCCGGCACCCGGACGGGGACCCCATCGCGCG